>NZ_AJPR01000022.1 GCF_000266865.1 Mycoplasmopsis agalactiae 14628 | reverse complement strand
ATTGCTGGGATCAGTATCATCGTTAGCTGCAATTCCTTTTGTAGCAGCTAAGTGTGGTGATACTAAAGAAGATGAAAAGAAACCAACTGACACCGCTCCAGGCAATCCTACTGAAACACCAGGTGGAAGTCAAAATAACCCAGGAGGAAATCAAAATCCAGGAACTGAAGGTGGCAGTAATCAACAAGGAAGCGAAATAAATGTTAAAGCTTTAAAAGATAAAATACATTCAATATGAGGCTTAGCTCAAGGATTTGAAGACCGTTTGCAAAACTCATTCAAGGAAGGTGATACATATCAATCAGTGCTAGACAAAATTAAATCAAAACTAAGTGATAAGGAAAAAGAACTTGTCAAGTTAGCTTCAGAAGGAGATAAGGACAATAAACTTGGTTTACAAGCAAAACAAAAAATAAAAATTAAAGTCGGGGCTGAAGAAATAGAACTTGAATTTGGAAATGTAGCTAATGCAAACACTACAGAAACTAATTCGGGAATAACAGCAAAACAAGCTTTAAGCAAAGTTATAGCTAAAACTGCATTAGGT
>NZ_AJPR01000021.1 GCF_000266865.1 Mycoplasmopsis agalactiae 14628 | reverse complement strand
TGTTCAGTAATTAATGTGATGGAAAGAAATCTATTTGAAAGTCTATTTGAAGTAGACAATAAATGAAATGATGTCGAATTGGATGCCAAAATTTATAAAGATGTAATGTCTAAATTACGCTACACACTTAATTCTAAGAAAACTAAATTTTATCAAGTAGTCGGTTTTAGCAAATATAAAACTAAATTTCTAAAAGAAAAAAAGATTGATAGTCAAATTAAAACTGACGCAATAAACTTTATAGATACATATTTTGAATTATTTTATACTCCCCTAACTAAAATAGATGAAACATTATCTAAACTTCCTAATGAATATTCTTCCCTTAAAAAACACTTTATGCATTTATTTAATATAACTGAAGAAGAACTTAATAATGAGATTCAAAAACAAAATAAACAAGAAAATAATGCTAAAGAATATGAAGAAATGTTAAATATGTTTTCTAATAATGAATTAAAAAAAGAAGATAACAAACAAAAAACAAAAGAGAAGACTAAAAAGAGTGGTCTTGAACTCTAGAATTCTTTTATTTAAGCAAATAAGGCCTTTTTAGGCGCTTCTTGCTTAAGGATGATAAATTCATTATTTAAGTGAAATGATGTTATTTGAAGGCCTTTTTACTTATTCTTGAATTAATAAAAAAACAAAAAATTTCACTAA
>NZ_AJPR01000020.1 GCF_000266865.1 Mycoplasmopsis agalactiae 14628 | reverse complement strand
CCAGGTTGTTATAACTTGGCTTTCTTTACTTTAATTATCTTTGTAAATTCTAATAGGTTTTTGCTTTTTCTTTTTCTTCTTAATAGCACTGCTCTTTCCAGCCTTAAAGCCTTTTTTGTTTAGATAATTTCTAACTCCAAATACAGCTCCTGATATTAACCCTAATGTTGAAATAGCTCCAACAGTTCAGCCTGCATAGCTTGCAACCTTGCTAAGAGTACTCCGAATCTCTTCTCCGTTTATATCTTTTCTATGTAGGTCTTTTTCTAATTCTGAAATTCATTCAGGATCTTTAGTTGGATCAAATGAACTACTAATGTTATTAATAACTGGTAAGAATGCAAAGCCTATAGCATTTTCTTTTGGAATTAATATGTATATTTTGCTTCTAACTTTATTATCTAACCCTTTATTAAAGTTTCTGTTCTCTATCTCTTTAATTTTATTAGCTATAGCTTCTTCATATCTTAGGCGTAGTTTTTCATCGCTAATACTTGTTGGTATTAATACTTCCTTGCCTAAGATAGTTACTTTATTTTTCTCTTTAAAGACACTGTTTACAGCCTTGTCATATTTATCCTTAAATTCTTTATTCTCAGGCTTATTTAAGTCTGCTATATCCATAACTAAATCTAAGTTATAAAAGGCTGTGCTTAGTCAAGCAATTAAGTATTCTTTATTGAATCTATAGTTTAATGGCTCAGTTAGTTTTGATACTTCACTTACTATCTTCTCTTTTAGCTTGCTTAATTTAGTTTCACTAATAACAACAGGATTATCTAAAAATATTTCATTAAGCAGGCTTAAATCAACATATTTGCTTGAATTAGGATTATATCCTGGTGGTCAAGTA
>NZ_AJPR01000019.1 GCF_000266865.1 Mycoplasmopsis agalactiae 14628 | reverse complement strand
GCATAGATATAATAAGGTATTTTATTGCTTTTAACTTTGCCTAATTTTTTATAATTACGTTCATAAAGCTTATCATTTAAGCATCTTTCTATATCATCAATGTAATATTTAAGTCTCTTGTTATGTTTTAATATCTCATTATGATAGTAAACAAAGCATTTTCTAGTCACTTTGTGTCTATACATATATAGAGTATAGTAATATACTTCTCCTTTTACTATGATTACTCTTGTTATTTTACGCTCAACATGATATTCTTTTTTACGTTCAGCACTGTTTTTATATTCTTCAGCCTGCTGGTCTCAAAGCATAAAAAGTTCCTGCATAATTTCCCCTTTATGCCTTTATTATAGACAAAAAAGGAAAATTATCCAAACTAGTTTTTCAACTTATTTAGTTAGTTTTTGACTTAAAAAATATATGTCAAAGTAATTACATTATATTTACAATCTAACTACTTAGTAATTAGTGACTAATTACACTGTAATTACTTTTAAAGTGCTTTATTTAGCCAAATTATCAACAATTTTTTTACCAAATTATGGAAAATTTTTGCATTT
>NZ_AJPR01000018.1 GCF_000266865.1 Mycoplasmopsis agalactiae 14628 | reverse complement strand
GGTGAGTTTATGACAACAATAATGCTTTCATTTTAGTCTCTGAAAGCAAAAGAAAATGCGCCTGTCGGCACATTCATATTTCTTATTCGAGTTTATTTAATATGTCTTCAAAAAGTTTTTCAATTGAATTATTTTGCTCTTCAATTTGTTTTTCCAATGCTTCTTTTACAGTTTGAATGTCACTATTTAAAGTGGCATATATATGGTTTTCATTGTCCTTGTTTGCCTCAATTTGCTTTTTAATGTCTTCAATTACATCAAGAGACACATATGCATACGGATTTCCGCCGCTTATTGATTTGCTCTCTTTATCATCTTTGTCTGGCTCAACATCACTATAATTAAAGTGGAATGGAGACTCCTCGAATGAACTGTATCATTGTCCAAATAGGTATTTAAGATCTTCTTTTATTCTTAAAAAGTCATCTTTAGTTTTTGCGCTGTCAATTTCTAAATCTTTAAATAATCCATTAAAATCCGTTGCAAGACTTGGATTTTCAACATTTAGTTCCTTTAAATTTTTAAACACAAATTCTTTAATTTTGTTTTTGTGTGACATAAGTGGATCAATACTTGATTCTGATTGTACTGTGAACTCATATTTACCAGATATTAGCTTTGAATCTTTATGAGCTTCAATTGTTAATTTTTTGTCTTTAAACTCAACTGTAGATAAATCACTCAATGTTAGCGTTTCTAATCCTTTTACCTTTTTTATAACATCCAATACACTTTCAGGTGAAACACCATTTTTAGCAAGTTTGTTTAGCTCTTCCTTAATTTTTTCTTCAAGTTTGCTTAGATCAATTTTAACCACATTGGCTGGTGCTGTGTCAGATCCCGGATTTTGATTGCCTCCTGGGTTATTTTGACTCCCGCCTGGTGTTTCAGCAGGATTGCCGGGAGTAGTTTCAGTTGGTTTCTTTTCATCTTCTTTAGTATCACCACACTTAGCTGCTACAAAAGGAATTGCTGCTAATGATGATAGTGATCCAAGCAATAAAAACTTTGATTTTTTCATAAATTTATCCTTTCTTTAAAGGCTATAAAATAACCTTAAAATGCTTTATAAATCTATTAATAAATATCAAAAGTGGTGAGTTTATAGACAAAATAAAAG
>NZ_AJPR01000017.1 GCF_000266865.1 Mycoplasmopsis agalactiae 14628 | reverse complement strand
CAAAGAAACAGAGGTAGTTCAAGATAAAATTGTTAATTATTAGACATAAATCCAAAAAACAAAACCAAAGGCCGCTCCGGCTTTTGGTTTTTAAATGCATATGAAAGCAACAATATTTTTGTTGTTGCTGTATATTTACTTTTAATTGATTTTTTAAAATGAAGATTTTTCAAATTTCACAATATCTTCATATTTGTGAAATTTTGAAGGAGTATGTTCATCACTTTCTTCTGGAGTTTCTTCATTTTTAAATGCTTTAGCCAACTCCTTAGCTTTTTTCTCATCCGCTTCTCTCTTCTTCTTTTCTTCTAATTCTTTCTTCTTTTTTTCCTCTGCGCCATCAGCCTTAATTGCTTCAGCCACTTTTCCAAACTCAAGTTCTAATTCTTCAGTTCCAATTTTAATTTTTATTTTTTGTTTTGCTTGTAAACCAAGTGTTTTGTTTTTATCGCCCTCAGAAGCCAACTTGATAAGTTCTTTTTCTTTATCACTTAGTTTTGATGCAATCTTATCTACTACAGACTGATATGAATCTCCTTTCTTGAATGAGTTTTGTAAACGGTCTTCAAATTTTAGAGCTAAGCCTCATATTGAATGTATTTTATCTGTTAAAGCTTTAACATTTATTTCACTGCCTTGTTGATTGCTGCCGCCTTCAGTTCCTGGATTTTGATTTCCTCCTGGATTATTTTGACTTCCGCCTGGTGTTTCAGTAGGATTGCCTGGAGTAGTTTCAGCTGGCTTCTTTTCATCTTCCTTAGTATCACCACATTTAGCTGCTACAAAAGGAATTGCCACTAATGATGATACTGATCCAAGCAACAAAAACTTTGATTTTTTCATAAATTTATCCTTTCTTTAAAGACTATAAAATAGCCTTAAAAATGCTTTATAAATCTATTAATAAATATCAAAAGCGGTGAGTTTATATAAAAAAATGATGAGGCAATAAAACTAAAAAATATAGGCCACTGTTATGGCCTATATTTGCTTTGTATGTAAATAAAACACATTGAGATTATTATCTGCTTG
>NZ_AJPR01000016.1 GCF_000266865.1 Mycoplasmopsis agalactiae 14628 | reverse complement strand
AGGTCGGGTTAGAGCTGTATTTCTTTCTCCTATATCTGCACCAGTAGCGCTAGTATCATTTGCCATTCTTTCACGCTCATCTGTGAATGTAAAAGTGATTTCTTGACCATCTGCTAGTGTCACTTTTGCTTTGTGATTTTCATAGTCTACGGCTAAACTAAAATCTTGCCGGCCATTTAAAATATTAACAATTTTAACTTTTATATCTTTTTGGCTAACTGCTCTAGTTTTTATATTTTTTGGAAAATATCCTAAGTTTGTGTTAATTTTTGACAAGTCAATTACTGTATTTTTGTCTTTATTATCTTTATCTTTGTCAGATTTTCCAGTTTCTGCTTTGTCTTTATTATCTTTATCTTTGTCAGATTTTCCAGTTTCTGCTTTGTCTTTATTATCTTTATCTTTGTCAGATTTTCCAGTTTCTGCTTTTGTCTTTTTCAGCTTTATCCTTGTCGCCTGTCATTCCACCTTCTGCTGGAGATTTAGGATCTTTTTGGCCTTCTCCTGGCATTCCAGCAGGTTTCTTTTCTTCATCTTTAGTATCGCCACACTTAGCTGCTACAAAAGGAATTGCTGCTAGTGAAGATACTGATCCAAGTAATAAAAACTTTGATTTTTTCATAAATTTATCCTTTCTTTAAAGGCTATAAAATAGCCTTAAAAATTCTTTATAAATCTATTAATAAATATCAAAAGT
>NZ_AJPR01000015.1 GCF_000266865.1 Mycoplasmopsis agalactiae 14628 | reverse complement strand
AATTTCTAATATGAGTAAATTATTAATCGGTAGAGTATATAAACAAAGAAATAAAGAAAATAGACTCCCAATTGCTAAAAATAGGAATGGAGATGAAATAGATGCCCATGGAGCAAATAGACCGTTTTTAATCTTTTATTCTGATGATAAAGTTTATTATCTTTCTGCTAAAAGTATAACTGATAAAAATAGAGAATTAACTGCACAAGATAAAGGAAATTTAGTTCTTCAAAATGACTTATATGGTAATGATAAAGAAATAGCGATTAATTGTTCTGTAATTAATGTAATGGATAGAAACCTCTTTGAAAGTCTATTTGAAAAAGATAATGAATTAAATAACTATCTAACTTCCCCAAGTATTTATAATAGTGTAATGGAAAAACTATATGAGAATTTAGATGATATCCAATATTTCGAAGTCGATAGTTTTGTTTCAGATCGCACAATTTGGAAAACAAGAGATATTGGACTTTTAAATAAAGATACTTGTGAAAAAATAATTAATACTTATAA
>NZ_AJPR01000014.1 GCF_000266865.1 Mycoplasmopsis agalactiae 14628 | reverse complement strand
CTTTTTTCTTATTCTAATTACTAGCTAATTAGTATCTAATTAGAATGTAATTATAAAGTAATTAGAATGTAATTAGTTCTTGTTCTCATTAGCTACAGACAAGGCTTAAGCAATCTATCTACTTTCATTGACTATTTATATTAATAAAAACTATTGGATAATACCTACTGAAACTATAATCTATTCATTAGTTTTTATAATTGCATAGTAATTACAATCTAATTAGAGTGTAATTAGTCGCTAATTATTTTCTAATTATAAGTTAATTATATATTTGCTGAATGGATACAAACTAATAGGGCATATTCTAAATCACATAACAGCTTATATTATCATAATATAGCTATATCTATTTAATGTAACTTGGAGTGATAAAAACTATCATAATATCTACTTAAAACACAACTAAATCTAATTAGAAACTAATTAGTTTATAATTAGATAGTAATTATATTCTAATTACTTTTTATATACTTTTTTATTTTCTTAAGTCAATAAATATGTTAAAGGAGATGTTATAATGGCTAAAAAATATAGTTATAAAGATATATCTAACTGGTTTTTATCTAAAGAAAGTATGAGTCCTAAAAAACTTCAAAATCTAACATATTATGCTGAAGCTTGAGCATATGCTTTACTTAATGATGGTATATTAAATGATACAGCTTTTCAGGCTTGAATTCATAGTCCAATTTCTCCTGAATTATGAAATGACTACAAAGAATATGGCTGAAATGAAATTGAGCAAAAAGCTTTTGATGAAAGCAAATTAGACAAAAATGTTTTAGAACTGCTTGATGCAGTTTGAACTACATATGGTGATAAATCAGGCTATGAATTAGAAGCTGTTTCGCATACAGAAGAACCATGGATAAATGCAAGAAAAGGCTTAGGGGAATTTGAACCTTCAACTAAATTAATTGATCCTGAAGATATGAAAACCTATTATAGAAGCATTTATTCAGGGGATTAATTTTATTATTAAACAAAACATTTTATAAAGTAAATTACTATGGATCTCCATAGTTTTTTGTTTAGTTCTAAGTGCTATAAATTGCTATATAAAAAAATTGCATAATATTAAAAAATTGTTTACTTTACTATCAAACTTAGTTTTGTCAAGATCTAATTATATTCTAATTAGTATGTAATTACTTTATAATTAGATTGTAATTAGTTTCTAATTATAAAATTACCGTGTGAAAGAAACTAAATAACTGCTACAAAGAAATATGAAATTGTTTTCAAAATAGATATTATTTGCCTAATATTTGTATTAGAATTAATATTATGAGAATAAAAAAAGGAATAAAAAATATAGCCCTGCTACTGGGCACAACAGTAGCACCAGCATTAGCAAGTGTTTCTTGTTTTAATGTGTTTAAATTTTTAGAACCAACAGCCAAAATTATTAAAACAGATGATGCCAAGCCACCAGCAGGGTTTAATCATAATGATAGCAGAAAACAAGTAGAAGACTTATTTAATAAATATAAAAACTACCTATTAGTAGATACTTCAAAAGAATCAAAGCCATTTTTAAAAGAA
>NZ_AJPR01000013.1 GCF_000266865.1 Mycoplasmopsis agalactiae 14628 | reverse complement strand
AAACCTGCCTGGAGATCTTGTCCTTAATAATAATAATAATCAGATAAATATTAAAAAGTATATTACCTACTATGTCAACAAAGTAATGAAGGACAAATTCCCAGACTTTAAAGAAATAGAAGATAACACTGATTTACAAGAGAAACATAAAACAGAAGAGTACAAGAAAAAAGCTAATGAAATTTATAAAGAATGATTAAATAAATGAAAGGGACTTAAAGAAAATATAAGCGACTAAAAGAGTTGCTTTTATTTTACTTCTAATTATAAACTAATTAGTAGCTAATTACATTCTAATTACTTTATGATTAGATTGTAATTACAAATTAAACATATAGCAATAAAGGAGATTAATGACTTTTTTTACTTTCCATTTCAATAAGGGGGGAGTTGGAAAGACAACAATTACGCTTAACATTGCAGATGCTTTAGCAAAGCAAAATAAGAAAGTTTTTATTAGTATAAAAATAATAGAATCATATTTTTTACTGGAAAATATTTCATACTGAATTTAAAGGTAACTCAGTAGTAGAAACAAAAATGGAATGATATAAATTATTAAACATTAATATTTAGATTATTATTTATATGTAGCATTATGTTTGTGTGGGGAGACAGTTATGCAAAACAAAGAGTATATAGATAATATTGTCTTAAAAATATCTATGCTTAATGTTGAAACTTGAGTTAATAACTCTATTGGATTTTATGACTTTAATTCAGTTTCTGAAAATATTTTTATGAAAATTTTAAATATTATAAATGACTGAAACTTAGTAAATGCAAATTCAATCATTTATAATTCTCCAGGATTTGACTTAATTGATAATGATAACAAAATATTAATACAAGTTTCATCAACTCTTACAAGAGAAAAAATAAATAATTCCTTAAATAAAGCTATATATAAAAATTATTCAGGCTATAAGTTTAAATTTTTGTCATCGGTTAAATCTTTTACAAATATTAAGGGAATTAAAAACCCTTATAATTTAGAATTTGATGTGGCACAAGACATAATAGACATAAAGTCAATACTCAGGAAAGTTAAACATTTAGATTTAACAAAATTAAAAGAATTATCTGACTATTTAGATAGTGAGCTATCTTATAGCAAGCATTTAACCGGAAATGATATATCTGCTCTTTCTGATATTATTAACAGACTGTCAAATGTAAATTTAAACATAATAAAACTTGATTTGCCTAATTCAACTGTATTTAAAATACAAGATAAGATAAATTTTAATAATCTCATTAACACAAAATGAAAAATTAAGAATTATTGTGTGTTTAGTTCAGCAATAGATAGCATATATAAAGAATTTGACATAGAAGCAAATAATAAGAGCATTGCTGTTTTGGAGAATATAAGTCAAATATATAATGAAATAGCAAATCTTAATTTGTATGATCCTGATGAAATATATGAAAAATGTAAAGAAAAAGTATTAAATATTATTAAAAACAGCACTAACTGGAAGCCAATAGACAAAGAGAGACTGTCATTATATGTTGATATAATATTAGTAGACTCATTTATGAGATGCAAAATATTTAAAGGAATTCAAGCGGAGATAGTTTAACTAATGTTATTACCAGAAAATATAAATCCAAAACTATGTGTTTACTATAATGCTTCCCTTATTTTGAACACTTTATATGAACAGAAAAGCATAGATATAATAACTTTGTATGCTGAAGTTAAAAAGCCTGACAATATGCCTATTAATATCTTTTTTTTATCATTGGATTGGTTGTACTTAACAGGTGTTATTGATATTAATGACAATGGAGTAGTTTTTTATGTATCTAAAAAGTTTAAAAATCTCTAAAGGTGATGAAGTTATAAGGCATTTAAAGTTTAAAAAGGGATTAAATTTGATAGTTGATAGCACATTAAGTAGTGACTTAACAAAGACAGGCAATAACATTGGAAAAACTACAGTTTTAAAACTAATTAATTTTTGTTTAGGCGGAAATGCTAAGGAAATATATTCAGGATTAGAAACCAAAACAGTTAATTATGAACTTAAAGAATTTCTAGAAAATAACAAAGTTTTAATAACTTTAGAGCTAACTTATGATATTCATAATGATCAATCAGAAAAAATTATCATTGAGAGAAATTTCTTAAGTGATAAAAATAACAAAGTTTTAAGAGTTAATGATAAAAATGTTGCTGCAGATCAATTAAGTACAGAATTATTAAGTTATATTTTTCCAAAACACAAAGCTACTAAACCTACTTTTAGACAAATTATTTCACACAATATAAGATACACTGACCAAAGCATTAATAACACATTAAAAACAGTTCATCCTAACACTAATGATAGTGAATATGAAATGCTATATCTTTTTCTTTTTGGTTTTAGTTTTGACACTGCAAGCAAATTAATTAGCTTGAAAAAGAAATTAGAAGAAGAAAAAAAGTACCAAAAAAGATTGCTATCTAACAAAACGACAAGAGTTGCATATGAGCAAAGTTTAGAAATTCTTTCAGGTGAAATTACTGAATTAAATAACAAAAAGAACAAACTAAATGTTAATGAAAAGTTTAAGGTTGATTTAGACTGCCTTAATAAAATTAAATATAAAATTTCACAATATTCAACACAAATTAGTTTATTAAATATTAGAAAAAACAATATAAATGACTTTATCAAAAAAATAAAGTCTGACAGTGTATCAATTAGCACTAGACAAGTTGAAATTATTTATCAACAATCTAAACTGTATATGCCTAAGTTACACAAAACTTTTGATGAATTAATTAATTTTCATAACAAAATGATAGATGAAAAAGTTGCTTTTGCTAGCAGCGAACTGCCTTCAATTAATAATAAATTAGATAAATATAATGCTGAATTGACTAAATTGCTAGATATTGAAAAAGACTTAAGTATTGCTCTGTCGAAGGAAGAAACTTTTAAAGAGTTAGACAAACTTATTAAAAAATTAAATGAAAAGCATCAAGAAAAAGGGGCTCTTGAGAGTAAATTAGAACAAATTATAGAAAATGAAAATGATATTTCTAAGACACAAAATGAAATAGAAAATCTTAATAAAGAAATTTATTCTGACACTGTTTATAATGAATTACAAAAGAAAGTTAAAGCATTTAATGATAGTTTTCAAAAAATATCTAATCTCTTATACAACGAAAGATACTTTTTAGTATGTGACAGAACTTTTGACAACAAACAAAGACCAATGTATAGGTTTGATTTATCAGTTCTAAATCAAAGTTCAGGAAAAAAACAAGGGGAAATTATTTGTTTTGATCTGGCTTATATCAAATTTGCAGATGAACAAAAAATTCCTTGTTTACATTTCTTACTTAATGATAAAAAAGAGTTAATGTCTGATAATCAATTAATAGGCATTAGCAACTATTTATTACATAGTAAAGCACAATTAATTATTTCGATACTTAAAGATAAAATTCCAGAACAAGTGCTTAATAATTCAAATGTTGTTTTAGAATTATCACAAAATGACAAACTTTTTAAGGTTTAATTTTTGCTGAAAAACTAATTATAAAGTAATTAGTTTGTAATTATATTATAATTAGATACTAATTAGAAAAAACAAAAAGCCAGGTTTCTACAACTTGGCTTTCTTTACTTACTTACTAGCTAATTTCTCAATTGGTTTAATTACTCTTGAACCAATACTAAAACTGTTAATTTTGTTTTTAATTGCATTTAGATGTCTATCAATTATTACTTCAGTTCCTTCTAAAATCTTATGAGCTTCTTTTTTAATGTTTTCAGCTGATTTATTAATTTCACTAACTTTAGTTTCAATGTATTTTAATGTAGTATCAAAAATGCTATCTTTAAAGTCTTTAAAGTCATCTAATATTTTTTGCTTTTCAGCAAAGCTAATTTCCTTAAACTGTTTATCTAATGTAATTTCTTTATACTTCAGTGCTATTGTTTCCAATATGCCTAGCATTGTTATAAAGTACATTGGCCTTACCACAAACATATTTTTATACTCAGGAACTCTATAAACTAATCAGTCACTATTTTGATACTCTAATTCACTAACAAGCAATGCATAGTCCAATTGTTTCTTTTCTCTATCACTATCAAGCTTTTTGTAATGATCTTGATTGCTTTGTTTATATACTGATGATTCTAACTCTGTTTTCATCTCACACATTACTCCAAGTAATGGAGTTTTTCTTTCTTCTTCAGCATAAACTTTAAAGATAAAGTCTCCCTTAGAGCCTTTAGATTCTCCTTCCGCTTTAATAGCAGTATTATCCTTTTCAAATACTGATGTTCTAAAAGCATAAGATGATACATTATTGAATTCATTTACACAGTAGTTCTCTAACTCTTCTCCTAAAACTTTAATGTTCTTAGTTAGCTTTTCTCTGTTTAATTTTTCTATTTGCTCGTTTAATTTATTAGTTTCAATAACTTTGTTGCTTATTTCATTCTTGTGTTCTACTTGTAATAAGCTAATTTTATGTGTTAAGTCCTTAACTTTATCATTAAGCTCATTAATTTCATTATTTTTGCCTTGAATTGCTTCGGCAAGTTTAACTTTAGTATCTAGTTTATGTTTTTCTTCAAAATTGCTAATTTGTAACTCTAATTTGGTTATCTTTTCTTTTTGATTATTTATTGTTTCTGATAGCTTATCTTTTAATGAGTTTGTTTCTTCAGCTAACTTTCTTTTATATCCAGTAGCTAATATTGTTTTTAAGCCTTCAATTTTCTCATTATAAATCTTGTCTTTAGCTTCATCAATTACTTTATTAATAATACTTAAGTCAACTGATTCAGCACTAGATAGATCAATAAGATCTCCTTTTTTGCCATCTTCTAATAGTTCAATTGTTGTTTTGTCTCTTACTATGAATTTGATTGTCATTAATTAATCCTTTACGCTTGTCTTATGAGTTGTATTTCTAATTAGAAAGTAATTACAATATAATTACAAACTAATTACTTTATGATTAGATAGTAATTAGAAAAAAGGAAAAAATAGGGCTACTTATTAAATTAGTCCTATTTGATTTTTTATACTATTCTTTGAAATTATTTACTTATCATCTTTAGGTAATTCAACTAAATTCATTAATATGAATCTTTTAAAGTAAACTATGCCATATTTAATTAAGTCAGGAATGCTTACTTTTCCAAAGCCCAAATTAACAGCTTGCTCTTGCACTTTAGCTATATCTTCAACTAAAGATTGTGTTAAATATAGCCCTGTTGCTTTGCCTTCTCTTTTAGCTTGAGTTTGTTTGGTTGGTTTATTTAAAAGCTTATCTGCTTGGTTTAATAAATTATCTACTGCTTGGTCATTATCTAATTTTTTAGATTTATCAAAGTTTTCTTGTTGCAATTTCTGAGTTTGTGATGCTACTTGTTTGAATATATTTTTATTTTCCATTATCACTCCCAGCGTACTTTATAATTACAAACTAATTATATAGTAATTATAAAATAATTAGAAAGTAATTAGTAGCTAATTAGAAACTAATTATAGGATCTTTCTTTCTTGTAATTCGATAATTAGGTTCTCTATTGGATTACCATCCTTAATGTAGTCCTTATATTCACTCTCTAAAACTCATTTAGGTCTTTTTCATTTATTAAGTGTTGCTATATCACTTGAAAAAGCTAAACTAATTGTACTTGTAGCCATACCTATATTGTCGGGCACAAATGTTTTTAGTGTCCTATCTCCATACTCTTCATGCAAGAAGAAGAAAAAGTCTTTAGATAACTTATTAGATTTAATTCTATTTAAGATAATGCCTTGTATATTATCATTAAGACCAAGTTCTCTTGTATTATTCTTTCATTCTGAAAGCATAACGTTAAGTCCTTGCAAGCTAAAAATATGTGGTTCTACAACTTGGATAATGCCTGTCTTTGAAGCAATATAAACATTTTTTGCTATGTCATCAAAGATAGGGTTTAAATCAAAGAATACATAATCAATTCCTAATTTAACTAAGTAACTATTCATTAGCTTTAAGTTGGAACTTAAAACTAGTTCTCTTAATGTTGTATTAAGCAATGAATTTCTTACATTATTTAATAAAGAATTGGTATGTACATAATATATGTTCTTAATTTTAGAATGCTGAATAGTGTTAGCTAATTCTTGCTCTGTTGATGTTCTTTTTAATCATTTACCTGAATCATCTTCATTATAGTTTATGTTACTTTTAAGAACATTTGATAATGAACCTTGACTATCAAAGTCAAAGATTAAAACTTTCTTATTTTGCTTTGCTAAAGCATCTGCAATGTTAAGCGTAATTGTTGTCTTTCCAACTCCCCCCTTATTGGAATGGAAAGTAAAAAAAGTCATTAATCTCCTTTATTGCTATATGTTTAATTTGTAATTAGAAAGTAATTACAATATAATTATAAACTAATTAGAATGTAATTATATTTTGTTTTGCATGTGTATACAAAAGCACAACAATAAACACATAAAAAACAGGGTAAAACTGCCCTTTTTATTTCAATGTACACAAGAAATATGCACACTTTTAAACCAAATTAACTTATATATCGTTGAACTGCTTGTTAAATATAAACAACAACTAATTACTATTTAGGGTTGTTGCAAATGTGCTTATTTGATGACCTGTTTTAAGCACATATAGAACATTTATTGCTGTATTTAAAACTATATTAAATGCAAA
>NZ_AJPR01000012.1 GCF_000266865.1 Mycoplasmopsis agalactiae 14628 | reverse complement strand
ATATCACAGAAACAGAACCCCTATAAAACAGGAAAATATGGATGAATTAAAATGTCACAAAGATAAAGAATATGAAGCAATTCAAATTGATACAGATGATTCATATTTTTATGCTAGAGTTAATGGATACAAAGCCAAATTTAGATGCAGAATGGCTACAATTCACACTTTAGAACATAATGGAGATAGCAAAATAAAGAACAAAACTACAATAATGCAAATTAGCAACTTAGGAATTAAGCAAGATATTAAGAAAAACGAAGCTGAATTTCATAATGCAGTTAAAAATGCTTTATCTAAGCTATATGCAAATAAGCAAATAATTGTTTCAGGAGATGGGGCTAAAGTTATTACGACATTAGCAACAGCACTACAAAGCACTAGGGTTTTTGATAAATATCACTTTATAAGAGAACTATTTAAAATATATGGTTTTAATGAAACACTAAATAAGGCAAATAAGAGAATATTTGATGGCATAGACCATTTTAAAGAGCTTAATTATTTGTATAATCAAGGTAAATTTGATGAATTTACTGACTATTTAAAGCATACAATTAATTTGCTCTCATCTAAGCCTAAGACAATGCAAAAAATCTATGACATAAAGAAATTCATTAGGTTTTATACAACTAATAATAAGTTCATAAATGAGACAATAACTAACAAATACTACACAAGCGGTAATGCTGAAACGTTTGTTTCTCATGACTTAAAAAGATATATAGGAAAGAATTTTGGGCTTAAATCAATCAATACAATCATTAGAACAATAATGTCTGAAACAGACCACAATTTAATAATCATATAATTTAACCAAAAACACTATAAAACAGGGATAAAAAACACAATAATAAAATATTGTGAATTTTTCTTATGCCTAGGACTAAAATAGAGTAGAATAAATATTGAAGTAAGAATTGAAATACTATCTTACCCACTTAATGCTTTCATTTCCAATAAAATCAGGGTATGCTTTTAATATTTCATTATCACTATTGAAATATTCAACAAAAACACCTTGAAAAACTGGATTTTTTGTTCATACTTTGATTGTATATTCATCAGTCGACTCTATGACTTTATATTTTTCGAGTAGATTGATAAATTTTTCTTCAACATCAGAATCGAAATATTGGATATTGGCTAATTCATTTTCACTTTTGCTTAAATAAGCATATTCATTATATGGTAAATTAACCTTATGCTCATTTAAATTATCAACAAAAAAATCAGTTCTTTCAGGCAAATAATGATTATTTTTTATTTTGTAAATTGTTTTATTGGGATCAGTTTCACTATTAACTTTTTTATAAAAAATGTCTTTTATTTTGCTTATGTAGTTTTTTACAATAATTAACCAAAATAAATTGATTGAAAAATCATCATAGTTTAAAATATTTTGGTGATTAAAATTGTTGTATTTGAAGCTTTCAATTGCCTCAATTGTAGCACTAGAAAAATACATTTTGTTTTTGGCTAAGAAGTTCTCTTTAAAGATTTCAAGGTCAATATTGTTGCTTATTTTACTAGTAATAACTTGTTTTTTACCAAAATGCTCAGTATAAATTGGAATATAGCCATATTTTTGATATTCATCCTTATATCTTTTGTACTCGTCTTTTATTAAGTTTGAATCAAGTATGCTTATAAGCTCATTGACATAATTTTCATTTTGAATCTTTTTTAAAACTTCTTTTTTATCAATATAGCCAACTTTGAAAGTTTCATTTTTATATTGATTTTTTAAAAAGATATAAGCATGATTTTTCTTTGTTTCAGAAACATTTGAATAGTAATAATAATCAAGTGAAATTGAATTTTGCTTAGCTTCTTCACTAGGATTAGGATTTCTCTTAATTCTGCCAAGTGTTTGAATACTTAAAGATGATGATGAAACATTACGTAGCTGCACTAGCATACAAGCACGTGGAATATTTCAACCGGTAGCTGGTCCTAATTTAAAAATAATTACATCAACATCACTACTATTTTTGGAAATTGCATTCAATGAATAAGAATTGAGCCTTATATTTGAATCAATATCATCTTCTCCAAAATACTTTACATAATTAAGATTATGCGCTTTAAGAACTCCAATAATTTCATTGATGTTAGCATCAAATACATCTTTGTTTGATGCATCTTTATTATTAACTTGAATTAACATTGCAGGATTGATATTTTTTAATGTTGGTTCTTTACTTGCATCTGTATATCTATCTTTAATTAGCTTAAACTTTTTACATGCTACTTCTAAAATTTGCTTATTTGTAATTGTGTCTTCTTTAATTTCATCTATTCCTTCATTGTATTTTCCATTCTTTTTAATTAAAAGAGTGTCATCTTCCAGAAGGTCGTTTTCACTTAATGAAATAAGTTCATTATGCCCTTTAGGAGTTGCTGTCATTTTAATAATAAAATGCGCATTTTTTTGAAAAGCAACTTCATAGTGAATAGATGAATCTTTTGCTTTAGCTAGTAGCTTATCGATATTATCATTCGAGTCAAGATCAAGAAACTTTATTTTCTTTTCATCAATTTCACCACCAAAGTGTGCTTCATCCCGAATATAAACCAATTTGAATTCTTCATTTTCAATTTGAGATAAAAATGAATCAATTATTCCCTCTTCACTAAAAATTCTTTTTTGTCCAAATGATTGATTACCAAAAATAAGTATTTTATTTTGTTTAGCAAGAATTTGGTAGTGATGGTCTTTGTCTTTGTTAGATTTTTTAGATTTATCACTTGAAGAAGGGGAAGTTATATGTTCAATTTCAAGATCTTTATTGATTAAATACTGTTTATATTCTAAGAAATTAAAATGCATTTGCTTAGGTAATTTTGCGGCTGAAAGTGTTATTATGACAAAGCAAAATTTTTCATGTGGATTTTGCTGAATTAGTTTGTCAATAACATTTAAAATCATAAATGTTTTTCCAGAACCAGTTGGGGCTTGAAATTCAATAATCTTCTTATTTTCAATGTCATATTTCGAAACAATCTTTTCAACTACTTTATTTTGTGAATTAGTTAGTTGCATCATCTTTATCCTTTGAAATAGGTTTTAGGGCATTTAGATTTCTTAGTATTTCAAGATTATTTAATTCAATATTTTTAATGTCAAAGTCTTGTAACTCTTTTATAAAAGTTTTTTTGATTTTTTCATTATCATCAGCATTGCTAAATATTGAGCTATCAAAATATTCAATTTCAAATACATTAAGATTTGAATCATATGGATTGTTTTTCTTAATTCATTTAAAATTTGAGTCGCCATTAGTGCCAAGGCCTTTGTTTATGCGATGTAATCTTTCATAGCAAATGTCTTTACCAATATTATTTTCATTATTTGTTACAAGAGTATAACTTCTATTTCCACCATCTTGTTTATTAAGTTCCATTACTGCATGACCTGTAGTTCCTGAACCTGCATAGAAATCTAAAACTCTAGCGTTTCTCTTCGGATTTAAATTTATTAAAAATTTCAATAATTGCAAGGGTTTAGGAGTTTCAAAATCTGTATTATTTAATATTGATATTAAAAGTTGTGTTCCGTGTGTTGTTGTGCATTCATTATATATATTTGAAAAATTATTACCTTTTTCACGTGAAACAATATCATACGAATTATTCTCATTTTTTGAAACAATAACTTTTTCATAAACTTTTTTAATGGCTTTTCATACTAATTGGCCATCTTTTTTTATTTGTTTAAATTCAATAAATCCATTTTTGTTTAAAAAATCAAATAATTGTTTACCCGGCAGATAAACATATGATTTAGGTTTCTTTATGTTTCTATAATTTTTAAAAAATGTTCCATCAGGTGCTTCTATTAAATAATCTCCACCTTCAGTATATTTAAATTTACTTTTAGATGATCTACGGTCTATGTCCTCTAATTTATAAAAACCTCTTTCATTATAGTATTCATCTTTAAGTGTATACTCTGCGCTATCTACTTCTTTCTTATTTCATTTCACTTTATCTTTGTTTTTTGAATAAACTAATATGAATTCAGTCTCTATATCTATGTTGGCTTTGCCAGCTCCACCGCCTGTATTTTTCTTTTGTCAAATTATATTTGCAACAAAATTTTCTTCCCCAAAAATTTCATCCATCAAAACTTTTAAATAGGCTTGTTCGCTATCATCAATTGAAACAAAAATTACACCATCTTCCTTTAAAAGTTGGCGAGCCATTACAAGTCTTTCATTTAGCATATTTAGTCAGCCGGTGCGACTAAATTTGTCACGGTATATAAATTTAGAAGCATTTACATCATCTTTTTCGCTAAGGTTATTGCCATCAGTTCTTGATGATTCAGTATTATATGGAGGATCAATATAGACTATATCAAACTTAGCAGAAGTTTCGTTGTCTCTCTCTCTCTCTCTCGACTACAAGTAAATTCTTTAGTGCGTCATAGTTTTCGCCTATGATTAAGTAATTTTGGTTAGGATCCATAAAGTTACCAAATGATAAGCTTTCATTTTTCTTAAGCAAAGCAATTGATTTTGCATCAACACTTGGTGCAACATCAAAAACAAATCCTAATTTAATTCTTTTAATTAGGAATTGATAAACGTTTTGCAAATTCTTATCATTATCATCAAATTTATCAATTATTAATTTGATCAGATCTTTTTGATCTGAATTTAATTCGTTTGTAAGCTTTAGCTCTTCTGCTTTTTTTAAATATTCTTCTTTTAAGCTGCTCATTATCTTATTATTCTCCATATGTTTTTAATCTAATATTTATTATATAGGAAAGCTAAATGTTGTATTGATTTGTTTATTATGTTCCATGATTTCATTTTTATTATGTCTTACAGAATAAAAAAATAAACTACAGGTTAAGAACTGGAGTTCTTGGTAGCTTATTTTTGTATATTGATTTATTAGAGAGTATTGTAAATTAATTGGTTTGTTATTTTAATTCTATAGTAACTGTTGATTCATTGGATACATCCGATGCTTCTGCTTCGCTACTATTCAAAGAATTACCAACTTTGTATTTAACTTTAACATCAAATTTATTCTCTCCGCTTTTGTTAAGTATTTCAAAATTCAATTGGTTAGATAAGGTAAATATATCATGGCCATCTTCATTTGATTTATTTAGTGGGTTTTTGTCATTGACAAGTTGAATATTATCTTTAATTTTATTTTCCCTATCAAATTCAAATAATACAAATTTATCAACCTTTTCGCTATTTTCTATGAAAGGCGATTGGCTACCTTTAACTAACAATATAGTCCTATCTTTGCTATTATATCAAAGGGTATAACTGCTGTTACTTGAACTAAATTCTTTTATTTCTGGATAGTCTTCTGTTGATGCTGCAAATTTAAGAATATCTTTTAAGTCTTTAGCAATTTTATCAAGTTCACTCTCTTCTTTATTACTTTCTGTTTCCTCTTCTCCCTTAGGTTGATCAGCAGGAGGCATTTCTGGTTGTGGTTGAGGCGCAGGAGCAGGTGGTGTAGAAGGCGGAGTTTCGGTTTCTGGACTTGGAGTTACTGATCCGCTGTCACTCCTAGATTCATTTTCATTCTTTTCACTCTTCTCGTCTTTTTCTTCTTTTTCACCTTTTGGCGAACTTTGAGAATACTTATCCCCGTTCTTTTGATCTTCTGAATCCTTTTTATTTATTTCATCTGATTTTTTGCCTGTTTCAGTTGTTTCATTGTCAGATGATTTTGGATCATTTTTATTTTTATCATTATCTAATTTCTTGTCAGTATCATTATTAGGTTTATGTGGTTCATTCATTGCTTCTGATTTTGGATTTTTATTTTTATTTAAGTCCTTGTCTGCATTATCAATTAAGTTATTGATTATTGTTCCATCTTTTGATTCTGCAGTGTCGCAAGATGCTGCTAAAAGAGGGGCTGCAGTTGCTGAAATTGTAGTTGCTGCTAATAGTAACTTAAAACTCTTTTTCATAATTAGTATTACATTATCCCTTCTTATTTTTTATTTTTATTCATTACTCTTCTTATTCTTGCCGATGTCATAAAATTTAAGTGTGTAAAAAGCTTTATTAAAATTATTTAATTGAACTAAGTTTTTGCTTTACTGATTTATGACTTAAAAAATGTGTGTCTTTTAAACTACTTTTACAAGCAATATAAGCAGTTGCACCAAAGTTATTGATGAACGCCTTTTTTCCAAACTCTTATTTTTGCAATCTAAAAAATAAAAAAAATTAAATAATTTAT
Source organism: Mycoplasmopsis agalactiae 14628 (assembly GCF_000266865.1). Classification (GTDB taxonomy): domain Bacteria; phylum Bacillota_I; class Bacilli_A; order Mycoplasmatales; family Metamycoplasmataceae; genus Mycoplasmopsis; species Mycoplasmopsis agalactiae_A. The sequence goes on along the minus strand of NZ_AJPR01000012.1, from coordinate 18,982 downwards.
AACATATATTATTATAGTGGTGATTAAAGATTTAGATCACTTAAACACTTAAAAATTACTTAATAATTAAAAGTCAAAGCCATTATATGCTTCAAATGCAAGTTTATATAAAGCTAATGTCAAGTCTGAATCTAAATTTAATAACTCTTTTATTAAATTTCTTTAAATCTATAGATTTTAAAGATTCTCTATATTGCTTTATTGTGTTAAAAACATGTTCTTCGAAATCCTGTTCTGATATAAAGTTAAGAATGAATGACTTATTCATAAATTTTACCTTTAGAAAGTGCTTCAATAATGCTTTTGCCAATTGCTTTTGCTAAATTGACAGGAACTCCGTTGCCAATTTGCCGATATTGACTAGCAATGCTTCCAAAAAATTGTCATTCATCCGGGAAAGACTGAATTCTTGCTGTTTCTCTAATAGTCAATGGCCGCGTTTCGGTTGGGTGACACCGCTCAGTTTGCTTCATTTGCGGTGTAGTTAGAATGGTTAAACTAGGTTCATCAAAGCTAAGCCTTCGTAAAATTCCAGTCCTGCCACCTTCCATATCTCAACAGCTTTTCATATATTCTCTAGATATTTTTGGATCAATATCTTTTCAACATCCTCCAGGAGGCACTAGTTTGAAAATGTCTTCCTTAGCTTTTGAATATTTTGCACCTTCACTTTTTGGCACATCTAGCAAAATGTCTTTTAAAACTAGTGTTTTCTCACTTGCTTTTGGAAAACTGAAATTTATATTGTTTACAATGTCATTTCTTATTCCAATAACAATAAGACGCTCTCTTTTTTGGGCAACATCATAATCAAGTGCATTTAAAACTTTATAAGTTATTTGGTAGTTTTGTTGCTTAAAAATTTGACAAATAGTTTCAAAAGTTTTACCCTTATCATGAGTTAGCATTCCTTTAACGCTTTCAAACAAAAACATTTTAGGCTGTAACTTGTTTAAAAAAAGAGCGTAGTAATAAAACAAAGTTCCTCTTGTGTCCTCAAGACCCAGACGTTTTCCGGCATAACTAAAACTTTGACAAGGAGCACCGCCGGATAATAAATCTAGTTCATATTTTTTTATTTTGAACTCTTTTTCTAAATCTTTTAGAGCAGTTTTTCTTATATCTTCTTCATATACATTTCAACTTGGGCGATTATTTCTTAGCGTTTGACATGCAACTTTATCAAATTCAACTAGTCCTATATGGTCAAAGCCTGCTTTTTCTAGTCCAAGTGCAAGCCCACCAGCGCCGGCAAAAAGTTCAATGCTTTTAAATTTCACTATGTTTTTGCCTCCTTATATTTCAACTTTTTTGAAATGATATATGCATATTAAACTAACTATAAAAAATTTTAAGCTAAACTATTTTTGTGTCTAGATATTTTTTAATTTTTATTGCTATATAAACCGTGTAATTAGCAATAAAGGTATTATACAAAGTTTAATATGTAATGCTGCTGGTAAAAAGTGAGTTTATTTAATTTCTCTTTTTTGATAAAGAAGCAAAGATTTTTTAGTTGCAAATCAAGTTTTAAAGAAAACTTTAAAATCATAAAATCAAGTGCAATACCTGAAAAACAAAATTTTTGAAAATTTGCTGAGGGCACTTGATTTTATAATGTAATAAATCAATGGATAAAATGAATTTTAGTGTTTCTTTTTTATGCCATAGCTTTTTTAAGCTCTACATCTTCATTTGCGCTATTAACTTTATCTTTTGCTGACTTAGATGAGTTAGCAATAACATCATCTATAGCTTTTACAAATGGTCTAAATAAAATGAAGAATAACATGTAAGGTGCAATTGGCAATATTACTAAACCTATGACAAATGCTGTGACAAATAATCTTGCATTTTCTTTAGTGTCAGTAATTATTTTAAGATCAACCATATCTTTGTAGTATGGTAATGGCCTTACTCTATGTGATAAGTACATAAAGTTTAATCCCTTAAGCACTTGTTCATTTGAAGTTGATGCATAAACCACTTCATTCAATATCACAGCTGCAATAAAGATAGAAATCATGAACACTATGTGGTATACATAAGTTCTTCAACTACGTAATGGCAATTTGCCTTTAAGTATTAAATAACATCCTAATGAAAATGTTAGTGCTGATTGGAACATATAGTAAACATTATTAGGTGTATTATTTGAAAATACAACTGCTGGATAAACTAATAAAATTGCTCCAATTGTTAAACCTGATATTCCGATAAATGGTAGCATTGCTGCTTCTCATTTTTTATTTGGTATAAAGAAATAAAAAGGCAATATTCAAAAGTATAGTGAAACAATTTGTAATGGCACATATGCTAAATTATATTTTGCACTCTCATGAACTTTCATTCATGCAATTTGACCAAATTGTCTGAAAATTAGTTCTGAAAGGAAAATAAATATCCACACAAATATTATTGCACCACGAACAACATTTCTACTTGCGCTTTGGAATACAAATAGTAAAAATATTGTCAGTGCAATTGCGGCACAAATGAACAAAATGTGATTTAGCCCAAAAATTTTAGGAACTTCAACAACTTGATTGTATCAGTCATTAAATTTTACTCACATTCTTCCTCCTAGCTGACTTTAAATCTATATTTTAATTTTATACTATTAATCAATCAATACTATAAAATGGCATAAAAAAGCATTTTTTTGAATACAAAAACCCCTTAGTTTGGGGTTTGTCATTATTTATGTTGTGAAACATTAATTCTGTTAATTGCTTTTTTAAGTTTTATTTCAAAACGCGAAATAACTTCAGCATCACTATTACTGCTTAAAATGCTAATAGCTTTGTCTCTATCACTTTCAGCTTTTTTAAGATCAATATCGCTGTTAAGAATAATATCATTTGTGATTATGTTAATGCTAGATTTGTCAGCATATACTATGCCATCACTAATTGAATATACTTTTTCATTGTTATCTGGATAATCTTTTATGACTAATTTACAGATATCAATGGTTGTTAATAGCTCACTTCTATTGGGCTGCAAAACTATTGATCCGCCACTTTTAGTTTTAAGCTCCACACTTAAAACAGGACCATTATAGAAAGTTCTAGCTTGTGTAACTATTTTTAAATTTGAATAACTTTGCATAAGTTTGTTAAGTTTCTAAGCTAAGCGCTAGCTTTTTCGCCATTTGCATTATTTTGGCTTAAATAGTTATCATAGTTTGCTTTAACTTCTTCAATTGAGCCTACATATAGGAAAAATTCTTCAGGACAGTGATCATATTTACCATCTAAAATTTCTTTAAAGCTTCTTACAGTATCATCTCTTTTAACATACTTACCAGGTTTACCTGAAAATTTTTCTGCTACAAAAAATGGTTGGCTTAAAAAGTTTCTGATTCTTCTTGCTCTTGCTACAACTTTTTTATCCTCTTCACTTAATTCGCCTATACCTAAAATTGCAATTATGTCTTGTAGTTCCTTAAATCTTTGCAATATAGAAACGACTCTTCTGGCTGTTTCATAGTGCTCTTGGCCAATTACAAGTGGGTCAAGTAAACGCGAAGATGATTCAAGCGGATCTACTGCTGGATAAATACCTAAAGCAGCAATGTTTCTATCTAAAACAGTTTTGGCATCTAGGTGGTTGAAAGTAGTAGCAGGGGCTGGGTCAGTTAAGTCATCGGCTGGAACATAAACAGCTTGTACTGACGTAATTGAACCTTTGTTAGTAGAAGCAATTCTCTCTTGTAATTGCCCCATTTCAGTAGCTAGTGTTGGTTGATAACCAACAGCACTAGGCATACGGCCAAGTAAGGCACTAACTTCTGAGCCTGCTTGAGTAAATCTAAAGATATTGTCGATGAATAATAAAACATCTTGTTTTTCTTTGTCTCTAAAATATTCAGCCATTGTTAATCCTGTTAAAGCAACTCTCATTCTAGCTCCAGGAGGTTCGTTCATTTGACCAAAGACTAGGGCTGTTTTTTCTAAAACGCCAGATGCTAGCATTTCATTATATAAATCATTGCCTTCTCTAGTTCTTTCACCAACGCCGGCAAAAACCGAAAGACCGCCGTGTTCTCTTGCAATATTATTAATTAACTCTTGCACTAAAACAGTTTTTCCAACACCAGCACCGCCGAAAAGACCTATTTTACCGCCTTTTACGTATGGCACTAAAAGGTCAATGACCTTAATACCAGTTTCAAAAATTTCACTTTCAGTGCTTTGTTCTTCATATGAAGGTGCAGGAGCGTGGATTGGCATTTTTTCAGCATCAGGAGATTCTTTTAAATCAATTGGATTACCTAAGACGTCAAACATTCTTCCTAAAACTTTATTGCCAACAGGTATGCTAATTGGTGCACCAGTATCATAAACATCAATGCCACGTGGTAAGCCACTAGTTGAAACCATTGAAATCGCTCTAACAGTGTCATCGCCAATGTGCTGTGCTACTTCCAGAGTGTAGATATTATGATCATAATTAATAATTAAAGCATTAAGCAATGAAGGCAATTGACCTTTAGGAAAGCGCACATCAACAACTGGACCGACAATTTGTACAACCTTGCCCATGTTAGCAATATTATTATTTTCAGAGTTCTTATTTTTATCTTGTTTCATAAACTCTCCTTAATAAATTTTCCTTTAGTCCTATAAAACAGTTTTAGAAGGACTAAACAGCATCAGCACCAGAAACAATTTCAATTATTTCATTAGTGATTTTTGCTTGACGCTTACGTTTAAATTCCATATCTAGTTCAGTTATTAAACTGTCAGAATTTCTTGTGGCATTTTCCATTGCGCCTCTGCGAGCTGAATGCTCACTAATAAGCGAAGTTGCCATTGCTAAGTGCAGTTTAGAATCGACAAAAAGCGGAATAGCATCAGCTAAAACATCTTTAGCGCTTGGTTCAAATTCCAATTTATAGTCAATTTCTTTTCGATCGATATGTTCACGAATCATTACTTCATCAAATGGGAAAACTTTTTCGCACACTTCTTCTTGAACTAAGTTATTAATAAACTTAGTGTAAATAAAATTAATTGAGCTAACTGTGCCATTTCTGTAGTATTTAAAGGCTCTTTTGATAATTTTTGAAACTAAAGTGCTAGTTCTTTTGCTTGTTGTTATTTCGCTAAGATTAATTATTTGTTCGGCATATTGTTGTCTTAATGCCCTGATGCCATATGAACCAATTATTATTAAATAATCATCACTTGTCACTGTTTCTTTAACTAACTTAATAACATTAGCATTATAAGCTCCAGCAAGACCTAAGTTACTTGTTACAATGACATAAAGCTTGCTTTTACTATTGTTTCTAGACTTCATTAGCTCTTTTAAGTCATCATGACTAATGTTTTCAAAAATTTTGTTAAAAGTTTGATCAATGAGCAAATTATATTTCTCAACTTCATCAAAAGCGGCTTTTGCTTTTTTGAGTTTTGAATATGAAACTAGCTCCATTGCATGTGTTATTTTTCTTATCGACTGAACAGTCTTAATTCTGCTTTGAATTGATTGAATACTAGACATTATTTATCTCTAAATATTTTGCAGGCATAGGTAGCTCTGCTTCAGGTTTATAATCATGCAAGGATGCTATTATTTTATTAACTATCTTGACTAAATGAGTAGCAATTTCTTCTTTAATAGCGCTATTTAAAGCGTAATTATTTTGCTTAATTTTTTCGCTAATTTTTCTTCCTTCTAATTCTTTAGTCATAAATTTGATAACTTCATCTCTAAATCTTCTTAATTGACTAGCAGGAAGCGGATTAATGATTTTTTCCTTAACACCTAGTAAAATAGCTGTTTGCGCCAATTGATTGATTGGATAATATTGCTCTTGTTTAAGCAGTTCATAAACTTTATGGCCATGTTTTAATATAGCAATAGTTGAATCATCTAAATCAGAACCAAATTGTGCAAATGCTTGCATTTCATTGTATTGAGCAAGCTCTAATTTAAGAGAGCTAGATACTTCTTTCATAGCCTTAATTTGTGCACTTGAGCCAACTCTAGAAACACTAAAGCCTACATCAACAGCAGGTCTTTGACCTGAGTGGAATAAATTTTCACGGGTAAAAATTTGGCCGTCAGTAATTGAAATAACATTAGTTGGAATATAAGCAGAAATATCACCTTGTTGTGTTTCAATAATTGGTAAAGCAGTAATTGATCCGCCACCATAAGATGAATTAACTTTAGCGGCTCTTTCTAATAATTGTGAGTGAAGATAGAAAACATCACCAGGGTAAGCCTCACGTCCAGGTGGGCGTCTTAGTAATAATGATAATGTTCTATAAGCAATAGCATGTTTTGATAAATCATCATAAATGATTAAGCAGTCTTTGCCTTCAGACATTCACTCTTCAGCTATAGCAGTGCCTGAATAAGGAGCAATGTATTGTTGCGGTGCTAGTTCAGAAGCTCCAGAAACAATCACAGTTGTGTACTCCATTGCACCTGAATCTTGCAATTTTTTAGTAATTTGTGCTACGGTAGAATTTTTTTGTCCAATAGCTACATAAATACACTTAACATTTTTATCTTTTTGGTTAATGATTGTGTCAATTGCAATAGAAGTTTTGCCAGTTTGTCTATCACCAATAATTAATTCTCTTTGGCCTTTGCCAATTGGGATCATTGAATCGATTGCAATAATACCTGTCTCAAGAGGTTCATTAACTTCAACCCTGCTCATAACGCCAGGAGCAACTTTAAAAATTTCTCTGCGTTTGATACTATTAATTGGCCCTTTACCATCAATAGGATCACCAATAGCATTAATAACTCTACCAGTTAATTCATCACCAACAGGAACTGCAATAACTTCGCCAGTTCTGGTGCATAAATCACCTTCACTAAGCATATTTGCATCACCAAAAATAGCAACACCAACTACTTCTTCTTCTAAATTTAAAACTAAGCCAGTTATATTATTTTTAAATTTAACTATTTCACCATTTTTAGCATTGTCAAGGCCGTTAACTAAAGCAATTCCGTCACCAATAGTTACAATATAGCCGATTTCAGAATAGTCTATTTTTGAATCAAAACGTCTAATTCGATCTTTAATTATTGCACTTATATCAGTACTTTTACTAGCCATTTAAGCCTCCATTTTTGTTGTTGATTAAAGATGAAATTTTTTCTAAGTCAGCTTTGGCATTTTGCTCAATTATGTCATTGCCTATCACTATTTTAAAGCCAAAAATTAGGCTCTTATCTATGAATGTAGTTAGCTTGATTTTTTTGTTATATTTGTTTTCTAATTTTTTAATAATTTTAATTTTTGTTTGAGCATCTATTTCAAAAGCAGAAATTAATTTAGCTCTTAATATATTTAGTTCATCTTCAACAAGATGAATGTATATTGATAGAGCTTGAAGCAAAAGTGATGAATTATTTTTTGCGATCAAAAGCTTTAAAAAGTTAGCAAAAGTTTTTAAATTTTTATGCTCTTTAACTAATTCATCAGCTATTTTGTATTTTTCGTCTAGGCCTATTTTAGTGCTATAAAAGAACGAAAACACATCTTTATCATTTGACAAAAGTTCATAAAACGAAAGAATATTTTCATAAGTGCTGCTTACATGTTTTTCTTCTTTATGCAAGTCATATAATGCTAAAGCATAACCATCAGCATTAGCCTTAATAAACATAATTATTTATCCTCTAAAAAGTTTTTAATAACTTCGTCTTGTGACTCTTTTGTAACTTCTTTTTGCATAATTTTTTTAGAAATCTCAATAGCAGCTTTAGCTATATTAGACTTAGAATCATCAACCATTTTTTGTCTTTCTGATTCAATTTCCATATGCGCTTTTTCAATGATTCTTTTTGATTCATTTCTGGCTTTGTGTGTATATTCATCAATAACACTTTCGCCATGAATTTTGGCATTTTTAATTAATTCATCTGCTTCAGAATAAGCCTCAGCAAGCCTTTTGTTAGCTTCATTTAATTTTTGCTTAGAAATATCATTAGTTAATTTTGCTTCATCAATATTTTTTTGTATATAGTCTTGTCTTGCCTTCATTGCCTTTTTTATAGGCTTATGAAGCAAAAATCATAAAATTAAAACTACTAAAATAAATGCAATTAAAGTGGCTAAAAACATTGGCCAGGTTGGAAAAAGTGTTTTAAACTTATCCTTTAATTCATCTTTTATTCCGCCACTTTGCGCACTTAAAAGCATATTTGCTTTTAATGACAAATCGTAAAATAAGTTCATATCTTAATTAAATGCAAACATTAATAGAATTGATATAACTAATGCATAAATAGCAGCAGATTCGGCAACTGCTTGACCAACAAGCATCATTGTTCTAATTTTACTTGCTGCTTCAGGATTTCTACCAACTGCTTCAGCAGCTTTTCCTGCAGCAAGTCCTTGACCAAGACCAACTCCAAGACCTGAGATCATACTAATACCAATGCCAATAGCGATTAATCCTTTTTCCATAATAACTCCTTAATAGATATTTTGGGCAACCTTTAGTTGCTTAACTTTAATTTGATTAGATGAAACATTGCTTTTTTCATCAATTTTTACACTTTTCTCTTCTATTTCCGCTTCTTGTGCTCACCATATAGTGGTCAGCGAGCAGAATACTAATGCTTGAATGAAGGCACTAAATACATCAAAATAAAGGTGTAAAACAGGTGTAAAAATAACTGCCAAAAGAGGTAATGGTGGTGAGCTTGGAATCATTTTTGTTCAAATGTAACCAAAAAGTGAGTAGATCATAACCATAATTATGCTTCCACCGATAATATTTCCAAAAATACGGAAACTAATTGAAATTAATGGCGAGAACTGACCAATGATTTCAATTGGATTTTTATACTTAGCGAAAAATCTTCATTTTTGGTAAATTAAACCAGTTACATAAATACCTAATCATGACATTAGCCCAAATGTTAATGCTATAGAATAAGAAGTAGTAACAGGTTCTAAGCCAATTAGCCCTAATAAGTTACCAATAATTAAAAATGTAGCTAAGCCAAAAACATAAAATCTTGCCTTAGGAATCTTTTTGTCAGTATTGTCATCAAAAGCATTATCGATGTAATTTACATAGCCTTCCATCACTAAAATAATTCCGCTAGGGGCTTTATCTTCTTTAGCATATTTTTTAATTTTAATAAATACATATAAAGAAAAAAATAAGCAAATTAACACAACAACAATTAGTGACAAAAGCTGTTTTTGATTTCAGTCTGCATAGCCGCCATTAATTCAGTTTTGAAATATATTAGACTCTGCTTCATTTTTTACTGTAGTCATCTATGCCTCCTTTCCTTTTTTATTTATAAAACATAATAATAAACTCATTTTTAAAGTAGTTAAACCAAAAATATAAGATATTAAATTTATTGGATAAAAAGCAATTTTAAAGCTGTTTTTTGTGTAAATATTATTCATATTTTTAATGCTTAGCTTGTTGATAAAAACTAAAATTACTGTTAAGCTGGCTATAAAAATTAATGAAATAATAAAACTTAATATGCTTAAGCTAGCAGCCTGGCTTTTATTTTTGCCAATAATTAAATAACTAAAAGATTCTTTGATTCAAAAAGTTAAAAATGATGCGGATGCGCCTATTGCATAGCCCAATAGTAATGACAGTTTGACGAATTTATAAAAATATGCAAACACTGCAGAGAAATATAAAAGAATAATAAAAAAGGTTATAGCAACTTTTTTGCTATCTTCATATTGCATCCAATCTCCTAATGTTATATAAATAACATTTAAATTATAGTACTTATTGAAAGCAAAAGATAATTTTGGCAACTACTTCTTTTTATTTTCTTAATTAAATATTAATTTTTACATATTTGCAATGCAAATATGGTTTTTTAATATTTGAATGTTTGCGCATTTTATTTTAAAATTATTAATGAATTAAGTTAAGAGGTGGCAATGAGCAAAAATTTCCTTTTTCAAGATTTAGAAGAGTTAATGAATTATTCAAATAATTATAAAGGTTCTGATCCTTTAATTAAGCTTCCTAATATTATTATTCAAAATTTAAATGATTCATTTGTTTTGAATAAGCATGAAATTGAAATGATTAGATTTTTGGCAACAAACTATAGTAAAAAAGGCAAAAAATTACCAATTAAGTACTTAGCAAATATTGAAGATGAAGTAGTTAAAGAACATTTTTTAGCATTATTAATTCTTTATTTTTATTCACAAAAAAATAATAATTTTGTAATTTTAAGCAAACCAGAAAACATTCAAAGGTTCAAAAACTTATTGGTAAATTATGATTCAGAATCATTCTTATTTGCCTATAAAATACAGTTTATGGGTAAATTAGTAGACATAAAAGAAGTTTATGAACTAGATTCAAATAAAAATAAAGAGTCAATAAATTTATACTTTAGCACGCATAATGATTTTTTAAGTAAATATAACCCTAGTGATATAGGTAGTGAATTTTTAGTAATTGATGAAGAAGCTGTTATTGAAAATTTTGATAAATTGAAAGATTATAATTCTGTTCATATTTTCAATGAATTTGATTTTAACCAATTAGGCTATAAAACAGCCATATTAGATAATTTTATCTATAATTATGACAAAAAGAAAACTGAATTATTTAACAAAAATAATTCAAGCAACTTAAAAAAATGCTCTTTAAAAGAAGACTTCAAACAAAGCGATTTTTTTAAAAATGGCATTATATTTTTAAATAAAAAAGAAAAATTAGACAAAGACACAAAAATTTTTCCAAGCCAAGATGGAAAATATATGCATCACAGTCTTAATGAAATAAGTAAGAACTACTTGCATTCAAAAACTTTGGAACTTAAAAATATAGATATTTCACTTATTTCTAAATATGTAAATAGTTATCGTGAATTTGACTTAAAAAATCTAAATGATAAGTTCAATAAAATTGACAATGTTTTAGATCTTTTCACTATGAGCGACTATTTTGGTGAAAATACAGTTGAAGTTTATTTTAATAATGAAAATGATTATGATGAATCATTAAATTACTCAATCAATATAGCGCTAAGCAATATAGCTAGCTATATTCATAATTTTAGCCCCGTTTTTACTGGATCAAAACAATTTTATGCTTACAATTTATCAAATGTTTTTGATATTGAAAATACTTATAATGATGAATCATCCTATAAAATAGACTTATCTGACAAAAATTGATATGCAAACGCTTGTGATTCATTTACATATCAGCAACACTTATTTATTAACTACTTCAAAAATAAAATTGTTGATCAGCTAAATCAAAAAGATGTCAAATTCTGATTAATAAAAAACAATTTTCAAAATGAGGCGCTAATTTATACATTTGACAATGCTGCAAAAATAGTTCCAAATTTTTATTTATTTATTGAAACAAATGATAAAAAATACCAGGTATTAATTGAAACTAAGGAAAACTCAAAGTGAATGTCAGACTACTGACATGAAAACTTTTTTGCTGAGTTAAATACTTTTCCCGTATTTAACAAAGATGAGAAGATTTATAAAATTTATGCCTTGCCACTTGCAAATTTTGACATTAATGAAATTGAGTTTACAAGAGCATTTAGAGAATTTATTAAAAATCTATAATAACTAAAATACCTATAAAACAGTCTAATTAGACAAAATGTCTATAAATAAATCATTAATTTTTAATTACATAATTTAAAAAATGTGCCTAAATTGTTGGGTGCTATTTTTTAGTATAAATACATAAACACTATTTTCTGAATCATAGTGTTTTTTTTATAACCACAATATAAAAACAATCCCGAGTAATTCAAGCCAGATATCAAAACAATCATAAATATTTATTTATCAATGCTTGGCTATTTTTTTTATATGTTATTTCCCAATATATCTATACAAAAGACTTATTGGCAATGTATAATAAAGCGGATTTAAACAAAAAATAGGGGGATGAAAATTTATGAAATTAAAGCTACTACTAAGTTTAGGAACTGCACTAACTGCTACATTTTCAATTCCATTTGTAGCTGCAAAATGTGGTGAAGGTGACAAAAAGGAAGAAGTTAGAAAACCTAAGGAAGAACCTGCAAAACCAGTAGATAACTCTAAAAATAATGATAGTTCAAATGAAATGGGAGGGAAAACTAATTTAGGCAATTCTGCAAATTCTAGTAATTCATCCTCACAAAATAATTTATTAGGAGCAGAAGCAAATACAGAAAACTTACCTGCTCCAAGAGATTTAAATCACGAAAGTCTTGTTGCACCTATTTCAAATGAAAAAAGAATAAAAACAACGTTGGAAAACTCTAAAAAAGATGGTGAAAAAGTTGATGAAAAACAAAAAGCCACCTACAAGGATATTGATTTTGATATTTCTCAAGTCAAAATTACAATTGATAAAAAGGATCTAAAAGATGAAGATTTAATTTCACCTAAAAAAGGCAATAATAAACAACTTTTCATTAGCAGTTTTAAAGGAGAAACAAAAGTAAGCGGAAAATTTGAAAAAGGCCAAAAGCCTTGAGATGGAATCTCAATTGGTTCTGTTATAGGATTGCCAAAAGACTATTCAATTTCTAATGCTGACAGCCCATTGTATACTAGCAAAAAAGGTAGGAAAAATTCAGTTAAATCAAACGGATTTATTAATGTTGAAAAAGATGGAAGTAATTTAAAGATTAAATTTAGATTCTACAAATTTAATAAAGGCGGAAATTCTACAGTTTCAACAAAAGTTTACGAAGCAATTATTTCTTAACAGAAAAAATCTTGCGCGTAGCAAGATTTTTAATTTTTTTACACCTTTTATTGTGTCCTAAAATTAACGTTAATAATTTTTTTAAGTCTAAATAATTATGTTGTTGGTAGTAAGGTGTGAATCACTAAAATTGTCTATTAATTTAATATTCAACATCTTAAACTTATGTAAATTAAGTATGAAGGAAGTGGAAAATAGCAAGTAGCTATATAAAATTTACATAAATTTCGTTTTGTTTTATCGAGGAGTTCAAAAGTTCAATAAAAATTATTAACAATTAATTTTTGAGCCATAAGATAATGTTTTATGACTCGGCAACATTTTAAAGTATGTTTTCAATACTTAAAATATTAGTAATAAAAAAGGTGGAAAATAGTATGGATATTTTCACACGGACATAGCCCACTTATGGATTTATATATAATATTATTATAAATATTAAATATTTATAAGGAAGTGAAGTGTAATGAAAACTAAGAAAATATTAACTATAATTGGGGGGGGGTTAGCTAGCGCTGGTTTCCTTCCTTTGGTGTCTGTGTCCTGCTTTGATACAAATAAATCAAAAGATGAAAATACTACTACAGCTGAAAAATCGCTATCAAAAATCTTCAATGGCACATCCTCAATTTCAATTAGTGCTAAAGATGAAAAATCTGTACTAGAAGCACTAAAATCAGGTAATAATTCTTTAAAAATTGATGACTTAAAAGTTATCTTTGATGAAAATGAAAACAAAATTACAGTTATGCCTAAAGATGGCACTACTACTTACAGTGACAAGATTGTCATTCCTTTTGTTTTAAAACCACAAGGCGAACCACAGCCAGCAAATCCAGGATCAGATGAAGAGACAGATGAGCCTGAAAATGCTTATGAAGTTTCCGAAGCTTTAAAAGAAGCTGAAATGGAACGTAGAAAAAATACTCCAATTGAAGAAGCTAATTACAAAGCTTGAGCAAGACAGGATGCATTTAAGCGTGAACGTAATAAGGAATTTAATGAGGCTAAATTAAGTGATGAGTTTCTTGACTTCATAAGTTTTGACTGGTCAGGTAATGAAGAGCATGAAAAACAATGAGCTGAATGAGAAAGAAGTGTTAATACCCCTTCTGAAACTGCATCATATAACAAATGAAATCTAACAGAGTGATACAAACGTCAAATTGCAAAAGAATTTAAAGATAAGTCAATTGGCGATGAATTTTCAGACTTTATTAGTCCATACAATGCTGCTGATTTTAGACGTGAAATTGAAGAAGACTTCAATGATCCTGAATACGAAAAGCTTAACGGTGAAGCTGCAACTGAAAAAATAACAAACACTGCATTAGAAGAAGAGTTCTACAAAGCTTGACAAGGTGCTGAAGAAGAAAGAGCGTATTGAACTAATATAGAAAAAGAATACTTCGAAGAAAAGGAAGCTGAAGTTGCTGCTTTAAAAGTTGCTGAGGACGAAAGAATAATTAATACAGCAGAAGAAGAGGAGTTCTTTGCTGCTGAACTTGAAAGATTAACTAACACACCTATTGAATTAGAAGACTATGAAGACTGATTAGCTTATCCAGAAGAGTTTGAAAAGGCAAATAAAGAATATGAAGAATTTGCTAAATCAGACGATAATAAAAAATGAGAAAAGGCTGAAAAAGCTGCAGAATTCAAAAAGAAATATGATGTGGATCTTGAAAAGTTAGAAAAAAATAGTGACGATATACTTGATAACTCAGCTGCTGCTAATGGTATTTCAAACTGAGAAAAAGTTACTCCAGAATCAAGAAAACACATTACAGATATTTCTGACTCAATCATAAGTAACTCTGATGCTGTAAGAGAATCAGAAGACACAGAAGAATAATTCTTTTACAATCAATTAATAAAAAACACCAAGAGAAATCCTGGTGTTTTTGTTTGCCTAAATGTACTATAAAACAAGGGCTTTAGGCAAAATGAGCTTATTATTTTTGCTTACTTTTAGAAGCAATTTTGTCTTCAATTTTGCCTATTATAATGTTTGTTACTAATGCAATTAAAATTCCGATAATTGGCGCAATTATATATTTTATTCAAAATGGCATAGGCAATAATGATAGCCATATGATTAATGAAAATATAAATGCAAAAGGCAACGAAAAGTTAAAGCTTCTGATATTCAATATTTTGACTAAAACTAGTATTGTGTTCAACATAAAAGAAATAAGTAAAATCAAAAAGGGGATTAGAATTATTCATAAAGCATTAGTTATCTTTACATTGCCAAATTCAGGCGCTGATAGTATTCAGACAACTGATAGTGGAATAATTATGAATATAGTAACGAATAAAACAGTAATTAATGGGCTATAGGAAACAATTTTTTGTGAGTTAGTTTTCTTTTGATGCTTATTCATAGTTGTTTCTTAACTTTTTAAGCAACTTAATGAAGTCGTTTATAGAAACAGTTACTGTTTCTTCCTTACCATATTCACGATATGAAATGGTATTAGAGTTCATTTCATTTGAACCTAAAATAAGCTGGAACTTAGACTTAGATACTTGTGCATTTCTGATTTTTTTGTTTAATCTTTCATCTGAATCATCAATTTTTACTCTAAAGTCATTATTTAAAAGTTTTTTAGCTATCTTCTTAGCATAAGCTAAATTCTCTTCCAAGTTAACAGGAATTATAGTTACTTGCTTAGGTGCTATTCAAAATGGCAAATTACCTTTTGTTTGCTCTAATAATATAGCTACAAATCTTTCATATGTGCCAATAAGACCTCTATGAATCATAATTGGTCTTACTTCTTTATTATTTTTATCAATGTAACTTAAGTCAAATTTTTCAGGTTGCAAAAAGTCTAGCTGAATGGTTGAAACTGTAATTTCATGACCTAGTGCTGTGTCTATTTGTATGTCAATTTTAGGGCCATAAAAAGCTGCTTCGCCTTCGACTTTAGTGTAATTGACTTTCATATCTTTTAAAGCTTTTTCAAGCATTGCTTCAGCTTTGTTTCAAATAGAATCATTGTTAAAGTACTTGTCTTTGTTATTTGAATCTCTTAATGAAAGCGAAATATAACTAATTTCAATATTGAAAATAGATAACATTTCTTTTATTTGCTTGTACATTCGTTTAACTTCAGAAGCTATTTGGTCATATCTAACAAACAAATGCCCTTCAGTTAAAAGCATTCCTCTAACTCTTTCAAGTCCTGTTAGTGCTCCTGATTTTTCATAACGATATAGCTGTGATTGTTCGCTATATCTTATTGGTAAGTCTCTATATGAGTGCTTTTCTGTGTTATAAACAATTATATGATGCGGACAGGTCATTGGCCGAGGAATTAAGGTTTCATTTTCCACTAATAAAGGCTTGAACATATCATCTTTATAGTGAGCTAAGTGACCACTAGTTTTATAAAGTAATTCAGCACCAAAATGTGGTGTTAAAACTTCAGTAAAGCCATATTTTTTATCTAATTTAAGTACTAGATTTCTAATTTCATTGTGAATATACATTCCGTTTTCTAATCAAATAGGAAAACCTTGACCAGCTAGAGGGCTAAAAGTAAAGATTTTCATATCTTTACCTATCTTACGATGATCTCTTTCTTTTCTATCAGCCAAAAGCGCTAGATATTTATCTAGCTCATTTTTAGTTTCTCATGAAGTACCATAAATTCTTGTTAGCTGTTTATTTTTATTATCACCTCTTCAGTATGCCCCAGCAATGCTTAATAATTTAAAGTTTTTAATATTCTTTGTGCTTTCAATATGATTACCAGCGCAAAGATCTTTAAACACTAATTCCTTATTAAGTGGATCTTGTAAAGCATAAAATGTTATCTCTTTGCCTTGAGTTTTTAATTCGTCATATAGCTCTTTTTTATAGGGTTTATTGGCAAAATCATATTGACTTTCATCAATTTTAATAGTAACTAAATTTCTACTTGCTAGCTTTTTCATAAGCTTTTCAATTTTGCCTAATTCATTTTCACTTAATGGTTCAACAAAATCAAAATCATAGTAAAAACCTTCATCAGTAGCAGGGCCAAAGCCTAATTTTACATTAGGATATAGCATTTCAACAGCAGCGCCTAAAAGATGGCTTGTTGTATGATTTAATTGTTTATTAGCTTCAATTTTCATAATTCCTCTATTTGAATCCAAATTTTGAAAGTAATTTTTTTGTGATAGGTGCACAAATTTCTTTAGCCTTTTGTGCTCCTATTAAAGTAACAGAATCAACTGTTTTATAGGCTTCTTGGTAATTTTTTTGAATTTTAATTAGCTCGTTTTTAACAACTGTTGCAACTGCAGTTTTAAATTCAGCATAATTTGAGTCTTTAAATTTAGCTTCTGCTTCAGTTAATGAAATATCACATAGTGCTGCATAAATATTTAATAAATTTAATATTCCAGGTTTACTATCTGAAATATAAACTTTATTCTCTGAATCAGTCACTGACTTCATAATTTTTTTATAAGCTACTTCAGGATCGTCATTTAAATAAATCACACCTTTTGCCGACTTATCACTTTTAGACATTTTTGAATAAGGGTCAGTTAATGATTTAATTCTAGCACCTGCCTTAGGAATAATGCCTTCAGGAATTTTAAAGTCCATTTGGTACTTTTTATTTACTCTTTCTGCAAGCGTCCTAGTTAACTCTAAATGCTGTACTTGATCATCACCTATAGGTACAAAATCAGCGTTATAAATCAAAATATCAGATGCCATTAAGGTTGGATACATAAATAGACCGACAGGTATTTTTTCAGTGCCATTAGCTTGTTTTAAAGCACTTTGACTTTTATCTTTGTACTGAGTCATTCTGCTTAACTCGCCCATAGTAGTTTCACAAGTTAATAACCATTGCACTAAGGTATGCTCATATATGTCTGACTGATAAAAAATTGTGCTCTTTTTAGGATCTAGTCCGCAGGCTAAGTAAGTGGCCACGATTTCTTTCCTTCTTTTTTCTAACTCTTTTGCATCATTATCGCCCATTGTTAGTGAATGCAAGTCAGCTACAAAGTAATATGAATCATATTCATCTTGCAATTTGACAAAGTTTTTTATTGCGCCAATATAATTGCCTAATGTCAGATCGCCTGTTGGTTTAATCCCGCTTATTAACCTTTTCATTTGAATGCTATTCCTTAAATATTTAAATAATAATATTATAGCAATGTTTAATTTAGCGCAATTTATTTAGATCATAAATTCTGTTTATTAAAAAAATAAATACAGTTATAATAGTTCGCATGCAAAATAAAAGTACAAATAAAAATGCAAGATGATGAATGCTTGGATTTGGATTGTTTGTAATACTAACAACCCTTTTCTATGCCTTCTCTTATGTGATTTGATATGATGCAAATGATGAAATTAGCAAAACTGGTGCCCCAACACATTTTGCTGTTTTTAAAGGCTGAGGTTCATTTTTATTCTATACATATTTATCAAACTTTTTACTAGGCTTTGCCTTGATTATAGCTGGCATTTTATGAGCTAATATGAATGCTAAAAAAGCATTATTTATTTCTGTTGTGTCAATAACTATGACTTTTGTTGTCTATTGAGCCTTGCTTTCATACCAAAAGTCAACATGAACTAGTCCATTAAATGCTACTCGTTCATTGATTACGCATGCAATAAATCCTGTTTTAGGTTTTGTGGCTTTATCTTTAATTAGAAAAGAACTTATTGTGACTAAAATTACATTTACAATTCCAGTGCTAATTTCAACTGTTTATACTATTTTTGCAATGATATTATTCTTTGCTACATTTGACAAAATAGTTCCAGGCAGAGGCGCAGTTGTTTATGGATTTTTAGACTTTAAAAACCCTTATTTTTACAAGGGCAACAATACAGGTATAATAGTTATTCTTGACTTCCTTCTTTATGTTGTTTCAATGATAACACCATTATTATTTGGAATTATGTGGAAGTTTATTTATAAAATTAAGTATCAAAAATCTGTACCTAAAAAAACCAAAGTGATTGCTGAAAACAATAATTAGTCATAGCGATATTGCTATGACTTTTTTATGAAAATAAAAGACGTAAGTAGACAAAATAATTATTTAGTTTTTATCTTAAAATTAATTTATATATTCTTGAAATTAATTTTTCAATATAAACAACAACTTAATTAATAAATAATTAGAAATTAATTACTGTCTACGATTGTTGCAAATGTGCTTATTTGGTGACCTGTTTTAAGCACATAAAGAACATTTATTGCTGTATTTAAGACTATATTAAATGCAAC
>NZ_AJPR01000011.1 GCF_000266865.1 Mycoplasmopsis agalactiae 14628 | reverse complement strand
AACTAATTAGCCAGTAATTAGAATAGAAAAACCAGGTTGTTATAACTTGGCTTTTTTACTTTAATTATCTTTGTAAATTCTAATAGGTTTTTGCTTTTTCTTTTTCTTCTTAATAGCACTGCTCTTTCCGGCCTTAAAGCTTTTCTTGTTTAGATAGTTTCTAACTCCAAATACAGCTCCTGATATTAGCCCTAATGTTGAAATAGCTCCAACTGTTCAGTCTGCATAGCTTGCAACCTTGCTAAGAGTACTTGGATCATTAGGATCAAGTTTGACCTCCGCCATCAGGGTTATTTATAGAATTAGATAATGGATTAATTGAATTATCTATTAGTTTCTTTTTAGGATCAGATGTATTTCTTAACTCAAATATTATTTGATTATGTAAGTTGGTATTTAATGGGGTTATTAATAATTTTGTAACAGAGCGACAATATAGTTTATCATCAAATAATTCAGTCTCATCGTCTTGCGGTTTAAAAAGTATGGATTATGTTGCATTGATTACTCTATGATTAAGTAGATATATCAAAATTTGGTAAAATATTTTTATAAAAATTGGTAAAGTTTTTTAGTAAAATTTGGTAAATTGTTAATCATTATGGAGCATTATGAACAAGAAAATATATAAACCTAGAATCATTGATAAAGTAATTAGTCGCTATTTAAAAATTACAGGTGCAATTTGCATAGAAGGACCAAAATGGTGTGGCAAAACATGAACTTCTAGACATGCATCTAAAAGCGAGTTTTTGGTAGGTAATCCATACAACAATTTTGCAAATAGGCAGTTGGCTAATATAAATCCTTCATCAGTCCTAATAGGCAAGAATCCTAGAATGATAGATGAATGGCAGGAAGCGCCTGCTATTTGAGATGCAGTAAGAGCAAAGGTTGATGAAATTGGTGAAAATGGTTTATTTATACTCACTGGTTCCTCTACTCCGAAGTATAAAGGCATTTTGCACAGTGGTGCTGGCAGAATTAGTAGACTTAGAATGAATACAATGAGTTTATATGAATCAGGAGATTCATCTGGCATAGTTTCACTACAAAAATTATGCACTGAAAATCATAATTTTATGTCGCAATATGTTGAAGAACTAAGTTTTGACAGGCTAGCTCATTTAATTATAAGAGGCGGGTGGCCAGGTGGCATTGATGCTCCGTTAAAAGATTCTCACTTAGTTGCTAAGCAGTATATTAATGCAATTTTAAGTCAAGAATTAGTTGATGAATCTGGCAATAAATTTGACTATGACAAAATAAAACTAATTTTAAAATCATTAGCACGAAATGTTTCTACTACTGTTTCTGAGCGATCAATAATTTCTGACATTTCACAAAATGAACCAGAGAATATATCAAGACCAACATTATCCAAGTATTTAGAATTTTTAAATAAAATGTTTTTATTTGACAACCTAGAACCATTTGCTCCTAATTATCGCTCATCATTAAGAGTCAAACAATTAGAAAAGCGTTATTTTAGTGACCCTTCATTAGCTTGTGCTTTGCTAAATTTAACTGCTGAAAAATTGACCAAAGATGTAAATTTATACGGCATTTTGTTTGAATCATTAGTTGTAAGGGATCTAAAAATATATGCTAGAGCAAATGATGCCGAGGTTTATCATTATCAAGATTATAAAGGCAATGAAATAGATATAATTATTGAACTTAGCGGCGGCGATTGATGTGCTATTGAAATCAAGCTAGGTTCTAATGTTGTTGATGAAACTGCTAAAAAGTTAAATAAAACAATAAACAATATGGTAGCTAATGGTGCAAGTGAGCCTGTTTTAAAGTGCATAATTGTTGGCTTTGGAAACTTAGCATACAAAAGGGATGATGGTGTTTTTGTTGTACCAATTAATGCGCTAAAAGATTAGATTCATACTTTAAATCAAAGCTAAAAATAACATAAATATTAATGTACAATATTTCCATAAGGATTAAGTTATGACAACAGGTGATAAATGAAAAATAGCAATGCTAACAATATTTACATTAGGCTTTTGCTGGCTATATTGACGCATCAAAAATAATAAAGTCAAAAAACTAAAAAAAGGCGAAATTAATAAACTTGATTCAAGCATGGATACACTTGAATTAGTTAATTTACTAGGGGGCAAAAACAACATTATAAGTGCTTCAAACACTATTTCAAGAATAAAAGTACTTATTAATGATAAAGCTGCTGTACAAAAAGATAAATTAGAGCAATTAAAATATGTTAGTGGTCTAATGATTTCATCAAATAATGTCTCAATAGTTGTGGGAGACTATGCCAAAAAGCTTTGTGAAGAGCTAAATAATGAAATTAAAAAATAGTCTTTTAAGACTATAAAACAGGATTGAAAGTATAAAAATAAAAACTTGTTGGAATTTAGTGCAACAAGTTTTTATTTAACTTTTATTAAATATGGCAGGGTCTTATTTTTAAGTGGCAGCGAACTTTTATACTCGTCTTTTAGTTCAGCTTTTTTAGATTCAATTATGCTTTTATCATATCCTTTAAAGCCTGTTAAATTAAATTTATAATCTTTTAAAAGCATCTTTTCATTTTTGTGATTGATAAAATTAATTGAAATTGGAATAGTGCCCAATCCATTTTTAGATGCTTCATATTTGTTAGAATCAATAAGTTTTACTTCAACTTTTTTTATTAAACCATCATCAGATGAATCATTATTAATGTTATATAAAAGCGTGTATTGTGAAAAGATTATTGATAGTCATTTTTCATAAAAATTTCTGTGTTTTAGAACTTCTAAAACTGGTAAATTTGACATTGAATTATTTTGTCAAAGTAATAAATTACCTTTATGCTGATAGATCAAAAAATTAGCTATGTCATTAAATGAATTTTCCATAAAATCATTAGCTTTTATTCCTTGTTGGATCTTTAAAATTCCTTCAGAATCAAAATTATTATCGTTAACTAAGTAGCTAAAATATGAATCTTTTGTTTTATGTATTGAGCCTAATTCATTTTTTAAATATAAGCCATTTGTAAATATGTGCTTATGTGGTGTAAAATCAATTGAATACCAGTTGTATTTTTGCTTAGTTTTTGTTTCTTCTAGAACTAATTTACCAATAGCAAATGAATTATTTAATAGTTTTGTTTTTTCGAATTTGCCTATTTTAAAGGTAAATTGGTCAGGGATCTTGCTTATGAGTAAGTCATCTTTTAATTCATCAAGAATCATAGCTGTATTATTTAAATTGTAAGATTCATATTCTTTTGTAGGATGCATTAAATCATCAATATTTTTATAGCCTAAAGGGTTAGGTTTAAATTTTATCTCAGGATTATTAACTAGTTCATTAAATTTAACTTCATCATAATCAATTGTTAATTTGCTTTTAGTCTTTAAATCAAAATAAGTATCGCTTTGCCCTTTAGAAAAATTAGATAATTTAAATTTTTCTTTTTTCTGATTTTCGTTTAAAAGTGAATTATTTTGATTGTCTAATAAGTCTATATTTAAGGTTATTACGTTATTTTCAAGCTTAAGATTATTAAATTTAACATGATCAAAAACTAATCCATTTGATTGAAAATTATAAATTTGCAATTCATCAGAAAGTCTTTTTTCAAGTATTTTTTGTTGGAATTCCGACTTATAGAAAGCCTTGATTCGAATGTTGTTTGCTAATGTTTGTTCAGAATATTGCAGACTTTTATTAATTAATGCACTTTGTAACATATATTGTAAATCAGGAATACTAAGATCATCCAATATGCCTTTTTTATAGTAATTTTGGAAAATTTCTCTTTTGTATTCAAAATAATCAGAATACTTTATTTTGTTCTCCGATTTCAACTTATAAAGAATGCTAATGTCACTGATGTTATCGATTTTATCAGCTCTTTTAACAACATATTTACCATTTTCTTTTTCATATGTAAAAGGTTTTAAAATCTCATCAAAGTTAAAATTTTTAATTTTGTCCACTGAATTTTTTAATGAATATTTCTTGTTTTTATATTTAAAAATAATGTCATTTTTGCCTTTGTTTAAGGCAAATTCATCAACTTTTTCAGGTAAATTTAATGAAATATTTCCTTTTTGCAAGTCATTGAGTAATGAATGTAAAGTATAAGATTTTAACTGTGACAAAAATGTTTTATAAAAGATATCACTTGCCTTAACATCATTATTTGCATTTAAATTAAAAATATCATCATTACTTTCGCATGATGCTGCTATAAAAGTTGGAAGTGTACTAAAAGCTAAGGGTATAACTAATTTTGATTTCAATTTCATATTTTTATTTCTACAAAATGCTTTTATTTATTGTATTTTAGCATTTGATAAGCACATGCAGCAATCATTGCTCCATTATCCGTTGCGTACTTTAAATCAGGGATTATGGCAATATTACTGATTTCTAAAAATCTTTTTCTAAGCTCACTATTAGCACTAACTCCGCCAGCTAACACTAATGACTTAACATTGTATTTTTCAAAAGCTTTTTTAGTTTGATTAATTAAATAGCTAACTGCACAATCTTGAAAGCTAGCAGCTATTTGCTTAATATCAACTGCTTCATTTTTCTGCATTTTATTATGATAGTAATTTATAACTTGTGACTTAAGCCCACTAAATGAAAAATTATATTCGCCAGGGGCATTAGGCTCAGTAAATTTAATAAATTCACCATTATAGTTTTTATAAATTTTATCAATAATTGGTCCACCTGGAAATCCTAATTGTAATTTTGAACTAACTTTATCAAAAGCCTCACCAACAGCATCATCTAATGTTTGTCCTATTATTTGAAAATCATTTGGATTATTAATGAGCATTAATTGAGTATGGCCACCTGAAACTAACAAACATAATGATGGATATTTTATTTCATTGTCTATTGAGCATGAATAAAAGTGCCCAGCTAGATGATTAATAGGAATTATTGGCTTATTGTAAGCTAATGAAACTGCATTAGCAAACAAATATCCTATTTGTAACGTTCCAACTAATCCTGGCTCTTTAGTATAAGCAACATAATCTATAGTAGATAAATCATGTTTTTTTAGCAATATTTCTAAAATTAAATTTATGTTTTTCACATGCTCTCTTGATGATATTTCAGGAATTGTGCCGCCAAATTCCTTAAAAATATCAACTTGACTAATTGTTTCTAGAGCAACTACCTTATTATTTTCTAAAATAGCAATAGAAGTGTCATCATGACTAGTTTCAATTCCTAATATTTTCATGTTATTTTTTAACTCCTATCTGTGGCATTTTTATGTAATAAGGTTCAATTTTATTTAAATCATCATAGCCAGCAAATAATTGCTTGTAATTTTTAAAATTATTTAAAAATTCTTCATAATTTACACTGTCATAATTTTCTTTTATGCCTGTTTTACAGGTTATTTGGTTAGGATCAAATTGTGCTTTGGTTGCTATATATTCAAAATACTTTTCGCCTTTTGCATTTATATAAAATGCATTTTTATTCTTGTTTTGGTGACTTAAAATTTGCATTGTGCTAATTGTAAAAATTTTAATTTTTTTGATTGTGGCAATTGTTCTTAAATAAACTAAAGAGATTCTTACTCCAGTAAAGTAACCAGGGCCTAAATTTGTATAAAATTCATCAAAATCACTAATTTTAGCATTCAATTCATCAAGCATTTCAGTAACACTTAGTGGTATTAATTCAACTTTTTTCTGATACTTTTGCAAAACTTTAGAATACTTTAGGTTAAAGTTATCATCAAAGGCCGCTAAAACAAAATCATCGTTAGCTGTATCTAAATATAATTTCATTACTTTACCACCTTTATAGTAAAAATATGATTATTATGTTCATCTAAAACAATGTCAATACTTACATAATTTGAATAGTAATGAATTATTTTAGAAGGCCATTCTATTGCAATAATATCATTCTCGTTAGCATAGTCAATAAATTCATCAATCTCACCGCTAAGATGATATGCATCAATATGCACTAGTCCATTATAGGTTTTCATATAGTTAAAAGTTGGTGAAGTAATAGGTTCTTTTATACCAATTATTTTAGCTATTTCTTTTAATAATGTGGTCTTACCAGCGCCTAATTCTCCATTTAAAAGTAATAATTTACTTTTGGTTAAGTTATTTAAAATAAAATTAGCTACTTCACTAAGACTTTGATTTTCTTTTGTAACAAAAATTTTGCTTGGCTGCATATTTACCTTTTATAAATCTCTTTAATATGTGTGTTTAAATTATAGTTTTATAAATATATAAAGTACAAAAAAAGAACAAAAAAAGCAAAGAAGCCTTTGCTTTTTCTTGTTTTTATAGGTTGAGTAATTCCTTTTTATGATTTATGAAATAAACCTATATGCCTATAAAACAGCCTAATTTATTATGTAAATAAATTATTTAAGAATTTTGGTTACAGAACCATAACCAACTGTTCTACCACCTTCACGGATTGAGAACTTTGTTCCTTCTTCAACTGCAATAGGTGCAATAAGTTTAACTTTTAAGTTAACGTTTTCACCTGGTTGAACGAATTCACGACCTTTTTCAAATTCTAGACCACCTGTAACGTCTGTTGTACGGAAGTAGAATTGTGGTTTATAGTTAACAAAGAATGGAGTGTGACGACCACCTTCTTCTTTTGTAAGTGCATAAATAGCAGCTTCGAATTCAGCGTGAGGAACAATAGAACCTGGTTTAGCAAGAACTTGTCCACGTTCAATAGCTGATCTTTCAACACCACGAAGTAATAAACCTGCGTTGTCACCAGCTTGAGCTTCTTTTAAGTTCTTTCTGAACATTTCAATACCTGTAACAACAGTTTTCTTTGTTGGTTTAAGACCTACGATTTCAACTTCTTCGTTTAAGCTTAATCTACCACGTTCAACACGACCTGTAGCAACTGTACCACGACCTGAAATTGTGAAAACGTCTTCAACTGCCATTAAGAATGGTTTTTCAAAGTCTTTAACAGGAGTTTCGATTCATGTGTCAACTGCATTCATTAATTCTAGAATGTTTTCTTCGTATTCTGGTTTACCTTGTAAAGCTTGTAAAGCTGAACCACGCACGAATGGAGTGTTGTCACCATCAAAGCCATATTTTGTAAGTAATTCACGAACTTCCATTTCAACAAGGTCGATCATTTCTGCATCTTCAGGCTTGATCATGTCACATTTGTTTAAGAAAACAACCATTTTTGGAACACCAACTTGTTTTGCAAGTAGAACGTGTTCTTTTGTTTGAGGCATTGCACCGTCTGTTGCAGCAACAACAAGGATTGAACCATCCATTTGAGCAGCACCAGTAATCATGTTCTTAATGTAGTCAGCGTGACCAGGACAGTCAACGTGTGCATAGTGACGTTTTTCTGTATTATATTCAATGTGTGATGTATTAATTGTTATACCACGAGCTTTTTCTTCAGGTGCATTATCGATTGCATCATATGATTTAGCTTCTGATAAACCTTTTTTAGCTAATACTGTCGCAATAGCAGCAGTTAAAGTTGTTTTACCATGGTCAACGTGGCCAATGGTTCCAATATTAACGTGTTCTTTGCTACGGTCAAAATCTAGTTTTGCCATATTAAAATCCTTTCGTAAAAATATTGAGTAATTTTAGCGCTAAAACCTACCTCAGCATGGCCTTTCATCCATGTCCTATCCAAACTTTTAATGCTAATACATAATAAAATAGTATTGAAATTTTAACAAAAAATAACAAAATTTTAAAAATATTGCAAGGCGCCAAAATCATATTTGAGCACTAAAAATAATGCTATTAAAACATCTTGTTTATTATCAAGCCAATTCATTTTATAGCTAATTTTCCTAAAAGCACTGTTTTATAGTGGTTTTAAGACATATAAACTTAGATTTATATATGTTTATATTTCCATATTTATGATTTAGCACTACCCTAGGCAAGTTCAGAGTGTTTTAAATGTTATATAATAAAAATATATTTTATTTTGGGGGAAATAATGCCTATTATAGAGAGAATTTTAGCTCGTGAAATACTAGATTCACGTGGCAATCCAACAATTCAAGTGGAAGTTACTACAGATTATGGAACTACAGGTGTTGCAAATGTACCTTCAGGTGCAAGCACTGGAAGCAGAGAAGCACTAGAATTAAGAGACAAAGGCACAAAATACGAAAATAACTGATTTGGTGGCAAAGGTGTTATGACAGCTGTTGATAATGTCAATGAAATAATAGCACTAGAACTAGAAGGTTTATCAGTTTTTAATCAAAGAGAAATTGACAAAATAATGATTGATTTAGATGGCACAGTAACTAAGTCAAAACTTGGTGCTAATGCTATTTTAGGGGTTTCATTAGCAGTTGCAAGAGCAGCGGCAGCTGAACTAGAAATGCCTTTATACAGATATATTGGTGGAGCTAATGCACACACTCTTCCTTTACCTATGCTTAATGTTTTAAACGGTGGAGAGCATGCATCTAATACAGTTGATTTTCAAGAATTTATGATTATGCCAGTTGGCGCTAAATCATTAAGACAAGCATTGCAAATGGCTAATAAAGTTTTTCATAACTTAGCTAAACTACTTAAAAATGCTGGCTATGGAACTCAAGTTGGTGACGAAGGTGGTTTTGCGCCAAATTGCAAGAGTCATGAAGAAGTTTTAGACTACTTAGTTGAAGCTATTAAAATCGCTGGCTATACTCCTGCTACTAAAGGTAAAAATGCTATTGCAATTGCACTAGATTCAGCATGTAGTGAGCTTTATGATGAAAAAACTAAAAAATACACATTTAAAAAGCTTAAACAAGCTATTAATGAAAAACGTCCTGGTTTTGAACACCTAGGTGATGTTAAGTCGGAATACACAAGTGATGAATTAATTGAATACTTTGGCAAATTAATTGATAAATATCCAATTATTTCCATTGAAGATGGACTAGCCGAAAGTGACTGAGAAGGATTTGCTAAAATGACAGCTAAATATGGCCACAAAGTACAAATAGTAGGTGATGACTTAACTGTGACAAATCCTAAATTATTAGAAAAAGCTATTGAGCAAAAATCAATGAATGCAATTTTAATCAAACTTAATCAAATCGGAACACTTTCTGAAACAATGGATGCTATAAACAAGGCTCAAAAGGCAAATATGGCTTGTGTTGTTTCACACCGTTCAGGTGAAACTGAAGACACAACTATTGCTGATTTAGCTGTTGCATTTAACACAGGTCAAATCAAAACAGGTTCAATGTCTAGAACAGATAGAATTGCTAAATATAACAGATTGCTAGTTATTGAAGAAGAACTAGGTGAACAATCTGAATTTGAAGGCATTAAAGCATTTTATAATATAAAATAATGTAATAAAGTCGCACAGGCGACTTTTATTATTTGCCTATAAAACAGCCTAATTAGTAAAAAAAGCTTATAATTTAATTTTGCAATCATTAAACATAATTCATAAATGAATTATGCATAAAATCTTAATAATATATAATGTTTATATGATTAAAAAAGGCGATGTTTTGAATGGCTTAGTAAAAAATATTAATTCATATGGCATAATTGTATGAACTTTTAATGGTATGAAATTTTTTATACCATTAAATTTAATTACAGACTTTACAAAAAGCCGACTTGAAAGTATTTTTGAAATAAATCAAAAAATAAATTTTGTAGTTGAATCAATAGATATGGATATGCAAACTGGTATTGGCAATTTCAAAGCAAATCATCCTCTTCACTCACGTATGCCTTTTAAAAACAAAATTAAAGAATCTAAAAATGGGTTTAATAAATTAAAAGAATCGGTGCTTAAATTATTAAGTGAATCAGAAAGCAGTAATAAATAATGGAAGCTATTAACTTAGATTTTATTAATTTTAGCCCTGATTTTAAAAATGAAAATATGCTGCTTTATGCTCTTGAGCTATTTAATAAGATTAAAAAGAAAGATAATGATTTTTTTGAACAATTTGGGTTCAATGAACTTGTGTTAAATTTTGATTTGCAAAATTTAAAAGAATTAAACAATTTTAGTGATCTTTTTCATAGCAAAAATATCAAACACATAATTATTTTTTGCAAGAAAAATGATAAAGAGAATTTTAAAGCAGCACATGATTTTTTAAATAAAAACGATATTTTGAAAGATCAAAAAATAAAATACAGCTTTTTTTGCGATGAAGAGCCTGAAATCTGGCAAAAACTGTACATAAAAAATCAAGAGATAATTAATAGTCATAAAACTGCATTTTTATTTATCGGTCAGTCACTGTATTCTGAATCGTTTATCGAACTTATCAAAATTATAATTAATGATATTCAAGAAAAATACGGATATTATAGAGCACTAAGAAGGTGTTTTATGATCTGCAAGCAAAAATTAGAAATTCAATTGCAAGACTTTGAAATTGATGAAAAAAATAAGTTAATAATGCCAAATGTTTTGACTAAAAATTATTCATTTTTTGCTGAAAGCAACTTGTTTTTATTACTTTTAAAAGGCTGTGATATTATGAGCTTAGTTTCTGGCTATCAAAATTTGTATCCTGCTTTTGTTTCTGATAATTTAGAGGAAAATATAGCTTTTCAGTATGCATATGTTAGGTCATTAATTAGTAAAAAAAGCAAATATAATTTCATAATCAATGATAGCAATGCTTTGTCTAATTTGCTTGTTTTACAGGCAAATATGGAAAATAATTACTATGATAAATTTAATGTTTTCTCATACATTGCTTCATTTACAAATGATATTTACACATATGGGCAGTTTTTAATAGATAATTATCAAAAAATGTACATTTCGTTTTATAAACTAAAAAATGAAAAAATAGATTACAGATTAAGCGATGAAATTCATTTTAGTGATGGACTAAATCAATATCCTTTTACAAAAATAAGTGATTTTAGAAAAAGCGCTAATAATGGAGTTCAAGAAATTCTTACCAATATTCTTGGTATGCCTTATTGTTTAATCTCAATTGATGATAATAGCGAGTATTCACTAGGGGCAATAATAGCATTTTTATATTGAAGTTTTATATACAGATGTATGCTAAGTAATACAAATCCATTTTTAATTAACCACAGGAGTTAACATGAAATATGTAAATGTTGATATTTCTCACGCTTTAGATCTTAGCGAGATAAATAAATATCAAGAACAGGTAGCTAAAATACACAGTGACATAATTGGCCAAAAGGTCAGTGAAAAAGAGTGATTGGGCTGAATCAATTTACCTAATAGCATAAATAATTTGGAAATGAAAAAGATGAATGATATTGCTAGTGTATGAAAAAAGCAAAAGGTAAGCACACTGGTAGTTATTGGTATAGGTGGCTCTTACTTAGGTTCAAAAGCTGCCTATGACTATGTATTTGATAAATACAAAATGACTGACCCTGATATTGAATTAATTTTTGCAGGCAATTCATTAAGCAGTGAGCAATTAGTTGCACAACTTAAGTATGTTGAAAACAAAAAATTTGCTATCAATGTTATTTCCAAAAGTGGTACTACAATAGAGCCATCAATTGCATTTAGAGAATTTAGAAAGCTTTTAGAGTTTCAAGTAGGAGCACAATATGCAAAAGATTATATTGTTGCAACAACTGATTCTCAAAAAGGTGTTTTATATGAGCTTGCTAAAGCTAAGAATTATGAAACTTTAATAATTCCTGATAATGTTGGAGGCCGCTTCAGCGTACTTACTCCTGTTGGACTATTTCCTTTGATTTGTGCAGGGATTAATGTTGAAAAACTACTTAGTGGTGCTGCAGATGCAAATAATGATTGTAACAATTTAAATCTAAATGAAAATCAAGCATACAAATATGCAGTTGCTAGACATGCATTAAGCAAAAAATATGACATAGAATTAATGTGTTCATATGAGCCAAAATTGTCATTTTTCATTGAGTGATGAAAACAATTATTTGCAGAAAGTGAAGGAAAAGATAACAAAGGGTTGTGAGTCACTGGTTCGACTTTTAGCACTGATTTACACTCGATTGGGCAAATTATTCAAGACGGTAAAAAGATATTATTTGAAACAATTTTAGTATCAAAAGAACCTTTATATGACATTTTGCTTTCTAAAGAAAAAAATGACATTGACAAACTTAATTACTTAGATGGTAAAACAGTGCATAAAGTTAATTTATCTGCTTTTAAAGGCACACTAGAAGCGCATTCAAAGACTGCCTTAGTGCCTAATATTGTCATTGAAATTGCAAAGTTAGATGAATATGCACTAGGATATTTATTCCAGTTTTTCATGAGAGCGTTAGCAATTAGTGCTTATTTACTAGGAGTTAATCCATTTGATCAGCCTGGAGTTGAAATATATAAATCTAATATGTTTAAAATTTTAAATAAGGAAGATAAGTAAGTATGCCTGAATTGCCAGAAGTTAAGACAGTAGTTAAAGCACTTAAAAGCAATGTATTAAATTCAACTATCACTAATGTTATTGTTAAACTTGATAAATTAATCAAAAATGCTACCCCTAGTGAGTTTAAAAACTACTTGTTAAATGAGAAAATACTTGATGTGCATAATGTTGGCAAAAACATTATTTACAAGCTTACAAATAATAAAAATTTGATAAGTCACTTACGAATGACAGGCAAATATTTTACAGGCAGCAACATAAATAACACAAGAAAGCATGACTATATTATTTTTGAACTAAACAACCAAATATTCCTGTTTTATAATGATTCTCGTCAATTTGGAACATTCCATATCAAAGATGATAATGAATTGTTTTCAACTAAACCGCTTAATAAACTAGGCATAGAAGTTGACAGCATTGATCCTAAAAATTTATATGACCTAGTTAGAAACAAAAGTATCCCTATTAAATCATTTTTGTTAGATCAAAGTTATATTTTAGGAATAGGCAATATTTATGCTAATGAAATTTTATTTTTATCAAAAATAAGTCCATGGACTAAAACTAATAAAATACCATATGAAAAATTTGTAGAAATCTTAAGCAACACTAAAATAATTTTAGATAAAGCTACTGAATTAGGTGGCTCAACTATTGTTGATTTTTCAGGTCTCAATGGTGCTGAAGGTCAGTTCCAAAATTATTTACAAGTTCATATGCGTACAAACTTACCTTGCAATAAGTGCAGTGCACTCATCCAGCAAGAATTTATTGCGCAAAGAATGACTTATTATTGTCCTGTTTGTCAAAAGGAAAATTATGAGCAAGAAAAATAAAAATACTGCTATTTACTATGATGATAATGACTTTTCAAACATAGTTGATTTGCATGGATTTACAATTCCTGAAGCACTTACACAAGTGCAACTATCATTAGCTAATGCTTATGAAGATGATTTTTATTATGACTATATTGCTATAATCACAGGTAAAGGACAAGGTGCCTTGATGGCAAATATTGAGGAGTATTTGCGTGATTCTAATTATGACTATGAAATAGCATTTGATAATGCATCAGTAAAAGTGTATTTATAGAAAAATAAATTATTGTTCTCTTTTTGGAATAAAAAAATATTTCCACTTTATAATATTTCAATTGTAAATAAGAGAAAAAAGGAGTTAATTATGCAAAAAACAATTTATCTAGCTGGTGGATGTTTTTGAGGTGTAGAAGCCTATTTTAAAAGGGTAAAAGGTGTTCTAGATACACAAGTAGGATATGCAAATGGCAAAGATGAAAATGCAACATATACCAACTTAAAGAACTCACTACATGCAGAAACTGTTAAGGTAGTTTATGATTCAGAAATTATTTCAGTAGAAGAATTAGTATTGCATTTATTCAAAATTATTGACCCTACTTCATTAAATAAGCAAGGCAATGACGTAGGAGTTCAATATAGAACTGGTGTTTACTATCAAGATGTTAATGACTATTTAACAATTGAAAAATTATTTAGCTACTTAAGAAAAAAAT
This sequence comes from Mycoplasmopsis agalactiae 14628, assembly GCF_000266865.1. Classification (GTDB taxonomy): domain Bacteria; phylum Bacillota_I; class Bacilli_A; order Mycoplasmatales; family Metamycoplasmataceae; genus Mycoplasmopsis; species Mycoplasmopsis agalactiae_A. The sequence goes on along the minus strand of NZ_AJPR01000011.1, from coordinate 417,676 downwards.
ACAATGAATTTTATGTTGAATTGAAAGTTTTAAACCACTTTATTGATGCAGAAGCATATCATCAAGACTATTTAACTAAAAACCCTACTGGTTACTGCCATGTTAATTTAAATACAGATTATTCACTAACTAAAGATGATTATCAAATTATTAAGCAAGTTAGAAATGAACTACAACTTAGTCAACTTAGCTATGATATTCTTAAAAACTCTGCAACTGAAAGGCCACATACATCAGTTTTAAATAATGAATATCGTCGTGGAATTTACATTGAAAAAATTACAGGCGAACCACTTTTCTCATCTAGCACAAAGTTTAACTCTGGCTGTGGATGACCAAGCTTTTCAGAGCCAATTTTTAAAGATACTGTTAAATATTTAGATGACACATCACACAATATGTTAAGAATCGAAGTTAGATCAGGTCAAGGAGATCACCACTTAGGTCATGTTTTTAACGATGGCCCAAAAGACATGGGTGGCAAAAGATACTGCATAAATGGTGCTGCAATTGATTTTATTCCTTACGAAGAAATGGATGAAAAAGGCTACTCAGAATTTAAAAAGTTTGTTAAATAATTAATTTTGTGTTTAATAGACTAAATTAATAGAAAATAATGAAAAATAAGTTTTTTTCTTTTATATTAATAGGGGGGGGATTATCATTTACAACTTTGCTAAGTTCTGCTAAATGTGATGATTCACCAAATAAGCCTATAAAACAGGAAAATAAGGCAAATAATGAATTGATTGATAAAGTCAATTCATTATTTAAATTGCTTAATTTATCTAGTCAAAAAATTAACAACGAGAGCCATGAAGCATTAAATTTAAAAAGCAAAATAAATGAACACATTCAAAATTTAAAATCATTTGACATTAATATTTTAAGTACTGATCAACTAAATAATTACATTAACTCCTTGCAACAATTACTAATTGAAGCTAATAACTTTTTAAATAAAAACAAAAATGAAAATCTTGATAAATTAAATTCTGAAAGAGATACAATTGAAGCTGGCAAAATGCCTTTAGATCCTATAAATAAGCTTCCGATGGAATCTGAAGTTCCGGCAATGCCTGCATTGCCTAATTTTCCTTTTGGCTTGTTTAACAACGCAAATAAGCACAAATATCCTGAACATGCATCAAAATTTAAGGTTGTTGATTCAAAAGTTTTATATAAAGAGTTATATGACAGAACTTTTTCACTTAAATATTTAACAAAGCTTTCTGATGGCGGTCTTTTAAGTGATGGAGCTGGTACTGCTTGATTGCTTGATTATCATAAATACACTAATTCAAACAATAAATACAAATTGTTTCTTGGCACTAATTTGCATGTTCTATCTAGATTTAGTAACTCACTTGATAAAGAAAAGCAAGAAAAGTTAAACTACTATGATCCTACCAATGATAAAGTAGTTGCAGTTGCACTAGGCAAGAGTTCAGATGTTACTAATTTTGACCAAAAGCCTAATAAAACAGGCTCAAACAGAATATCTCCTGCTTCATATTTTACTAATAGCCAGAAGTTTATAAACTATGAAAAATTGAGTAGCATCAATTCAACTAAGCAAACAAATGCTATCTCAGAACCAAAATTAGTCTTTGCTGCTGTTGACTTCATGAATGATGAAGCAATAAAAAACATTCAAAGTGGGCTTAATGAATCTGCTTCACAATACAAGCAATATAAAGTAAGCACTAATAACATTCAGCACTATAAATCAGCCTGAGATGACTTTGATAGCAAAAATAAGGTGCCTATTACAGTTGATTTTGCAGTCTTTGAAGTTGATATTGATTTAGATCAAGCTGATGAGACTTTTAAAAGTTGAGTTAATGATGCAATTAAAGGTTTAGATGCCTATATTGACAGACTAGAAAAAACAGAAATATTGCCAAATCAAGACAAAAATATTTCTAAATATATGCAAACAACTGATTATGTATCAGCTTCATATGATAAAAATAATCAAAACAACTTATGAAATGCTAAAGACATTTATATAGCAGGTTATCCAAATCAAAATAATACTGCTATATGAATGCAAAATAATCCTAGCGAAAGATATTTAGATTCAGTATCTTCATATAATAGTGGTTTAAAAAATAAAGATACTTTTGCTTTTGCAACAGGAAATATTGAAGAAAAAGTTGGTGTTCCTTCCAATGCAATTATTAATGATAATTATTGAAATAGAGTAATGGCTAGTTGATATGGTTTTCAATATGGCATTAACTTTTCGTCCCTATATTATGGCGCTTCTGGCTCATTAGCTTACAATGAATTTGGCCAAATGGTGGGAATTTATAACTCTGTGACAGCTAGTGTTGACTATGGTGATTTACTAAGATCTGGTGGCATTGCTCCCTTTTTACAATCAAGTGATATTAAGGCTGCTAATAATACAATTTATGCTTACAATTTAATTGACGGAAGCAATAAGTCAATTTACAAAAATCAAAAGAACTCATTTATAGAAAATCTAAAATTCCTTTATCCAAATGGCTTTTCTGATGGCTCTAAGCAAACTAAACTATTTAATGACTATTCTGGGGAAAAATAACAATTTTTCCCTATTTTTTACTCTTTTTTATAACTTTTTGGTTAGCAAACATATTAATAAAATATCTAATTACTTTATAATGTAGTAATTAAAAATTACGATTTTGTTACTGGGGGAATATGCTGAAATTATTTTCTAAATTTCCACTAAAAGTCAAGCTTATGGCTCTTTTTGCTGTTATGTTAAGCACGCTACATCCTTTTTTAAGCATATTGATCCCTACAGTTACTAGACAGTTAATAACTTACTTAGCTAATAGCAACATTAATGGTGAAGTAAGTGTTTATATTTTTAAATCTTCATGAATAATTGGTTCATTTTCTTATGCAACTGCTTTATGAGTAATTATCGGAATTTCTTTTGCTTTAGCCTTTATATTAGTAATAATTTCCTATGCTTCTAACTTTTTAGCTGCGCAAGCTAAAAATTTAGGTGTATATTACACTAGGAAATTATTATTTGAACACTTGCTTACTTTGTCACATAAAAATATTGAAAATATAACACCAGCAACTTTGTTAACTCGTTTTAGTAATGATGTACAGAAATTAGAAGATGGATTTTATATTATTTTTAGAAACATATTTGTTTTTCCATTTTACACAGTTTGAGGCTTAATTTTTGCTTTACTAACTAATTTGTATTTATCAATTTCAATTGCTTTTGTTGTGCCTTTTATTGTTACACTTGCAATTGTAGCTATTATTAAACTATTTCCTTTATATAGAAAAGAAAACATAATGCTTGATTCAGTTAACGAAGTAATTAAGGAAGACTTTAATAATATTTCTTTAATTAAGTCATACAACCTAGAGCAAAGACAATTTTTACGCTTTGATGAAGCTAATAAAAATTTAGAAAAAGTTTCAAGAAAAGCAAATACATATGGTGCTATTAACTGACCTTCTATTGACTTATTCATTCTTCTTGGTAATGTTGTGATTTTTTCAATTGTAGCAGTGATTATTAACAAAAATGTAAATACTGATATTAAATCATTAGTTGGTGACATTTACCAATTTATTACATATATGCAACTTATTTCTTTCGGAATATTTTCATCACTTTTTATGACAATCAGACTTATAAGAAGTAATATTTCAGCTAAAAGAATTTTAGAAATATTGAAAATAGAAAGTGAAATAACATCGAAAAATAGCAATAACTCACAGTCAATTTGTGGCAAAATTGAGTTTAAAAATGTCAATTTTGGCTATGATAAAACTTTAGTTTTAAAAGATGTTTCATTTGTCATAGAGCCTTATGAAACAGTTGGAATCATCGGAAAAACAGGTAGTGGAAAGAGCACATTAGTTCGTCTTTTGACTCGTGAGTATAAAATTAATAAAAATAGTGGTGAAATATTAATAGATAATAAAAATATTTATGACATTGACCAGCAAGACTTTTACAAAAATGTTTCAGTTGTATTTCAAAAGCCACTATTATTAAGTGGTACTATTAAATCAAATGTAATGCTTGGCGCTAATTTAGAAAATGAGTCGAATTTAAATAATGCTTTATTAAATTCTAAAGCTGATTTTGTATTTAAACTTGATGATTCGGTTGAGCATAAGGTTTACCAAAGAGGTAAAAACTTTAGTGGCGGACAAAGACAAAGGCTAGCAATTGCACAGGCACTAATCAAAAGTCCAAAAATACTTATTTTGGATGATGCAACAAGTGCATTAGATAATCAAACTGACAAATTAGTAAGGGAAAATTTAGGCAAAATTTCTAATAATACAACCATAATAATTTCTCAAAGAGTTAGCTCAATAAAAGACTGTGACAAAATAATTGTTATGGACAATGGCCATATTTCTGCAATCGGAAAACATAATGATTTATTAAATACTAATACAATCTATAAAAGTATTTATGATAGCCAGGAAAAAGAGGTGCAAAATGTCTAAAAGTACTGTAAAACAGGTAAATAAGCCGAAAGCTCCTAACTCTTTTAAGTTATTTATAAAACTATTTAAGGACTATTCAGGAAGTAGTTTAATTTTATGAATGCCTATATTTTTAGGACTTTTATTAGCTGGTTTTATCACAGGCGGCGTATGACTTTTAGGATACATAATTGATCACTTTTTTAAAATAGATTTGTTTGATCCTGCGACATTTAATACATCCCAATTTGCCTGATTTATAGTACTTTTAGCCTTTGTTTACTTACTACAGAAATTAATTTTAATTACACAATATTTAATAGTTAATAGAGCTAGTGTCAAAATAGGTTCTCGTATTAGAGTAAACATTTATAAAAAGCTTCAAATCATGCCCCTAAGTTATTTCGAGAATGAAAAAACAGGTGACTTAATGTCAACTGTTACTAATGATATTCAAAACGTTGTGCAATCTATGATTGATGTTATAAGCAACATTATTACAGTAGCATTCACGCTATTAATTACTTTTGGTATTTTAATTTCATACTCATTTATAACTGCACTTATTGCTTTATTTATTATTCCAATTAACTTTATTCCTGTTTTAGTCATTATTATTAAAAACCAAAAATATTTTGTTTCTAAGCAGCAAAATTTAGGTAATTTTAATGCCTACTTAGAAGAAATAATCGATGCATTACCTATAATAAGAATAAATAACAAACAAGAAACTGTTGCAAAAGACTTTGACAAAATTAATAAAGTTTTGCTAAAAACTAGCACAGCTATTTCAGTCAGAATTGCCTGGTTATATCCTTGATTTTACTTCAGTAAGATACTTAATTTATTAATAATTGTCGGTATAACTGTTTTACTTAAAAATAATTGATTATCAATGCCTGGTAGAGACAATATAACTAGTGGAGCTATACTGTCAATTTCAATTTATGTTTTTACAATTAGTGATAAATTAGGGGAAATTTTAGAAATTGTTTCAAACTTACAATTAGGCTTAGGTTCAGTTGTGCGTGTTAAAAAACTGCTTGATTTAATGCCTTCAGTTGATGAATCAAAGCTATCAAACTTAAAAGATGGCGACGGCACAATTGAATTTAAAAATGTATGATTTGCTTATCCTTCTAATCCTGATAAATATGTCTTAAAAGATATTTCATTTAAAATAGAGCCAACAAAAACATTAGCACTAGTAGGTCACACTGGTTGCGGCAAAAGCACAATTGCAAAACTGCTTTCAAAATTATATGTTCCAACTAAAGGCGATATTTTAATTAATGGCCAATCAATTTTTGATACAAATGAAAAAAGTTGAAGAAATAATATTGATGTTATTCAGCAGGAAACATATTTATTTAAGGACACAATTAAAAATAATTTAACCTGTGTAAGACCAGAAATTTCAGATGAACAATTAATTGATATTTCTAAGCAAGTGGGGCTAGATGAATTTATTCAAAAATTCCCAAAAGCCTATGAAACAGAGCTAAAAGACAATGGATCAGTTTTAAGTGTTGGTCAAAAACAACTTATAGCAATCACTAGATCAATGATTAGTAGCAAGACAATTTCAATTTTAGATGAAGCAACTAGTGATATTGATACAATCACTGAAATAAAGATTAAAAAAGCTATTTCAGTTTTAAGTAAAAATAAAACCCTTTTAATAATTGCTCACAGACTAAGCACTATAAAAAACGCTGACAATATTTTAATGCTTGAAAATGGCGAAATAAAAGAACAGGGCACACATAATCAATTAATGTCTAAACATGGGCAATATCAAAAAATGTACATTAGTGGATTTGAAGAATAAAAAATCAAGGGTTTACCTTGATTTTTTAATATGGTGCCCGAGACAGGACTTGAACCTGCATGAGTTGCCTCACTAGATCCTTAGTCTAGCGTGTCTGCCAATTTCACCACTCGGGCAAAAGTGCATAAATAATTATATAGAGAAAATAATTAAATATGCAAAATAATCATTATTTAGGTGAAATAAAAGGTAATAAATCAGTTGTACCAAGTCAGTCAAGTAGGCAAATTACTCCAAAAGTTATTACTCCAAGTGTTATAAGAGCTAAAATGACATATCCAATAATTCTGCCAACTGATTTTTGTTTTTTAGAACTTGACATTGTTGCTGGCATTTGCATTGATGAATCAGTTTGAGCACTTTTTGCTTCATCTGAAGACATCATAGCTTCTTTACTATCAGCAACTTTTTCTTTTTCAATCACTACGCTGCTTGACATAACTTCTTTTTCTGCAGCTTCATTTCTGGCTTCAGACATAACTTCTTTTTCTGAAGTTATTCCACTTTTCATAACACTCATAGCATTTTCTTTAACACTAACACTAGGCTCAATAACTATTGTATTTGTTACTGATAAATCATCTAATTCTTTTGCAGCTTCAGAACGGGTATGTCTATCAAGCTCAGATAAGCCAGCTAACTCAATTTGTTTTATTTTAACTTTTGCGTCAGCATTTAGATATTCTTCTTTACTTCTTTTCTTGATTTCATATCTTGATTCAAAATATGTTTTAGGGTCTGCACTATATGAAAATTTCAAATGTTTAATGTATTCATCAATTTCAGCATCAGTATTTAGTTTATAAAACTTAAGTGGATCAATTTCAAATTCTTCACATAAAGAACTGTATGTTTCATTAGCATCTAAACCTGATGATTGAGGAATCATAATAAATTTATTGTTGTAATCGGGATCTTTTATATATGCAATTTGTCCAACTTGTTCATTTTTTTCATTTAACAACAAAATTAATGTTTCAAGCTTAAAGCTTATATATCAAAATACAGCATCTTTTCTGCTTCTAAATTGACCAATTATTTCTTCTTTTTTAGGGTGTTTTAAAACTCAAGGGAATTCTGTTCCAGCGTTATAAAATATTGCAACTCTCTTCATATAGTACTCCTTATTAATTAAGCTTTCTCAATTATATAAAAAATACTTTTATTTTGAACAATTTGCCTATAAAACAATGAAATAATGAAAATTAAGGACTGCAAACAATCTTAAGATTTGCTAAAAAATAAAAACCAACAGGGGATTAAATTGACTTCTTTTTTAATTGAATTTCTTTCATAATTGCAATTTCTAATTTATAATTTTTTAATATTAAGATAAAAAATTAATGCTGAGTGTAAACTAAAACAAAAATAAGAATAGTTTTTGGATTAATTTATTAATAAAGCATTTTTACAAAAACATCTATTTTATAGTCCTGTAAGTATTAAGGAGAGTCGAGATGATTAATGTAAATACTTTTAAACCTGGAATTACTTTTGAAGATGATGGCGATATTTTTGTTGTTTTGGAAGCTCAACACTCAAAACAAGGTAGAGGTCAAGCCAATGTTAAGGCAAAGGTTAAAAATTTAAGAACTGGAAGTACAGTTATTAAGTCATACACTGGTGGTGTTATGGTTTCACGTGCACACATTGATAAAAGACCAATGAGCTACTTATATTCTGATGGTGAAAACATTATTTTAATGGACACTGAAACATATGAACAAGTTGAAATTCCAGTTTCACATGTTGAATGAGAACTTAATTTCCTTAAAGAAGGAATGATTGTAAAAATTAGAAAATACAAAGAAGAAATTCTTGATATTGAATTAGATGCTAATGTTGTTTTAGAAGTTACTGAAGCTCCAGATGCTGTTAAAGGAAACACAGCAAATAACCCACAAAAGAAAGTTAAATTAGAAACAGGTTTTGAACTAGAAACTCCAATGTTTATTAGCGAAGGCGAAAAAATCATTGTTTCAACTGAAACAGGCAAATATGTCGGAAGGGCAAATAAGTAATGAATTTTCTTTCAACTTCTTTTGGAACTAATGAAAGAGTTTCTATTACTGAAAAAGCTCTTTTGAGCCTCATAAATAATGCTGTAGCTGAAATCAAAGAAATTAAGTTAGCTAATATTCCTAGGATAACATTTCTTCCTGATCAGTCAAATGCCACTTTTATTATTGATGTTAAAGTTAAAAAAGGTTACTTGCTTAAAAATGCTATTGAAGGATTAAGAGAAGAGATAACTAAGAATTTTGAAACTCTTTTAGATTTTAAGCCACATAACATTCGAATTTGTTTTGTAGAGTTTTACTAATTAAAGTGCCTAATTTGGGTGCTTTTTTAAATAAATAAAAGCCACAAAATAACTTTTTGTGGCTATAAAACAGGCTTTTTGGACTGTTAACTTAAAGACACTAATATTCCGTAAGTTATCCCAAATGTAATTAATACTGTTATAAAATCTATAACTAAGTTTAGCAAAATAACTGATGCAGATGAAGGGTCTTTTTTGGCTTTAATTAATAAAATTGGTAATAATGAACCAAATAATGATGAAAGTATAATTGATATAAATAGAGCAACTGAAGTTCCAATTATAAGAGCTAAATATTTAAATTTTTCATCTGATAATAAGTCTTTAGTAGCAGCAAAATATGCACTTAATCTTGCGACATTAACTACCGCTAATACTATTGCAAGCACTGTGGCGGCTAATAATTCTTTTAAAACTACTTTTGTAAAGTCTTTTTTGTCAATTTCATCTAAAGCAATAGCACGGGAAATACTAATATTTGACTGCAAGCCCATATTTTTAACGCTGTTATTAAGCACAGGGATAATAGCAGCAAAAGCTACTGTTAGTGATGTAGCAAATGAGGCACTATCAGCAGCTTTTTGCGTAATGTATGTTGAATGCAGTGCTCAGTGAATAATAATTTGGGTAATAGTTGAAAAAATTAATAATAATGAAAGTCATAAAATACGAGATTGAGCAATCTTATATCAAGGCATTTTCATATAATCATTTTCAATAACCTTGTTGCTGATTCCGGCTATTTTATAGAGATCTTCGGTAACTTCATCTTGAATTACGTCAATAACATCATCACTAGTTATCATACCTATCAATCTTTTTTCATGGTTAACAACAGGTAAAACTGACATATCTTGCTCGCTAAATACTTTAGCTGCATTTTCTTTCTTTTCGCTAGTGTGCACAAATGCTACAGGCGAGTAAATATCTTCAATTTTTTCGCTTGGCTCAGCAAAAGTTATTTCTTCTAAAGTAAGTACACCTAATAATTTATTGGTTTCACTTACAACAAAATAATAGTGAACTAATTCTTTTTGATTTTTCTTATAATCTCTACGTATTTTATTAAGAGCTTGTTCACAAGTATATGAGCTAGGTAAGCTAGAGATGTCAATGCTCATAATGCTTCCAACTTCATCATCATTGTAGCTTAAGAGCTTGTTTAATTCATTTCTTTTTTCAGCACTAGTGTAAGCTAAAACTTTACTTGCAACATTGGATGGTAATTCATCTAAAACGTCAACTAATTCATCAGATTGAAGCTCTTGCAACAATTTCATTCCTCAGTCTTCAGTAAAACTTTTAGCTAATTCAACCTGCACATCTTCATCTAAATAACTATAAATTGATGCAGCTGATGAAGTTGTTAGTAAACGTAGAAATATTAGTTGTTCATTTAATTCTAATGATTCTAATGATGATGCAATATCAGCATCTGGATATGTTTCAACTATTTCTCTAGCACCATTAACATTAAGAGTTGCTATTACCTTTTTTAATTCGTCAGTTCCGACCTCAAGGGGGGATTCATATATCTGATCTTCAGTCATTTTTTAGTCCTTTAAGTATTTAATTAATTGTTCTTGGAATTGCTCAATTTTAACATTGTAAAAAATTCCATTTTTAATAAGTTTGATAAACCCTGTTTCTTCAGAAACTACTATTGTGGTAGCATCGCAAAGCTCACTGATACCCATTGCTGCTCTGTGACGCGCCCCATATTGATTATTAATTGATTTTTTAGTAATTTTGTAGAACGTAGCAGCATATAAAATTTTATTATCTCTAATAATTACTGCCCCATCATGCAAAGGAGAATATTTATTAAATATTGAAATTAGTAAGCTAGATGATATATTTGCATCAATTATTACGCCATCAGTTCTTAAATTTTCAATATTGTCATTGTTTTCAATTGTAATTAAGGCGCCTATTTTGTTTTTTGACAAATACTCTACTGCCTCACGAAGCTGATTTATAAGTCGAATTTGACTACTTTTGCCTAATTTGTCATAACGTGGTTTCTTAATTTTAGCATTAAAAAGCGATATAAGATTAGGTAATGAAACAACTAGCAAAATAACTACTAGCAAGCATAAAATTACAATAAGTAAAATTAATTCACTGTTCATTTATTATGCCTTCTCGCTTTCTCAGTTTCCAAGTGTACCTATCGATGCTGCAATAATTATTGCTGCAATTATTACTAAAATGCATGTTACTATGGCTATTCATTTAAGAATTAGCTTCTTGCGTTTTTCATCTTTAGGCATTGTTTCTAAAGCTATTTTGCAAAATGGATCATCACAATGTTTGTGAATTGGAACATCTTCATCACGGATTAAAGCAGGATTACTTAATTCATTAATGTTTTGCTCATGAAGCTTAGCTAACATTGCTTTTCTTTTTTCGATTCTAGCTTTTGCAACTTCAGGGTCTCTGTCAATTAAAGCCATAATACTCCTTAGTTTATATTTTTATTAATATATATATTTTATTATATTAAAAGTTATATTACTTAAAAATGAATTATTAGCAAACATTTAGCAAATAACTTTGCTTCATAAATAAACAAAAAAGGCTGTAAAACAGCCATATTAGTTAAATTAAGCATTCACAGTGTTTAAATTTTCACATGTGCTATTTGTGCTAGCTTTTTTCTTATAGTAGTAGTATAAAATTATTTGTACAATATACACAACAATTGCTAAAGTTGAGAAGATAACACACACAAATCACATAGATGATTTAAAAGGTAGTAATGTTCCTAAATATACTGCTAAACAGGCATTAATGAGCATTCCGACATAAAGCATAAGTATGCTTAGTCCTTCAGCACTTTTAGTTTTTAATGTCTTAATTATTTGCAGTGTGAAAGGCAATGATGTACAAACTGTAGCACAAACTGTAAAGATTGTTAATAAAACTGAATCTGGACTTAAATTAACTCTAAATTTATTACTTGAGTAAGCTAAAATGAATCAAATTGTGAAAACTAAAGAGATTATTCATATGCAAAAGCCAATTGAATATTTAAATGCTTTTGATTTGTTTTTATCATAAATTAAAAATGAAGTAATAGTTGTAGACATTAATACCATAAATAGCCAGTTTCCGACAATATTTACTATTGGATCTGAATCGGGATTTTTGATACCATCAAATTCAAAAGAACCTATTCCTTTTTTAAGCACCATAATCAAAATAAATAGAGCGCCCCCAAAGAAATAAATTAAAAAAGTTCCATATGATATATTTCCAACTGACTTTGATTTTAAAACAGAAATTAATTGTGGAATACAAATTATGACCATTAATGATGATGCAAGAACACCAAAAATCAAATTAACTATAGTTAATGCTGACATTATTTCCTTAGTTATATAATTAAAATAGGATAAGTAAATGACATATAAACCAATAAAACAGCCATTTATATCAATTACTTATAAATTTTAGTCTATTTTCCAAAAACTTTGAATAAATAATGTTTTTACTTGAATAATTTTGATTTTGTTTTTGTCTTCTATGGCTGTTTTATAGTACTTTTAGAACATTTTATTATTAATTTCTTACTAATTACAAAATATGGTAAGTCAAAGTAGCTTAATTTTAAAAAATGCATCCATAAATGGATGCAAAAGCTAGAAGAAACAAGGCCATAATGTGGTAGAATTAATATATACTTAATTTAATATATTTTCTTATATTTATTTTAAATCTTAATATTAATTAAGGGGCGTTTATGAGTGAAATTGCATTAAAACATGTTTTTGAAAAACCAAGACAATATAAAGATACTAATGTAGTTTTAAAAGGCTGAGTTGTATCAAACAGAGGCAATAATAAAATCAGATTTTTGACAATCTCAGATGGCTCGACTGTTGAAAATGTCCAAGCAACACTAAAAGGTGATCAATTTGATTTTAAGTTGCTAGATGAAGTAAGAATTGGTGCTGCTGTTCAAGTTTATGGAAAAATTGTTTTAACCCCAAAAGCTAAACAACCATTAGAAATTTTGGCATCAAAATTTGTTTTATTAAAAAATGTTGACCATGATTTTCCTATTCAAAAGCAAGAAATTAACCTTGAAACATTAAGAGAAATACCGCATATAAGACACAGAACAAACTTATTAAGATGTGTTATGCTAATCCGTTCAACTTTAGCCTTAGAAATTCACAAATTCTTTGCTGAAAATGGTTTTTTAAACTTTAGTGCACCAATTATTACGAGTAATGATGGTGAAGGAGCTGGTGAGCAATTTTATGTTAATGATGGTAACAAAGAACAGCCATTTTTTGGAAACAACAATGCCACTCTAGGGGTAACAGGTCAATTACATGCTGAAAGCTATGCAATTGGTTTTGAAAAAGTGTACACTTTTGCTCCAACTTTCCGTGCAGAGCACTCAAATACTAAAAAACATGCTGCTGAATTTTGAATGATAGAACCTGAGGTTGCATTTTATGACCTTAAAAAAGTAATTAATCTAGCAAGTAAATTACTTAAGAGTGTTATTAAAAATACTATAAACAAGCATCCTAGGGAATTTGAGTACTTAAAAAATAATGTTGATAGCACACTTTTAGAGCGTCTTAATTCTTTTATAAAGAAAAAGTTAATGGTTCTTGATTATAAAGATGCATTAGTTGAATTAGAAAAAGTTAAAGATAAATTTGAAAACAAAGATATCAAATTTGGCCTTGATTTTGCAACTGAACATGAAAAGTACCTAGCTGAAGAAATTGCACATGGACCAGTTGCCATAATCAACTTCCCTAAATCGTTTAAAGCTTTTTATATGCATCAAAATAGTGATAATCAAACAGTTGCAGCCTTTGATTTGCTAGTGCCAGGTATTGGAGAATTAATAGGTGGAAGCCAACGTGAAGCTAGATATGAAAAACTTTTAGAAAGAGCACTAGAAGTTGGCATAAGCAAAGATGAATTGCAATGATATTTAGACCTTCGTCGTTTTGGTCACTCTGGGTCAGCAGGTTTTGGAATAGGATTTGAAAGACTAGTTATGTATGTAACTGGTGTAGATAACATTAGAGATGTAATACCATATCCAAGAACAAGTGGAAACATTAAAATGTAAGGAGAAAATATGGAATTAGCATTAATTGTTCCAAACATTGGTAATAGCATTGTGCTTAAAGATGTTTTGAGCACTTTAAGAGAGCAAGATAACCAAGATTTTGAAATTGTTTTAGTTTTGACTAACACAGGTAAAAATATGTATGCTGCTTTAGAAAAGTACTTGCAGTTTTTTGGCTCACGGCTTAAATTTATAACAAATAGCAAAAGACGCAGTATTCATAAAGACATTGTTGCTGCTTTTCATTTAATTAGAGCAAAGCACTCATACATTTATTTCCCTGATAATGACGGTTCTGTTTCATTTGTTAGACAACTTTTAGAAACAATTAGTAAATATGATGCTGATATTGTTGAATTTAGACCTCGTTTAGTTAATACAATTAGATGAAAGCCTTTTCCTAGATTAGAGCCAAACAAAATTTTTGCTTTAAGTAAAAATCCTGAAGTTGTTGCATACTCTTATCCATTTATTTTCAACAAAGTATTTAAAACAAAGTTATTAAACAGCTTGCCTAAATTTAAATTAAGAGAGCTTAATGACACTAAATTACAAGTTTACTTAAACTACTTACTTTTAATCAATGCAAGCACATATGCTTACACAAATGAAGTTATTGTTCGCGAAAATATCCAATCTGATATGTGATTAGCTCCAAACAATTTTATCTATCAATTTAATGAATTGTTAAGCTATGTAAAAATGAATAATTTAAAATTACAACAAGAAATTAAGTATGCATATTATTACTTTTTACAAATCTTTTTAGCAGGATTAATCAAGACTTGAAGAGCTCGTTTTTCTCTTTCAGTAATAACTGATTACATCAACTATAATGAAAAAAGGTCGAAAAAATTTGCTGAAGACTTGTATAAACATTTACAAAAAATGCACAATGATGACAAATTGTTTTTTGAAACAAACATTTATATGCTTAAGTCAAATATTGAAAGTAATTCATTAAAGTACTTACCAAATATTGACAAATGAAGTGATATTTTAGGTGAATTATAATATGCTTCACAAAAATGTAAATTTTTGAATAAGGCTATTTTATAGGCTTTTAGATCTAATTACATTCTTTTTATTAATTACACTATTATCTTATTTATGCGTTATTAAAGCCACTAATAACAAACACATCCCACTATTAAACTATTACTATTTTTGATTTTCTAGCATTATTATTTCTCTTGCTTTATTTATTGTCATTCCCTTTGCTTTTGAAGGCAGAACAATTTGGATGATTGCATTTAGAGTTCAGATTTTATGTACAAATAATGCTGAAAATAAAAGCACTAAAAAATCATTAATAAAATCTTATTTACTAAGAAGTTTGTTTTCCTTTTGAATATGATTATTTTTAGTTTTGCTAATTCTTGCTTTCATTATGCCTTGGCAGATTGATAATTTTTATAAATTTTTACTCTCACCTATTAATACTGATAATGCTCCTATTAATTTCATTTTTCTAGAAAGATTTTTACAAACAATAGTTGGACTATATTTTCTATTTTTATTCATTGACACATTGGTAATTATTGTCAATAAAAAAAATTTAGGCATTGTTGATTCTCTTAGTGGCAGCAGAATTGTATGAATAAAACACTATGATAATGATGAAAGTATTATGCCTAAATTAGTTCCGTTTAAAGCTGATAATAAGCCTTTTAACATTATTTCCTAGTTACTCTTAGAATGAGGTACCACACATGATTGAAAATAAGATTATTGAAATTCAAAAAGCTAAAATTTTTGAAAGTTTGAATGAAGAACAGACTGAAGCTTTATATTACTTTGATGGCCCATTGCGTATAATAGCTGGTGCTGGCAGTGGAAAAACTAGGGTTTTAACTAGAAAAATTGCCTACCTAATTAATGTTTTAGGTATCTCTCCAGATCACATTTTAGCTGTAACTTTTACTAACAAAGCGGCTTCAGAAATGTCGGAAAGAGTTAAACAATACACAAACACTAAGTTTAACAAAGGCACAGCAGAAATTTCAACATTTCACTCTTTGTGTGCAAAAATTCTAAGAGAAGAAGCATTCCATATTAATTTGAAAAATGATTTTCAAATTATTGATGATAATGACAAAAAGAAAATTTTAAAAGACATTTATAAAGAACATGATTTAGTGCCAACTGATTCAAATTTCAAAAATTTAACACGCTTTTTCTCATGACTTAAAAACAAACTTTATGCAAGTGATGAAGAAATAATTGACTTTATTAATTCAGACCCTGAAAGTGAATTTTATGGCGATGGCGAAAGCGTTGTTAAAATTTATAATATCTACAACGAACAGCTTAAACATTTGCAAAGTTTAGACTTTGATGACTTATTAATTAAAGTTAATGAACTTTTTTACAAAAATCCGGAAATTGTAAAAAAATGAGCCTTGAAATACTCATATATTTTAGTTGATGAGTTTCAAGACACTTCAGCAATTCAATACGAAATCATTAAATATTTATCATCACAAAAAGCACAACTTACAATAGTTGGCGACCCTGACCAGACAATTTATCGTTGACGTGGTGCTGACGTTAACTTGATTTTATCTTTTGAAAAAGACTTTGAAAACACTAAAACCATCATTTTAAACAAGAATTACCGTTCAACTAAAAAAATATTAGCTGCCGCTAACAACTTAATTAAGTATAACCGCAACAGATTCAATAAAAATTTAGTTACTGACAATCCTGATGGTGATGAAATTGAATATATTCATGCTTTTAGCCCTGAGGCTGAAGTAAGATGAGTTGTGCAAAAAATTAATGACTTAAAAAAGCAAAAGATTCAGCTTAAAAATATTGCTATTTTTTACCGTTCTAATAGCTACTCTAGAAACTTTGAAGAACAGTTGATGAACGAAAAAATTAACTACAGAATTTTCGGTGGTGAAAAGTTTTATCAACGTAAAGAAATTAAGGACGCTTTAGCATTTTTAAGAGTTATTTACGATGGCAATGACTTGCAACTTAAAAGAATTATCAATGTGCCACCAAGAAAAATTGGCGAGGCATCAATAAACAAAATTGTTAGCTTTGCTAATGAAAAAAATCTATCGCTATATAAAACTTTAGTTACCCACTATAAAGAATTGCCAGTACCTAAAGAAGTTATTATCAACATTATTGCATTATTAAACTGTGTAAATAAGTATAAGGCGGCTTTGCGCCAAGGCAATAAAATTCATGTGGTTTTAGAAAGCTTTTTAAAGGAAATTGGTTTTTTAAAATATGTTAATGAAGATGTAGGCTTAAAGGGTACTGGAGAAGAAAATATCAGGGCACTTTTAGAAGGAATTAAGTCTTGAGAAATAACTAACCCTAACAAGGGACTTAAAGAATATTTTGAATACATTTCTCTTATTTCTGCTTCTGATTCCTCAGATGAATCAATGAGCTATGTTTCGTTAATGACAGTGCATGCTGCCAAGGGGCTAGAATTCGATAATGTCTTTTTAGTTGGCATGTGCGAAAATATTTTTCCAAATTACAGAGCATACAAAGTTGCTGAAGCTATGGAAGAAGAAAGAAGACTAGCTTATGTTGCTATAACTAGAGCTAAGGAAAAATTATTTGTTAGTGACTCTCGTGGCTTGCTTCTTTATTCACAAACTGAGAAAAAGCCTTCTCGCTTTTTAAAAGAAATGGGCATAGACATTAATAAGCATATATTGCAAAAAGACAACTCTATCTTTGTTGATGGTGAGTTAGAAGATGAAGAACAAATTAGAAAAAGAAATAAAAAAATAATTGCTGGTGATGTTATAAGTCATACATTCTTTGGCGAAGGTGAAGTTTTAGAAGTTAATGGCGATACAATAACTGTTCACTTTGCAACTACTGGCATTAAGTCTTTAGCTAAAAACCACCAATCAGTAAGATTGCTAAGAGATAATGATTAAATTTGGAGAATAATAATGGTTATGAATGTTTTACAATTGTTTTTATGAACAATAATAGCACTATGTTTTAGTGCTTTTGTAACATTCATTGCAACTTTAATCTACTGTAAAATTAGATACATAAATTCAATAAACACTAATGGCATAATATTTTTCAAAATAAATTTAGAAAAAAATAATGTAATAAGGCTCAGCAGTGATAATCTTAGTGGTTTGGCTAGTTTTGATGATGATAAAATTGGTATAAAAAACAACCAAACAGTTGATTTAGCAGATTTTTTAAGCTATTTTGCTCCTAAAAGTAGAGAAAAGCTTTCAAAATATATTTTTAAAGAAAAATTAACTTCAAGATATAACTTATATTGTAATCTTAACGTTGAAAAATATGCCAATTCCACTATAAATAAGTCTTATAGGCATTTTAATATTCATTTAGGCAAAAAACCATTTTTGGTAAAACTTTATCCTTCAGCTGATAAAAAGTTTATATATTGCAATATATATTGAAACTTTCATCCGGATTATAGTGATAAAAATATGTTTAATGCTTTATCTGAAGAGTATGACATTTTAAAATTACCAAACAAGTATTATTTATCATATGCATTAACAGTAAATGAATTTTATCTACAAAATGGGCTTGGCAACAATGAAATTAGCCACATTATTAAAATGATGGATTTAACAAAACATGCAGGATGACATTATTTTAAAGACGGAATTCTTTATCTAATCATAGGAGCAAATTCATTATTGCTGCTTAATAAATTTACCAAAAATGCTATAAAAAAGGTTAATAAGGTTAACTTGCTAAACTCATTTAATCCCTTTTTTAATAATTGCGCACTTTTAACTTTTAAAATGCCTTCTGAAAAAGAAGAAGTTGCTGAATACAATATTAAAGCAAAATATTTGCTCCATCATTTAGATAACAATATCTTAAATTCAAAATACTACAATTGATTTTACAATGATGATAACCATTTAGAGCACTATAATGAATTTAAAACTAAGTTAGAAGCTTTTGAAACTAAAAATATATTGTTAGAGTATGCTAAAGATCCAATATATGTATTAAATTATAATGATGGCAGTCAATCTAACATAAGATTTCTAAAAAGTCATATTTTAGGTTTTACAAACAAAGATATGGATTTTTTTAAAAATGCTCCATGACACAAATATTTATATAACAATTTATGGCTAGAATACTTGCTCTCTTCAGAAACCAACAATGAAGATTATGTCATTGTTGAAACTAACAATATTAATTTAGATAAAGTTACAAAATACCTTAATGAAAATACTATCTTAATGCTTAAATATCATTATAGAAACTTTAACTATGAACTTTTTTCTAAGCTTTTAAATCAGCTTGGCAATGATAAAAATTTAAAAAAACTTTCTATTGGGTTATATATTGACAATTTAGATGAGAAGTTATTTAATTTTATTGATTTTGCTAACATCAACACTTTTATTTTCTCAAAAGAAATATGCGAAAATGTTTTAATAAATGCCGAAACATACTTAAAATTACAAGTATTTGTACGAAAAATATCTAGCATGAAGAAATACTTAATTATTTATGAAAATATTCCCAAAAATTTAGAAAATATTGTTGTGCAAAGATTAAAAATAAAATATTTTTATAATGTATAATAACACAGAATTTTTTAATAATTAAAATATGAAAGGTCAATAAATGAGTAGTAAAAAATTAGGCTTTGTTTTTGATTCATTTACTTGCATGTCTAAAGACTTTTTAGACAAGCACAACTATGGCTATGCCCCATTTATAACCACCATTGATGATAATTCATATGTTGATGGTATTGAACTAAGTCAAAAAGAAGTAATTGAAAGAATTAAAGCAGGCAAAGATTTAAAATCATCTATGCCAACAATTGAAAGTTTTACTAATGCTATTGAAGCTAAAAGTAAGGAATATGATGATGTTTTAGTCCTAGGAATTAGTAGCTGTCTTTCTTCAGCATACAACACAGCCAAACTTATAGCAAAAGACTATCCAAACGTACACGTTTATGATAATACCTGGGGCGCTGAACAATATTTAGTTATTGCTGAATATATTAGTAAAGTTTATGAAGCTAATGATGGAAATATGGAAATTGTTTTTGCTGAATTAGACAAAATTCAAGAATCATCACTTATTTTTGTCTTACCACCTAATGTAGATTATGTAATTAAAGGCGGTAGAGTTAGTTCACTTAGAAAATTTCTTCTATCAACAATGAGACTTTTAACCCTCAAACCTTATGTTAAGTTCTATATGAAAAAAGCAACAACTGGTGGTATTGCTAAAAGTATGAAATCAGGAATCAAGCAAATAATCAAGAAATTTATTGACTTTGCTAACATTTCTTTAAACAAAAACAATGCTAATGACTGGCTTTTCCACATAGCACATGGTGTTAATGATGAATACAATCAACAAGTTTTTGATGCCTACAAAGCTCAAGGCTTGGAGATTGCAAGTAAGTGCTATGTTTCTTCTGCCGTTGCAGTTCACACTGGCCCAGAAGCTATCTGCTTTATGCTTATGCCAAACTTATCAAAATGACCTATAAAATAGGTCAATAACTCCCTACGAGTTATTTTTTTAACTTCTTGTATTAAAAGAACACAGGACTATTTATTTTAGCAATGAATAAAAAGAAACTAAGACCGTTTTTTATTAATTCAGCCAGCTCATTATCATTTTCAAGCTTACTTTTAGTATCTTGTAATAATCAAAATCAAGCAAATCAAAATCCAGATATAGATGTTAAATTATCAAACAATAACATTAAGGCAGCAAACGTGGCTCTCAGAGACTTTGAATTTATTTATGATAAATCTAAATATGCTCTTGAAAAGCCTATATTATCTGTAACTGAAGATAAAATCATAGTATCAGTAAAGCTTTTATTCAAAGATACTAATTTGCATGCTTTATCAAAAACCTTCGAGTTTAAATTGCCTAGACCTAATACTACAGAAAATTCTAAAAAGAATGATGAGAGAAATAAAAATGATAGTGGCAATGCTGACACAATTGTAGTAATTCCTGATAGCCAAAATTTGCCTAATAAGCTTATAAATCAACCAGATACAACTAATTTATCTTCAAAGCACTCTCTTACATCTAACTATTTATTTTCCAAAAATTCGTATGAAATAGCTACACAAACAAACGAATACAAAAATGCATTTGCTAACATTAGCAAATGATTAAATACTGCTGATAATGGCAATCCTATAAACTTCCGTTATGGCGATGTTAATTCAAACAAGAATTTGCTTGATAAATATTGAGAGTATACTAAGGATATTGGTATATATGGTAACTATGGTTCTTCTGCTGAGCAAAAGGTTGATTTTTATAATAATACTCTTTCAGCAAATGGTATGTATAGTCAAAAATTTTTGAACAATTTTAATGAAACCGATAAAGAAAAAGCAGCTAAGCTAGATGTAAATTTAAATGATTTAGTGCTTAAAAATCCTTTTGGATTTTTGCCATCTAATTTAAGTCAGCTATTTTACTATATGGACTATAAATCAGTTGCAGAAGTGCTAAAGGTTAATGAAAAAATTATTGATCTTAGAGATAATTTTGATGATAATAAAGGCTCTATTGAGCTTCTAATAACAACAGAATCTAATAAGTATCTTATTAATTTAAATAAAAATAATACTGATAACTTAAAATCAGATTTAGACTTCTATCAATACATTTATGATCGTAGTTTTTCTTTAAGGATAGGCACTGTAGAATTTAGAAGAGATCCTTATAGATTAACTCCTGACCACCTTGCTACTTCTCAAACTGTAGGAACAGTTTGAGTTATGGATAGAATTATAAGCCCTGAAGCTGAAAAGGATGATTCATATGAGTTATTATTAGCTACAAATATGCATGTTTTTAATCTTAGAAACACTTTTGATAGATCCTTATATTTTGATTCTGATTCATCATCTAATGCTAGCAAATGATATGGCGGTTTTTGAGACATAGATAATTTTTATGACAGCGAAACTGATATATATACTAAACGCAAAAATATCTATTTTATGGGCACAAAAGCAAAAGTTGATAAACTAAGCTCAAATAGTGCTGAAATAGGCGGAGATCAATTTAGCAATACTAATTTGCTTTTTAAAGCATATGAGCAATATTTAATTGCACCATATTACACGCCTAGATATTATGCAGATGGCATTATGGGTCATGATGTTGCAATAGCACCACAATATTTTGACAAATATGACGAAGCATCAAGAATTGGTGAGAGTAAAAATGCTGGTGCAGATTTTGTTTTATTGCGCTTACGAATTAAAAAAGCAAACTTATCAAAAATACTTCCTGAATTAGCTAAGGTTGTTGAAACAGAACAAGAGAAAAACTGGCATATTGGAGTGGGTAAAAATGGTAAACATCATCCAATTAAAACTACTTTATATGGCGGATATCCAGCAATAGATAACACAAACTTTCATTTCAAAGCTGCAAAATCACAAGGCGGCGTAATTAATGTTCAAAACAGAGTTATTAGCGACTCAAGCATAAACAGCTTATGAGTTAAATATAATGAGGAGCAAAATAAAGACTTTAATTCAATTAATAATAATTGAACAAAATATACTAAGAGCTTTATAAATAAGCCTAATACGCATTTTGAAGATGAGCATGGAATGCCTATTACAACAGTAAATCAACACTCACATATGTATACTAAAGCTTTAAACAATAGTCAAGAAAATACACTTGATGGTGGCTCATCAGGTTCGCTTGCTATTGATTCATCATTTAATTTAGTTGGCATTAATTATCTTCATACACATGATGAACTTTATAACACTTATTCAAACGCTATATTATTAATGGAAGGTCATAGCACATATAATAATGGCTTTGATGGAAATTTAAGAAATGATATTAAAAATAAGCTAATTAAGGACAAAGTTTATACTGTTAAAATTAATCCTCAGAATTAAAAAAGACATCAACAGGCTTTTGATGTCTTTTTTTGTTATTATTTTTAACTATTTTGCCTTTTTTATAGGAGTTTTGGTTAAGTTTGCTTTTATGTTTTTGAGACTTTCTATTTTTTTAACAATTTTATTTATTTGATTTACATATTGTGTGAGCTCATTATGTATTTTTTGATAGTAGTTGCTCATGCTTGATGAGAAGAAAGCTCTAAATCTATATCAGCCATTGTCTATTTCATCAAACTTTTTCTTTACAGGTTGATATTTTTGATTTACATCTTGGTATTCTTTAACAAGTTTTGCAATTTGTTTATCCAAATGTAATCTCGCAACATCACTGTTTTCCACCAATTCGTCAATGTATCCAGAAGCAATATTTAAGTCTTTATTGCTTCTCTCGCTGTTTAAGTTAATCTTAGATTTAGCTTTTTCTAAAAGATTCTTTATTAAGAATGAAATACTATCAATAATTTCTTTTCAGTTGTCTGTTGCAGTGCTTTTAATTGCTTTAAATTCTTTTTCTATTTCAGAAAGAATGTTTTCTAGTTCTTTTATTCCATATTCATTATTGTCAATAAAATCAAACAGTTCATATATTTTATTTATTGAAGACTTTAATTCTTCTAGAATTTTCTTAATGCCACTATTATCTTTAATTGAATCAATGCTTTCAATTTCAGAAATTAATTGTTCCAAATATGAAACAGCCTCATATAATTTTGCATCATTTTTAGTTTTTGCATACTCATTAATTGACTTTGTCGCGTCTTTAATATTTTCATCAAATAAATTATATGAGTCTTTTAATATATCCTTTAAACTTTGTGTGCTAACGGTTGGAGCTGTTATTAATTTTGGCTCCTCAACCTTTTTCTCATCTTTTTTTGTTTTCGCTCTTGACTCGCTTGTTTCATTGACTGCAGGGTTTGTGCTTTCTAGGTGAGCATCATTTTGCTTATCAATCTCATTTTGAATATTTGTAGGAGATTTAATACCCCCCCCCACAGGGTTTACCACATCTATTTTCTGTTGTGTGTCACATGAAGCTGAAATAAATGCAAATGTTGAAACAACTGAAAGTGGTGAAAGTGTTAAAATTGATAATTTCTTAATTCCATCTCTTTTCATATATTTACTCCTAATTTGTTATTAAAGTCCTAGTTCTTTATCTGTTTTAATGTTTAATGCTGAGCCTACAAAAGCAAATATTTCAGGGCTTTGCTTGATATATTCACCATTAACAATTCTTATAACGCTTTCTACTGTTTCATTCATAGGTACATATTGACCAGGTGATTTAGTAAAGTGTTCAGTCATAAAAAAGTTTTGTGTGAAAAAGTTTTCTAATTGTAGTGCTTTTTTAACAATAATCTTGCTTTCAGCGTCTAACTCATCAAAACCAAGGATAAGTATAACATCTTCTAAATCTTTGTAAGCTTTTAGAATTTTTTTAACTTCAATAATTGCATCTAAGTGTTTCTTGCCAATAATTAATTCATCAACTGAGTTAGATGAACTAGCAAGAGGATCAAAAGCTGGCAAAATACCTTTAGCAGCTTGATCACGTGAAAGAACTAAGTTACCATCAAGGTGGTTGAAAACAGCCACTGCAGAAGGATCACTTAAGTCATCCATTGGTAAAAATACAGTTTGGAATGATGTTATAGCACCATTAGAGTTTTTAAACAATCTGTTTTGTACATTAGCTACATCACTTTCAAGTGTTGATTGATAGCCACCAACTGAAGGCTTTTTACCTAAAGTAGCACTAACTTCGTTTTCGGCTTGCACAAAACGGTAAATGTTGTCAATAAATAGTAATACATCTTCTTTTTGCTTATCTCTTAAATATTCAGCAGCAGTTATGCCAATAGGTACAATTGACATTCTTGCACCAGCTGATTCATTCATTTTTGAAATGTACATTGTTGAATTTTGCATTAAGTTTGATTGTACTAATTCATCATAAAGCTCAATACCTTCTCTAGAACGTTCACCTGAACCAATGAAGATATTTGAAGTGTTTTTATTTTTATTATTTACGTTGAAAATTATTTCTTTCATTAAAACAGTTTTTCCAACACCAGCACCACCGAAAATGCCTAATTTAAAGCCTTTTACGATTGGAATGAAGAAGTCTATTGCTTTAATTCCAGTTTCAATTAATTCGAATTTTGTATTTATTTCTCTATCGTTATTTATAAGTGAGTTCATTTCTACATACTCAGGGCTAGGAGCAGTAGGATTATTTAAAGAAAGGCCTTTAAAGCTATAAATATTACCTTTAGCTAAAGGGCCAACAGGCACCATAAAACTTCTCTTTGTATTTACTACCTTGTCGCTTAATGAAATTGAACTTGATGAATAAATAATTATTGCCTTGATAGTTGTTTCATTGATAACTGACTTAACTAATAAATAAGTTTGACCATCGTGTGTAGTTAGCAAATGATTTACTAAAGGTAAATTGTCTTTGCTAAACTCAACTTCAACAACATCACCAAGTATATTTATAACTCTTCCATTCATTATTTATCTCCTAATTTAAGTGCAGCTTCATTTAAAAATGACTCAGAAATAGGCAAGAAACTGTGTTCATTTTCCAATTCTCAACCTAAATTTGCATAATTTGAATACTCTTGCAAGGCAAATGCAAAGTAACTTTTCATTATTTCATCATCATAGGTAGCATTTGATTTCATTATTTCGAATTGTTTTTTTCCATCAGCATAGTTATTGATAAATTCATCAATAAACATTAATGCTTTTTGTTCGTCTTTTACATTTTTAATTAATGATCATTGAATAATTTTGCTCATCATAAGCACAAAATTATATGAATAAAGTGAATAACCTCTTTGTGCAAAGAGTTTATCAACCATTTTACCTTTATACATTAAGTTTGAAACTTCTTTGTTTAATTCATAATCAAGCATTGAAAGCTTAAGATGTCTTTTGTATTTTCTATAAATTTTATTAATTACACCAGCGACTTTAGCTATTGTTCTATCTTGTACGCTTGAGCCTGTTCTAGAGACTGAAAAGTCAATGTCAATAGCTGGCAAAATACCTTTAGCAAATAATTTTGCACTAGTTACAATTTGCCCGTCAGTTATAGAAATAACATTAGAAGCAATTAAGCTAGTAATATCACCATCAACTGTTTGGATAATAGGAAGTGCTGTAATAGTTTTTTTGCCTTTATATGAGCCTGCTCTTTCTAATAATTGTGAGTGAGCAAAGAACATATCTCCTGGCATGGCTTCTTTTCCAACTGGTTTATTGCTTAATAGGGCAATTTCTCTAAAAATGTTAGCGTGCTTTGTTAAGTCATCAAAAATAACTAGTGCATCATCAGTTGCTGAAATATTTTCAGCATGAGCCATACCTACATAAGGTGCTAAATATTGTTCATAAGCACTGTTAGCAGGAGCGTCAATAATAATTGTGTTTTTTAGTGCATTGTGCTGATTTAAAGTATTATAAATTCGTGAAATGCTCTCTCTTTTTTGTCCAATTGCTACATAAATACACTTAGTTCCTTTGGCAGCTTGGTTAATAATTGCATTAAGTGCTATATGTGTTTTACCTGTTTGTCTATCACCAATAATTAATTCTCTTTGACCTTTACCAATAGGAATTAATAAATCAATTGCATTAATTCCTGTATATAGCTGTTCATTTAGTCTTTGCACTTTCATTAAATCATGTGCTAGCTTAAAAATTTCTGATGAAACAGCTGAATCGTCTTTTTTAATTACTTGTGCAACTGGCAAAATGGCATTACCATAAATATCAATAACCTTGCCAAAATGTTCCTTTGAGGTAAATACTTCATTTGTTTCATTTAGTAAAACTATTTGGTCATTTATAGCTAATTTTCTGCCTTCTTCATTGCTTAATAAATAAGCTGTGTCAGAAAAAGCACTAATTAAAAATAGTCTTGCATTTTTGTTTTTGCTAGAAGTGAAAACTTGTTGTTGTCTATAGTTAAATTTTCCCTTTACTTCTATAATATAGTCAAATACAGCACTTATTTTAGGCATATCATTAGAAGCTGATTTGACATTTGTAATAATGTTTATATTATCATTTGCTTTCATTTATTATCCTTTAAGTCCTAGTAATATTAAAATTATTCCAACAAGAGCCACTATAGCTGAAACTGAAATTGAAATACCAAAGGCACCTTTAATTGCTTTATTTAATTTGTTTTTATACTTAAGTGTAAATATTAAGACATTAGTTAGTGATAGAATTAGTCCTATTATTAATAGTGTGCCACCAAGAGCATAATATGCTCTTTTAACACTGCTTTTACTACTTTTTATTTTGTTTATAGCTTTAGTATAGCTATCTTGTAATTTTTTAAACTCTTCAGACTTTTCATTAGGTACTGCTGGTTCTAAAAAGTCTCTTAAAAATTCAATGTTTTCTCTTACATCAGCCACGTTAGCTGTATATTCATCAAATCATTTGCTATATTGAAAACTTTTAGCTCAGTTGTTAGCTGATGCTCTTAGTTTTAGTAGTGAATCATTTAATAAATTAAATGTGTTATCTAATACTTTAAAGTCTAATTTAAAAGCTTTAAACTTACTTATTATTTTTGCTCTAGTTTCTTTATGATTTGCTATTTCTTTTAAATCACTTTCAACTACTGAAAGTGCATTAACTAATGAATTTCAAAATGGCTGATTGTTTAATTCAGAAGCACTTAGCGCTTGAATTAATTCATTGATTACAATTTCACTAGAATTAGCAACAATATTTTTGTAATCATCATCATTTTTTGGAGTGTCAATTTTTTCAGCATACTTAACAATAGTATTGTTTCATAGCTCAACAAATTTTTGGTCAGTAACTATCTTAGTAGCGGTATTAACCATACCAAAAAGAGATAATTGCAATTCATTATGAGCTAGCTTTGCATAATCAATTTTTTCATCTAGCATCAGTGCTTTATATAGCTGTGTAAATTTTGCACTCAAGGTTTCTGATTGTTTTTGGAATAAAAACATATATCTTGGATCTGAACTAAAGTTATTTTTTTGAATGTTGTATGTTCTAAAGCTACTTTTCTTAGCTGTATCAGTTATTTTAACAGTTGCAACACCAGAATTATCTACATCATTAACAGTGTATTTAAATCTTGTATTTATAGGGTTATTGAAGAAAAATATTTTTTCTTTATCAGTATCGCTAGAGTTTCTAAGCAAGTTAGCTAAAGCATTAGTTGAACTGCTTGAATATCTATAATTAGCATATGGTTCTAAATATAATAATGTTTCTGACTGATCAAAAGGATTAGCTGTCTCATTATTTGTAGGTGGCTTGCCAGGAACTAAAGGCTTATTATTAATATCAGGCAAGTTAGGTGGATTAACTTTAGGTGAAGGCTGAGTTTCATCTATTACTTTAAACTCTTGATTTTGCTTTAAGTCAAAATCAACAAATTTAGGCTTAATGCTTTTTACAATGTAATCATCTCAGCTTTGGCTATTTTGTGGATGTTTAACTGTAAAACCTTCTTTAGCATCAAATTTAGCATCTTCTAAAAAGATATCTTTACCAAATTTTGGAATTTCCTTAGGATTATAAACCATTTCCAAAATTGATTTATTTAAGTCTTGAGTATATTTATTTAAAGCAGCTTCAAATTGTGGATTTGAGGCAATGTTTTCTTCTTCACCTGATTTAGTTATGCTGTCTTTATTATTGGTTTCAATAACTTTAGAATAGTCACGGTCAGATTCTTTACCAATTTTTATATCCTTATATTCTTTACCATTATAAGTTACAGTACCAACGTCATATTTTTTGTCTTTAGAAATAACAAACGGGAAAGTTACTGGAAGTCCTAATTTGGCATAGTCTTCAACACTATTTAAAGAACTCTTTTTTTCCTTAAAAAGCTTATTTAAAGCCTTTAAGTACACTTGCTTCTCTAATTTTTCTAAATAAGTTTCTTTGCTTTCTTTGTTTTCTTCTTGCGGTTTTGATAAGTCAATTTTCTTAAGTTCAGCTTCTGTAAAATTAATAACTTTTTCAACCGCTTCTTTTAATGCTGCATCAACAGCCTTTTTAGCTTTATCAGCAAAAGAGCTAAATTGAGGGCTTACTCCTTTTCCTCGAGATGATGAACTGCCTGCACCGCTTGAACCATTTGCACCATTGTTAGAGCTTCCAGAATTATTGCCTGTGCTAGATCCTGAATTTCCATTGCCATTACTCTCAGTGCCATCTAAACGCTTGTCTAAATTTCCTCTAGCACTTACAGAAGCTAAAGCAACAGGAGCAGTAAGTGCTGGGCTAATTGTTTTAGCAAATAGAAGTATCTTTTTAATCTTCATAAAGCTCCTCTTCCTTTAACTTATGTATATTTTTCATCTTTAGAATATATTTTTCTTCTTTTAATTTATTGAACTCTAATAATTGATCAATGCTCATTCCTAATTGTTGCATAGCTTCTAAGGCAACAACTTTTTTGTTTACTTCTTTATATTGTTCGCTATATTGTTTTTTGACTTTTGTCTCTATAAAAAAGGCTAATTGTGAAAATGTGTAAATACTAATTGTATTATTTGAAACTGTAATATTTGTATTTTTTGCAAATATATATTTACTAATATTAGTGTTTAAATCAACTATTTTAAGCAAGATAATTTCATAGCCCAAAATTGAATTATCAACTAACTGAACTCAGTCCCCTTCTTCATCAGCATTAAAATAAACTAATGCATTATTGAAAACTGCTTCTTTATTTCCTATAAAGTTGATAACAACATTAAAACCCTTTTGACTCATTAGTTATTACCCTCTCTAGAAAGAAATTTTTTATTGTTGCTAGTTAGTAAAACAATTTCTTCGATTTCGTTTTCACGTTTGATTCTAATTATTTTCTTGCCTATTTTCTTCATTTCTTCATCAATTTCATTGATGATTTTGTTAGTTGAAACTAAACCAATTTTTGACTTATAAAATGATGATTCAACTAAAAGAGATTGCACTGAGTTTTCTATAAATGAATTTATTTGACTGCTAATGTATTGGTCAATATTTGGGAAAATTTTAAAATTCCTAATATTAACATCTTCTGATTCATAACTTGATTCACTCAAAATGTCTATATTAAACTCATTTACAGGCAAAATGGTAAAATTGCCGTTTATGTTTTTGTTTGAATTTATTACAAAGTGTAATGATTCATAATTCTCTTGAGCAAATAAAAATTTAATAATTTGGCATAGTCTTCATGATAAATCTGAATAAATATCTGAATTATCAATTTCATAGATAATATTTAAATTATTAGACTTACAAAATTCTTGTGCTCTTTTACCTATTGTGATAAAGTCAGCACTAACTTTTTTAGTGTTACTTAAAATGTTATTTTCATATCTTGAATATGAATCGGTTGCATATTTTTGCTCTTCAGTTAAATAAATTCATAATTCTTTAGGTTTAATGAATAAATTTCTTATTTTTTTAATAATTGCTAGTGACTTAAATGGATAATCATCTTTTGAAACTAGCAAGCTTTTAAATGAGTATTCATTTCTTAAGGCTAAAATCATATTTTTATTATGTCTAGCATTTTTTACATAAAATGAAAGTAGTCTATTTTGCTTCATTATGTCAATAAGCAAAATATTTTTATCATTATTAACCTTTTGCTCAATTCTTTTTAGATTGTCTAACTTATTTTCTAACTTTTTTAAATCCATTATTCACCTCTGAATAATGCACTTTTTGCATCAAAAAGAACTTTAAGTGATTTGGTGTTTTTAGACCTAAAAACAATGATATTGGGAAATAATTCAACATATTTATCAGCTAAAATCAAGCTGTTTACTAACTTGTTATAAAAGTTTAGTAACTTATTAAATTTTTCATCATTAGCACTTTTGAAGTTAAATGCTTCAGTATTTGAATCTTCATCAGCTTTTAACACAGGCACTAAGGCATCAGCACTAAATTTAAGATTAACATTAAAGCTAATTACAAACTTTTCTAAAACAATGTCATATTTTTTAGCTAATGCTTCATCAAACATTTTACCAAATTTAACATACTCATCAGAGCTAAAGCCAAGATTGCACTCTAGCAACACTTGCGCCATTAATTTGTTGTAATTAACAAAAAAATTACTTGCTTTAGCTTCTTCATATTGGTTATAAATATTAAACATTAAATTGTTTTCATTTTTATGCGTTTTCATAGCTTCTCTTTTCTATAACTTCTTGATTAAGCACTGAAGTTTTTTTAATTACTAATATTAATTGAGTAAGTGAGTATGTTAAATAAATCATTTGGAATAAGACAATAACAATTGAAATTACTTGAGCTACTGACAAGTTAGTACTTAGTATGATTAAACTTTTATTATTTTCAGCCAAAAGTACTTGATTAAAGCCAAATACTAAAATTAAGATGAATAATAAAATGGTGTTTAGACTAATTGCAAGTGAGTTTGATATTGCACTAAGCTTGCTTTTTCTAAAGTAGAAGTAGAAAATAATTAATGATGATAAAGCAGTAAGCAATAAATTAATTAAGGCAATTGTTGGTTGCTTATTAATAAAGTTAGCAATCATATAGCTTATTCAAATAACTCACTGAAATAGCGCCATAATTGTGGTTTTAATTAATATGCTGTTAAGCTTAATTTTTCTTACAAATAGTAAGGCAATAAAACTTGATGCAGCTATTACATTAAATATTCCAAAAAGAATATTTAAATATTGCAATGATTCAGCTTGGCCAAATAATTCATGTGTTGGTGGGTATTTTAAGCTAAATAAGCTAAGTAATCAAATTGCTGAGGCTAAGATGCCAACTAGGTAAAGTTGTAATCTGTCTTTAAAAATTTGCGATCTTACTTGTTTATAAGCTAGTGATCATATTGAGTAAATTTTAAGCCCTATTAACAGTAAGCCAATAACTAGTGACATTAAAATGACAATAATGAAATTAAGCACGCTTTTGACTTTAAATAACTTAAAGGCAGCGTTATAAAAAGCATTATAAGGAATGTTTTGATTTCTTTCATTAAATAAAGCAAACATTCTTACAAAAGTATTTGGAGCACCTGTATATGTGTATGCTCAAGCAAAAAAGACTGCTATTGTAATTGCTGTAAGCAAGATTCTTGAAGCTATATCAATTAATAAAGGTGTTTTGCTTGAGTATATAACAGGTTCAGTTTTCTTCTTGGTTTTAAAGTTAAATAATGTAAATGAAATGTCAGCAAGCAAGTATATAACTATAACAAATAGTACATAAACTAGCTTTTTAACATCAATTATATGCAAGGTAAAAAATAATAGAAATCCAGTTAGTGACAAAGCTCAGTAGAGGCTAAATCATAGTGCATATATTTTTATGCGCTCTTTATTTTTATTGATATTTAAATAAGCTTTTAATAGTCCATAAAAGTATATAAATCCAAAAAGGCATAGTCTAAAGATGAATATTCAGTTAGCATCTAAAGTGGTAAGAACTGAAAAGTCAAATATAAAATGGTAAGAGCCAATTATTTTTTTACTAAATAATCCATAAGGCATTAAAAATAGTAAGCATAGCATTGAAATAAAGAAATATGACAAAAGCAATGATTTATATAGTGAAGCAATAAAACTTTTTCTTTGTTTATTTGCTAAACTTTGGCTATCATCATAAATTCTTTTTTCTTCAATATTAATGGATTTTGAATGCATTTTGCTCCTTTACTAATATTTTTTATTTTGCTAATAAAGCTGTTTTATAGGATTATTTGGCTTGATTGTTATTGAATTTGAACGCTTCAGGAATGTTGTTTTCTTCTAAGCCCTTATCAAATAATTTAGTCTTAAAATTACCATTCATTGACTTATACTTTTCTTGTAATGCTTGCCTATATGAATTTTTTTGTTCTTTACCACCACCATAAATTAAGTCATATTGTGGAAGGTTGTATTTTCCAAAAAGCTTATTGTAATCTTTACCAGGAGATCTGAATATAGCTGCTAAACCAGTTTTTGCGCTGTCATTTGATGCATGATATACTGCAATTAATTCATTGTTTTTGTTTCTAACACTAGAACCAGATGCACCACCATTAGGAGCATAGAATCTAGGCATTAAGTGAAGTCCATAATTGACGTATCTCTTTGTTTTACTATCACTTTTGTCAGTTATTGAATAAAACTCACCACCAATTGTAGGAGCGGCTAGAAAGCCATCTGTTAGTCCAGGTTTATCAGTAAAAGTCCTATATCCTATTTGATATGATAATCTGCCACCATTATTAACTGAATATTCAGGAAAAGCAGGTTGCTGTCCTTCTGGTGTAGCTAGTTGTTTGTATCATTTATGATCACCATTTACTCACAGTGAATAGTTTTCCTTAGAAACTTTAATAGCATCTTCATCTATGTATCTATCTAAATAAAAGTCTTTATCAGCACGAGGATAGCCTAAAATGAATAAACCTTCCTTACTATTTCATTTTTCGATATCTTCTTTATTTTTATCATCAATTGCTAATGGGACATCGATTTCATCATAGCTATCTAAATATGATTTTGATTTGAATTTAACATGGTTCTTTGTGTCAGTTTGATAATTATTTGTAATTAATTTTATAAGTTCTTCCTTATTACCTTTTTGTGGTATAGTGTTGCCTATATCTCTGTTTTCACTTCATATAATTACTTCTGAAGGATTTAACTTTTCAAAGTCAATTTCAATAACTGCAAAGTCTATGTATTCTTCTGCATCTTTGTACTCTTCTTTTTGGCTATTATCAATGTAATCTCTAGGACTTGTATTCATAAAATCAACAGCATCAAAAACATTGCTTATCATATCTTTTGGGTTAGTAAAACTAAACTTTTTAAAGTTTGGATCCAAGTCATTGAATTTGAAAGTTGAATGAACACCAACATTTTCATCGACTCTAGAAAGAGAAAATCCTGTTAAGTCGTGTTCTTTTAAGACTTTTGCAACGTGCGAGTTAGTACCAAAATAGAACTTTGTAGCAGTTTTATTATTTTCTGGAAGCTGGTAGTCCATAATTCAGATAGTTCCTGAAACTCTATCTCCAAATTCTCCAGTTTTTTTCTTGTCTTCTATTTTTTGTTTTTCTTCATTCTGTCATTTAAGCAACTCGGTTTTTGTTCATGAAGAATATTTATTTTTTTCTTCTTCATACCTCTTTTTTTCTTCTTCAATTTCTTTTTTATGAGCCTCATCTAAACCTTTTTTAGCTTCGTCTGAAAGTGATGCTCATTTTTTTTCTATTTCTCTAAGAGCAAACTCATGATTGCCAGTTAATATTTGTATTTGGCT
Source organism: Mycoplasmopsis agalactiae 14628 (assembly GCF_000266865.1). Classification (GTDB taxonomy): domain Bacteria; phylum Bacillota_I; class Bacilli_A; order Mycoplasmatales; family Metamycoplasmataceae; genus Mycoplasmopsis; species Mycoplasmopsis agalactiae_A. The sequence continues at coordinate 383,705 of NZ_AJPR01000011.1, read as the reverse complement.
ATCTAAATATTGTCTTATTTGTTCATCAGATTTATCAGTGAAAAACTTAATATTCTTCTCAATTTCAGCTAACTCCCTTTTGAAATCTTTTTTGAAATTAAATGTGATTTGGTAAGTTTGCTTTGCAATTGTTTGGTAAGTTTTATTAGGAATTGTTCTAGCAAGTCCATTTGTCTTAGGCAATTCTCTACCTAAAGTATCAATATGTGAAGCTGATTTACCTACTTCATTATTAAAGATTTTAAGACCGCTTACTTGGCCATCAGTACTATAAACAGGGAGAGAAAATCCTTTTGCTGCAGCATTATCATAGCTATCGAAACCAACAGTTTTAGCTAAATCATCAAATTTTTTCTTTTGTTCAGCAGTTGTTTTTTCAAGCCCACGTTTTGCTAATATATCACCGCCACCTCATCAGCTTTTAATGCTATCCACATAAAGCTTATTGTCATAATCAAAACGTTCTTTTTGATTTCAGCCTAAATAAGTTTTGAAACCACCAGCGCCTTTAAGAGCATCATTTGGATCTCTTTGAAGTACTCCTGAATGGTGTAAACCATTATTTGACTTTAGTCCTGTAACCCTAAATGCTTTTTCTGCTGTTTCATTTGTTTTTTTGTTTTTAAAATTAATAAAAACATTTAATTCACCTTTAGCATTAGAGATAATAATTGGCAACTGTTTTTCAGTTGTAGCATTAACTACATTAGCATCAATGATATCAGCATACTTTTCATTAACAACAGCGCTTAAGTTATGTGAATTATCTTCAATTTGTGAAGGTAATAATTCGCTTAGTGGTCTACCACCATCTGAGCCAAAAACTAGTTTAACTAATTGTGAATAGTCACTAGTTTGGGCTATCAATTTTTGAAACTCTTCACTGCTTAAGTCTTGAACTCTTGCTACAGCTTGTGAATTATTCTGGTTTGTGTTGCACTGGGCAGCAACAACTACTGAAGCAGGAGTTAGTATGCTTGCAGAAGTAATTAATAAAATCTTTTTGTTTTTATTCATAGTATGTTTCTCACTGTTTTATAGGTAAATTAGGTATATTGCAATCCACTATCTTCTTCAACACTGTAGCCTAAACCAGCTAGCTGTTGTTTTAATGCAGTAGCATTAGACTCAACCTTGATTGACTTATTTCCTGATTTAAGTGAATCACTATAAGCATAGAATTTACGAAGGTTTTCTATGGCGTTGCCGTCTAGCGTTGTAGATCCATCTTTTAGCTTAATCTTGATTGATTTTGTTCCGCTTCCATTACTAAAGAAAATTTTAGGTGGTTCAGGTTCGCCAATTGCTAAGTTTTCTAGTCCAGCAGCACTTAATTCATCTGAAGAGATTTCAAATGAATCGCTTGAGTTAGCTAAAGTAAGTCTTTTAATTTTTCTAGAACCATTATTAGGCTTTTCAACATCATGGAATACTAAGCCTTTTAGTGATTTGATGTTTGGCACTCTTGAAAAGTCTAAACCAGTTGGATAACTATTTCCGCCTTCAGCAGTATCAGGTTCAAGTCCTGAACCGTGTCTTCCTTGGAAAAATGGTTCATTGTTTCTTACAAAATAAACCATTCTTAGGCCGTTGTTGATTCTTTCATAGTTGCCATCACCTGTATAATCCTCAGCATCAAAAGCAACTGTATCAAATGAAATTCTTGTTGCTATAGGTGTATTAGGTGGATACTGTGCACTAACGTTGTAATCATTTGTGTTAATTCATTCAACCTTGTTTAATGATCAAGGATTAAATGATCATGAATCTAATAATGAATTACCCATTGTAAATAATGATAATTCTTTAATGTTTTTGTCTTTAAGAGCAATTAAGCTAGAAGTGTTTGTAGCTTGTGCTGAGAAGAATAATTCTAATTGTGGTAATTTATCTGGCAGAGCTTTAAGTATGTCTTTAAACTCTTGGGTAGGGCTAGTTACTCCCATGTTGAAAATTCTGTATGAAGTTATTTCTTTGTTATTTGCTTTGAATTTTTCAATTAACTCTTTTATTTTGCCATATCCAGAAGAATTGGCAGCATCTATTTCAACCACAATGCCGCTATTTTTCTTACTTCCATCATTAACAGGGTTTTTTCTAGTTAATTCAAAAACTTTTATGCCATCACTTGGTTGGATGTTGTAAGAATCTTTATAATCTTGAGTCTTATCTTTTTTATCTCATCCAGGAAATGTTCCTGAAACAATAGAATCCGATGAACGAAGATATCATTCATCATAGTCAAATGCTCTTCTAGTTGAATTATCTCTAGATAGTCTAGAAGTTACTGTGTTATATTGATCAGGCACATCTCAACCTAATGAATCGATTTCACCATCAGCATTAATAATTGCATTTCTTGGATCAATAGCCAATCCTTGCTTAAGATAATTTAATGACTTTTGAGATATTTTTGTAAACTTACTTTTATCTAAGTTAATAATAATTCATAAATATTTTTGATTTGGGGTTTTGAAGAATCCTGATTTAACATGGTTTTCATATTCTTCACGTTTGCCATCTTTTAGAAAATCTCTAAATTTCCCCGAATCAATTAACTGCTTATAACGATGTATTTGTTCGCCTCATGTGCCTGGATTTTGCTTAACTAAAACATCTTCGGCTTTAGCTAGCCCTTCATATGTTCCTATTATGTCAGCAATTTTAAATAAATTATTACTAAATAAACCAATCCCTTGTCCTTTATCGCCATCTCCTAAAGCATTTTCAATAACTTTCTTCTCTAAATCTTCGGTTACTTCAATGCCTAGTAACTTAGACACAGTCACATTTTGGTAAGGATTAGGATTAGTTATTCCGCTTGCTTTATCCCTTTCAGACACAGGTCTATCAGGACGGGCTAAAACTTTTGCATTAACTTCAACACCAAAAATTCTAACTTTTTCGGTTCTTTCTACTAACGCAGAAATATCAGGCTTATAGTTTTTAATTTCAGGAGTAATTCTAGGAGGTTCTGGAGTAGCAGCTGGTTCAGCTGGCTTAGCTTCTTCTACTTTAGAAGGAGTAATTGTTTCTTCTGGTTTAATTTCAATTTTAGGAGTAATAATAGGTTCTATATCTTCAGGTTTTTCTAAAACTTTTGGCTGCTTTGATAACTCTTTAATGTTTTTATCAGTAATTGAATTAACTGTTCTTGAGTAATCAACATTGCTTGAAGGATGAAGCAGTGAATCGCTTTCATTTGAGAATAATAATTTGCTTAAATTATTGTCACTAGCAGCGTTATAAATTAAGGCACCAGAAGAGACAGAAGCCACTATTCCAGCTGAAAGAGAAATTAGCAAAATTCTGCTCTTTTTCTTTTTGAAAATACTCATATTACTCCTAAATTATTATTTTAAAAACTTAATTAACTTAACTAAAAACCCTATAAAAAGGGAATACAGAAATAAGTCTAAAGGGAAAGTGTTTTTTTAAAAGCACAAATAAATTTTTTTGTTATAAATGTGGAAAATTTGTGGAAAAGCTTAAATAAATAGTGTTTTTGTAAACTTCATTACTTAAATTTTTTAAGCAAAATTTCTATGTGTAAGTTATGCCATCAATGCCAACTTCAACGGTAAAACCAGAGCCTTGTAACTGGCTAATAAGATCACTTGCTCCTTCAGGAACAACAATTTTTTTATTTGCTTTAAGTGTGTCATTTAATTGGAAAAATTTGTTTAAGTTTGTAAGTCCATCTGAGCTTAATTTGTCTTTAGAACTAATTTTTATTTTGTTAGTAGATTCACCATTACTAAATAAAATTTTAGGTCTATCAGAATCACCAGGAACTGGCTCCATTATATGATGGAAGCTTGCTTTATCTAGCTCATCACCTGATATTTCAAAGGTATCTGAACTATTAAATAATGTCAGTCTCTTAATTTTTCTAGCTTTATTATTTGGATTTTGAGTATCATGGAACTCTAAACCTCTAAGTGATTTAATATTTGGCACTCTAGAAAAATCTAAGCCTAATGGATAACTATTATCCCCTTCAGCATGATCAGGATTTAGCCCTGGGCCAAAGCTACCTTGAAAAGCTCTTTCATTATTTCTAGCATAATAAACAAGTCTTAAACCATCATTAATTCTTTCGAAGTTATTCTCTGTTTTATAGTCTTCTTGGTCAAAAGCTATAGTGTCAAAAGTTATTCTAGTTGCTAATGGCTTGTTTCTGCCATATTCATAACTTACATTGTAATCATTAGTATTTATTCAAGCAGTGTTTTTAAAAGCTCATGGGTTAAATGATCATTTTTGCAATAATGAATTACCTAATGTATAAAGTGAAAGTTCTTTAATTTTTTTATTTTCTAAAGCAATTAAACTACTTGTATTAGTAGCATTAGCTGAGAAGAATAATTCTAATTGTGGTAAGTCATCAGGTAAGGCAGCTAAAATTTCCTTAAATTTTTGAGCTGGATCTGCTTCGCCCATATTTTTAATACGGTATGAAGTAATTTTTTTGCCAGCTTTTTTAAGATCTTCTATTAACTTTTTGGTTTTAGCATAACCATCAAGATTTTTAGCATCAATATTAACTACATAGCCTTCATTAATTTGGCCATTCTCTTCCTTGATTTTTTCAATTCTTTCCAATTTATGTACTGTTATGCCATCACCTTCTGAAACTCCATATGAACTAAACTCACTAGTTGCATCAGTTTTCTTTCAGCCAGGATAATTACCTTCTTCAGTATCATCAGGCGAACGTCAAAAGTATGAATTATAGCCAAAAACTCTTTTTAAGCTATTGTCTCTAGAATATCTAGAAGTTACAGTATTAAATTCAGGAGATGGTGATCAAGCATGGGCGTCAATTTCACCATTAGCATTAATTTTTGCATTTCTTGGGCTCACTACTAATCCTTCATTTAAATACTTATCAGATGTAGAAGCTAATTTTGTGAATTTGGATTTGTCTAGATTAGAAATTAGTCAAATATATCTTTGATTTGGAGTCTTAAAGCCACCTTGTTTTTCTACAATATCTTTATATTCAACATCCTTTCCAGTCTTTAAAAATTTAACAACATTTTCTGAATCAAGAAGTTCTTTATAACGGAATAAATTGCTTTCTCATATTTGACTATTTTGTTTTAACACGCCTTCAGCAACTTCCAATGAATCTTTATCAACATTGATTAAGTCATCAATGACTTTGAAAAATGTGCCATCAAAAAGTCCATCACCTTCACCACTAGTTAAAGCTTTATTGACTGTGCTTGTCCTTAATTCATCAGTTACTTCAACTGACACTAATTTATTCACTATAGTGCTTTGATAAGGATCTCTGTTTGCTATTCCTTTTTGTTTATCATAGTCAGTTACTTTTCTATCTGGGGTAACTTCGACTATTGCGAAAACTTCTACACCATTAAGATTTATTTTTCTTCTTTCAGTAGTTGGACTAGCAATTATAGGTTGTGATTCAACTGGCTTCGGTGTTTCTTTAGGTGGCTCAGCAGTTGATGATTCTTCTGCTTTAGGTGTTTTTATAATAATTGGTTCGGTTTTAGGCTCTTCAACCTTTACTGGTTCATTAACTTTTTCAGTTATGTTTTTGTCTCTAATTGAATCATTTGTGTGCTTTACATTGTTGCTATTAGCTAGTTCTGAATCAAAGGAATCAAATGAAAAAATAGATTTTGCTAAATTAAAATCTGAAGAAGCTTTATAAATAGCAACTCCTGCTGAAACTGAAATAATTCCGCCTGATAAAAGCGAAAACATTAATATTCTGTTTTTCTTAGTTTTCAAAATCTTCATTTTTCTCTCCTTATTTTTGATTTTATTAAAAGCTAAAAGCATTATAAAACAGTCATTTTGGTTATTTTGTGTGTGATTTTATCTGCTTGTGGTTGATGATGATGTTGATTCATTAAACTTAAATTCTTCTGGAATTTGATCCTTGCTAAATCCACTTTTGAATAAGTTGGTTTTGTGCTCTTTTCCATTTTTAGGATATCTTTTCTCTAGTGCATCCCTATAAGAATTCTTTTGGCCAGCAGCCCCACCATAAATTAAGTCATATGCAGGTAATTTATATTCACCAAAAAGGCCTTGATAATCATAACCATATGATCTAAATGCTGCTGCTAAACCTGTTTTAGCTGAATTATTTGCAGTATGGAATACAGCTATTAATTCATTCTTTTTGTTTCTTACACTAGAACCAGAAGCTCCACCTGAAGGAACATATGATCTAGGCATTATGTGCAAGCCATAATTAAAATATTGCTTACCATTAATTGAATATAGATCATTTCCAGTTCTGCTTGCTGCAATAAATCCATCGGTTAAGCCTGGTTTATCAGTAAATGAACGATAGCCAATTTCATAAGAAAGAAACTCTCCTCTCTCTAAGTTTTCTTTTGAATGATTAGAAGGAGCACCTTCTTGAGCAGCTACATTTTTATAATATTTATCATCAGCATTAATTCACATTGAGAAGTTAGTTTTAACTTCTTTTTGCTGATCCTCATCAATATAGTTTTCTAGGAAATAGTCACCAGTTGAAGAAGGATAGCCAAGAATGTATAAGCTATCTAAATTATTAAATTTCTTAACTTCATCAGCTTTTTTAGTGTCAAGAATTATAGGTCTGTCAATTTTGCTATAGTCTTTAAGATATGAATCTGCTCTGAATTTAACGTGTTTGTCAGTTTTAGATTGATAATTGTTAGTAATTAATTTAACTATGTCTTCAGTGCTTTTACTTGAATAAGTAGAAGTAAGATTTTTTCTGTTAGATATTGCGCTGAAATTATCATTTTTATTTTTAAGGATTTTCTCAAAGTCAATTTCAATAACTGCAAAATCCATAAATTCTTCAACGCCCTTGAACTTTTCTTTTTGTGATGATTCTAAGAATTCAGATGGCTTACTGTCTAAAAAGTCGGTTGCCTGGAAAATAACATTTATTGCATCTTTGTCAACATTATCAAAAAGGAATCTTGTAAATCTATCGTCTAAGTCATTTAATCTAAAATGTGAGCCAACACCAACATTTTCATTCATTCTTGACATAGAAAACTTAGTAGTTTTATCAGTTAAGCCTTTTGCTACGTGAGAGTTAGTTCCGAAGTAGAACTTTGTAGCGCCTTTTCCATTCTCAGGCATCATAAAATCCATTATTCACATTGTTCCTGAAACTGATGAATATGTTCTTCCTTCACTTTTTAATTGCTTATAGTTTTCTATGTGCTTTTCAATTTCCTTTTTTAATTCTTCATTGGTTATGTTTTCAAGTCTACTATTTTCTTTTTGAAAATCATCCTCAAGCTTCTTTCTTCTTTCTTGAAAACTTTTTTCTAACCCTTTTAGCGCTTCAGCGCTAAGGCTTTTTCTTTCTAACTCTAATTGGTAAACATCAGTTTCATAATTAGCTTTAAGATTAGCCCTGTCTTTTGCTGTAAATGAATTTATTTGATCTCTGTTCCAACTTGTGATCTGATTTTTTAAATTTTCAGCTTGCTTGATTTCCTCATCAAAATCTTTTAATGTTGTAAATGAAACTTGGAAAGTTTGTTCAGCAATAGTTTTGTAAGTTTCATTCAACAATGTTCTAGCTAAACCACTTGATCTATAAATGTTTCTGCCAATTGTATCGATAGGTGACGGGCCTTTTGACATTTCTGGAGCATCATAAACTTTCAAACTTGCTTTGCCGTTTTCATAAACTGGAACAGTAAAGCCTTTTAATGCAGCATTTTCATAAGAATCAAAATTGACTAATTTGGCTGTTTCATTGAACTTTTTGATTTGTTCATCAGTTGTTGTTAAACCTCTAAAACTCTTAAAATCCACTTGCTTACCTGTGCCACGACTTAACATACCTTTAAGCTGGTTTACATATTCATTATTATCTTTTTTAAATCTTTCAGCTTGTGTCTTTTTATGATAATCAAGATACCCTTGTTGTCCGCCAACAGCAGCAAGTGGATCACCTGATAATCTGCCATTATGATCAGCTCCAACAGGGTTATTTGCTAAGTTTTTAAGAGTAAAGTTTTTATAAATTTCTTTACTTGTGCTTTTGTTTGTAAAACCTACATAAACACTAACTTCACCTTTAATATTAGAAATATTTCTATGAGCATCTTTTTCAGTTGATGCTCCCTGAACTTTAACAATAATGCTTTCTGAATATTTATCTTTAACACTAATTTTTAAGCTTCCAGGATTTTCTTCAATTTCAGTTGGTAATGTTTTATCTAAAGATTTGCCTGGCCCAAAGTTTGAATTAAAAGATAATGATGCAAGATCATTTAAATCGTTTGTTTCATTAACTAATTTTTCAAATTCGCTATCGCTAAGTAAAGTTATTTTCTTCTCATCTTTAGAATCCTTTTTTGAATCATTAGTACACTTAGCAGCAATTAATAATGCTGGCAAAAGTGATGAAGATGAGCATAATAGCAAAGTTTTCTTTAGTTTTTTCATAAATTAATTTCCTTTTAAAAAGTAAATTCTATGTATATGTGATATTGCCATCACTATTTTCAACTTTGTAGCCTAAATTAATTAATTGATCTCTTAATTCAGTTGCACTTTCTGGAACCTTAATGCTTTTAGTTGACTTAAGCTTTTCATTATATTCAAAAAACTTAGATAAATTTCATATAGCTTTTGAATCTAATTTCTTAGAATCACTTATTCTAATTGAATCAGTTGTATCGCCATTACTAAACATAATTTTTGGCTTAGAGTACTGATCCATAGCATCAGTGGCAAAGTGTTCAAAACTAGCATGAGTTAGTTCATCTGAAGAAATTTCAAATGAAGAATTATTATTAAATAAAGTTAGTCTCCTGATTTTTCTAGGTGTATTACTTGGATTAACTACGTCATTAAATACTAAGTTTCTTAGTGATTTAATGCCTTCAATTCTAGAAAAATCAATGCCCATTGGATAGCTATTATTGCCTTCATTATGATCAGGATTTAGCCCTGGGCCTAATCCTGCTTGGAAAAATGGTTCATTGTTTCTAGCAAAATACACCATTCTTAGTCCATCATTAATTCTGTCAAATGATTTATCTTTAAAGTCTTCTTTGTCAAAAGCAATTGTGTCAAAAGTAATTCTTGTTGGTATTGCTACATTAGGCAAAAAGTCTCTGCTTACATTGTAATCAACTGTGTTAATTCACTCAGTTTTTCTTAATGCTAAAGGGTTAAATGATCATTTATGAAGCAATGAATTACCTAATGTATAAAGTGATAATTCCTTAATGTGTTTGTTTTCAAGTGCAATTAAACTGCTTGTGTTTGTAGCTTCAGCTGAGAAGAATAATTCAAGCTGTGGGATATTATCTGGCAAGGCTAAAAGAATCTGTTTAAATGCTTGACTTGGATCGCTAGAGCCCATGTTTTTAATTCTGTATGAAGTAACTTGTACTTTGTCATTTTTAAGCTTATTTATAAGCTCTAAAGTCTTACCATAGCCTGAAGAATTAGCTGCATCTATTTCTACAACCAGTCCTTCATTAAGTGCACCAGCACTAGTATCAGTTTTTTCTCTAGTAAGCTTTGTTAATTTAATTCCATCAGCACTGCTTACGTTGTATTTCTTGTATTCTTCTTTTTCTGTAACATCTTCTTTGCTTCAGCCTTCATATGAGCCTTCTCACACACTATCAGGTGATCTACCATATGGCGAATCATAGCCAAAGACTCTTCTTTCACGGTTGTCTCTTGAAACTCTTGATGTAACTGTATTAAATTGATCATCAGGTGCAAAACCATGTGAGCTAATTGTGCCATCTTCATTAATAATAGCTGATCTAGGTGAAATTGCTAGTCCTTGACTTAAGAATGCTTCAGCATCTTTAGCTAAAGTAGTGAATTTAGTTTTATCTAAATGATTAATAAGTCAAATGTTTCTTTGAATTTCTGAATCAAACTTCTTTGAAGGGTATTCTCGCTTGCCTTTTTCAGTTAAAAAGTTTACTACGTTTGCACTATTAAGCAGTCTTTCATAACGATGAACATTGTCTCTATAAACCCCAATATTTTGTCTAACAACTGCTTCAGCAGAAGCTAGGTCACTACTGCTATTAAAAATATTTTCAAGAGTTTTGAAAAATGTACCTGCAAATAATCCTGTGCCATCTTTTCCATCAAGTGCACTGCTTACAGTCTTTTCTCTTAATTCATTAGTTACTTTGACATTAAGCACTCTGCTTACAGTTATATTTTGGTAAGGATTTATGTTATTTATGTGCCTTTCTTTATCGTAGTCAGAAACAGGCCTATCTAGAGCTACTTCAATAGTTGCATTAACTTTAACACCGTGAATATAAATCTCTTTTGTAATTACATTTGGCTTAGTAATTGATGGCTCAGATCTTTCAGGAGTTATGGTTGTTCTATTTATTTCAGGAGCAGAACTAATTTCACTAGTTGTTTCGGGAGCTTTTGGCACAACTGTTTCAGTTGGCTTAATAACTTTGGGATTAGTATTTTCAATTACATTATTATCTTTAATTGAATCAGTTGACTTGCTTATGTTATTTTTATTATTTGCTACTTGAGCATCTGTTGAATTATTAAAAAGTATTCTTGATAAATTTGAATCAGAGCTAGATGAATAAACAACTACACCAGTTGATGTAGAAATAACTGCACCTGCAGCAAGTGAAAAAATAATTACTCTATTTCTCTTTTTCTTAAATACATTCATAAACTAGCTCCATTTAAAAACATAGCAAAATAAAAAAATTAAAAATCAAGCACATCATATATGCCTGATTAGTTTAACAATAGCCAGGGGCATATATATATATATATATATAGCACCAGCTAAAAATCAAAAATAAAAAAGTAAATTGATTGGAAATCATTCCACATTTTTGTTTCATATGCCAAATTAGCCACAAAAATTACTGTTTTATAAGATCATAAAATTGTTCTTCATTTATGACTTTTGTGCCTGTTTTATAGGCTTTTTCTAACTTACTGCCTGCATCCGAACCAGCTAATAAATAGCTAGTTTTGCTTGATATTGCACTGGAAACGGTTCCACTGTGCTCTTCTATTAATTTCACAAAGTGGCTTCTTGGCTCAGATAAGACTCCAGTTATAACAAAAGAGTAACCACTTAAAATAGTGCTAATAGCTTTTGTTTTGCCTTCATAATTAAAGGTTGTATCAAAAAAAGTTAATAAGTCTTGGTTTGAAGGGACCGAAATAAACTCAAGTAAGCTCTCAATTATTTTCGGTCCAATATTTTTAGTATTTTGTAGCTTTATTAAATTATGATCGTCTAGTAACTCTGCAAAATTAGCATAATTATCAGCAATTAATTTAGCAGCTCTTTGACCTATATGCTTAATGCCTAAAGCAAATATAACTTTGCTAATTTTTTTATTTTTTGCACTCTCAATACTATTTAAAATATTGTCAACCTTTAAGTCTCTATATCTTGGGAGTTTAATTAGCTCTGCTCTATACTTATGTAAGTCAAAAATATCTTTAATATTTTTTATAAATTTAGGATAGAAATCTTTAACAGTACTTAGCCCTAAGCCTACAATATTAAGACAGTTTCTAGAAGCAAAATGATAAATATTATTAATATTTTTATCAGGACACTCATCATTAGGACAAAACTGATCAACAATGCCTTCAAATTCCATTAATTGTGAGCCACAAGAAGGACAGTTTGTGGCTTTTTTATAGTAATCTACGTAATTTTTTTCTTCTTTTAGGCTTATAACTTTAGGTATGATTTCACCTGCTTTTATAATATTAACTTCATCATTAATATTAATGTTCATATCCTTAATAAAATTATGATTATGCAAAGTGGCAGCTTTGACTGTGGTTTGATTTAATAACACAGGCAAAATGTTTGCGATATAAGTAATTTTTCCAGTTCTACCAACTGAAGTTAATATGCCAGTTATTTTGCTTGAAGCTACTTCAACATCATATTTAAAAGCAATTGAATGTTTTGGAAACTTGGAAGTTTTGCCCAATTTATCCCACATTTGTAAATCATTAAGCTTAATGACTAATCCATCTGCGTCATAGTCTAATTTGTTTTTTATTTCAGCAAAATCACTAATAGATTCTTCTAATTCTTCAATCTCAACTACTTTTGAAAAAGGATTAGTTGGGAAATTTAAATTTTTCATAAACTCAAGCGCTTCATGTTGATAATAAATGCCATGCTTCTCAGGTTCAACTATTTCATATAAAAATGCACTAAGATTTCTTTCAGCAACAATATTAGCATCTAGTTGTCTCAAAGTTCCACTAGCAGCATTTCTAGCATTAGCAAAATTATTACTTTCATTTATTTTTTTAAAGTTATCTTTAGTAATAAAAACTTCACCCCTTACTTCTAGATCATTAAAGTAATTAATAAGCTTAGGAATTGACTTAATTTGGTAAATATTTTCAGTAACATCTTCGCCTTCAGAGCCATCGCCTCTTGTAGCTGCTTTGACCAATTTTCCTTGTTTATAGTGCAAGGCGATACTTAGACCATCAATTTTAGGTTCAATATTAAAATTTATGTTTTCAGTAGGAACAATTTTTGAAATGTTGTTTATAAAGCTATTGATATCATCATAGTTATAGGCTTTAGCTAAAGATAGCATAGGTTTTTGGTGCACAAATTTAGTAAATTTTTCAGAAGCAAAAGAGCCGATTCTAAAAGTTGGGCTATTATCAAGAATTAAATCAGGATGTTCTTTTTCTAACTTTTCTAATTCTAATAAAGCTTTATCATACTCTAAGTCGGAAACACTAGGTTTATTTAATTGATAATATTCATAATTTCATTGATTTATTCTTTCAACTAGTGACTTAATTAACTCTTTTGCTTCTTCTTTTTGCATCATTTCCCCCAAAATAAATTTGTTTTTTAAAGTATTCTATATGTCTTTAAATATTGTATTTAATTAATAGATTTTGAATTATAAATATATAATTTTAATATCTTTGCTTATTAATAATTTAACAAAAAGGGGGACTTATGAGTAATTTTAATTTAATACTTTCAAGAGAAAAATTTAATCATCAACAATATGCTCCTGTTAAAGGAATTGTTAAAGCTAAATTGAATGAATATTATGCTGAAAAGAAAAATAGTAGAAAAATTAACCTTGCAACAGTGGGGGCTTATGTATGTATTCCACTATTTATTATTGCGGCCATTCTACTGCTTTCATCAGTTGCAATATCTTTTGTAGTTATTTTTAAAACTGGCAATAGTTGGCTACTAAATCCTGACCATTTTCGCCCTTTACTAGCTTCACTTTATAGCTTATCTTTTGTATTTTTAGTTGCTTGATGTATTCTTTATCCAATAGTATTTAATGCTAGAGCGTTTTTAAAAAAGGATATTGTGGCAAGTGTTAATAACAGAGAATTAACCGACCATTTACTTGATTATATTGGACTAAAACCAAGATACCAAAATGACGAAAATGGCAATAAAATAGTTAATTTTGGAAATATTAGTTTCTTTAAAAACACATCTAATTTTAAGAACTTAAGCAAGTTTAATATCATCAACAATAAATATGAAATGTATGAAGCTATTTCAAATAAGCAACTTATTAGGATGCAAAATATTGAATTTAGAAGTGAAGAGTGAATTAAGCTCAATGATTTAAGCAACAGAGAAATAAAGAAATTAAAGAGCGCTAAATCACTTATTTATAAAGATAAAATCCAAAAAATAGAAAACAAACTTTACTTTGGTATTGCAGCTAAATTACTAAATTTAAACAAAAATGTTAGTGTGACACTTTTTGATGAACTAAGTAACTACACTCCTGAAGGCTTTAAAAAAGTTGAAGTAAAAGATGAATTTTCAATGCTAAACATTAATTCAGAAGAGCCTTCATTAATGCAAAAATGAGCAAGTGATACAAACAATTTATCATACCTTAATGACTTAAAAAATGAATTTGACAGTATTGCGATAAATAGCTCTATAAGCCTTAAAAACAGCCGTAAAGATAAATCTTTTGACAAAGATTTAGCAATCTTAATTAAAAACCAAGAAGCTTTTATTTGGTTCAAAACTCCTGCTCAACTGTTAGATTTATACTTCAAAACACCTACATTAAATAAAGAAATGGTAACTGAATTAATTGTTAATAAAATTTTAGATGAATTTTACTTAGTTTACCTTTCATTAATGTTTTTAGCTCCTTTTGGCTATGACAATGTAGTTTCTATAAATGAAAATGAAGCAAAAGAAGAATTATCAAACTAAATAGCCTAGTGCTATTTTTTTATTAAACACACAAGCAAAGCCAGCTAAAAGTCTATAATATAAGTAATACACAATAGTTTATAATTTGTTGTACTTTTAATACATTAAAATAGGTTAATTAGGAGCGAAATGGCTAAATTTAAAAGAGTTTTCATGATAGTTACTGATGGTTTAGGCATTGGACCAGATAAAGATCAAAAAAAATTCGGTGATGCAGGAGCAAATACATTATATTCAGCATCACTTAGTTCAATGTTTTTCATTGACACATGAAAAAAATTAGGTATTGGTAATGTTGCACAATTAGAAGGAAATTACCACATTAAAAGTCCACTTGCTTATGTATCAAGAATTCAAGAAGTTTCAAATGCTAAAGATACATTAGCAGGTCACTGAGAAATGATGGGAATTAAAACCGAAGTGCCTTTCCCTACATTTACCGAAACAGGCTTTCCAGCAGACTTAATCGCTGAATTGGAAAAAGCTTTTGATAACAGAAAAATAATTTGCAATAAAGCTGGTTCAGGTACTGAAATCATTGATCAATATGCTGAAGAACAAAAGCAAAATGGTAGCATAATTGTTTATACATCAAACGATTCAGTACTTCAAATTGCTGCTCATGAAGAGTGAATTGGTTTAGAAAACTTATACAAATATGGTAAGGCAGCTAGAGAAATTTGTTCATCTAAACCTGAGTGAAACGTTGGTAGAATTATAGTTCGTCCTTTTGTTGGCGAAAATGGAAAATATACTAGAACATTTAACAGACATGACTATGCAAATGCGCCTGAACCAATGATCTTAAATAAATTGCAAGAAGCAGGAATTGAAGTTGTTGCTATAGGTAAAATAAACGATATTTTTGTTGGCCAAGGAATTTCTAGAGCAATTCACTCTAGTGGTGATGCTGATGGCATGGATAAAGCTATTGAGCTTGCTCAATTAGATGAAGAAAATAAATTTATTTTTGTAAACCTAGTGCAATTTGACTCACACTATGGCCACCGTAGAGATGTTGATGGATTTGCATCAAATGTAGCTACACTAGATTCAAAACTTGGCAAACTAATACAAGTGATGAAAAAAGATGACTTGTTAATTATGACAAGTGACCACGGCAATGATCCTGCTTATCCAGGCTTTAACCACACACGTGAAATGCTACCTTTAACTATTTATTCAAAAATGTTTAAAGAGCCAAGAGTTTTAAATGATGTTACTGGTTTAGGTACTACTGGAAACATTGTAGCTCGTAATTTTGGAGTTGAAACTGTTTCATTAACAGGTGAAGATATTTTTGATAAATTAGTTTAATAGACAAAATAAAGCAAAGGTAATTTTATGTAAAATTCTTTTGCTTTTTTTATAATTATTTATACATTAGTTTTAAAGCAGGTGTTTTTGATGAATTTTACTAAAGAGATTAAGCTTGAAATATTAAATAAAAAAAGAAATAATGATGATGCAAGTGAATTTTTAAGAGGTTATATATATTCAAAATGCATTATTGAAGATGACATTATCAAGCTTAGAATTTATGATAATTTGACCAAAAGCACTGTTTTAAAGAGCTTAAATAAAATTGGCATACAATACCAAAATAAAAATTCGGTTGTTTTAATAAACAAAAATGATTTTTCGTTAGTTGAAGAATTTAGCTATCCTTCATCATTTTTTCAAGGTGTTTTTGTTGGCAATGGCTCAATTAGCAACCTTAATAACTCTTCATACCACTTGCAAATTGCCTCAAATTACGAGCAATTCATTGATGTTATAATCAATAAACTAAATGAATATGACTTTAATTTTGTCAAAATTAAACACAATAAAAAATTTATAGCTTACATTAAAAAACATGAGAAAATAAGTGATTTTTTAAAAGCTATTTCGGTCACTACTTCATTTTTTAATTTTATGGATAATACTATAAGTAGAGACTTTTTTAATAACACTAATAGATTAAGAAACATTGATGCTTCAAATATAAATAAAATAGTAAATGCAAATATCAAATACATTAAAAATATCAACTTAATGTATGAGCTAAAGCTTGAAAATAACTTTAGCAATGAGCAGCTAAAACTTTTTAATCTTATTAAAGAAAATCCGAATGAAAGTTTGTCTTCTATAGCTTATTTATACTCCTTAAAGGAAAATAAGGAGATCACAAAAAGCGGTATATATCACTGGTTAAAAAAATTAGAAAATCTAGTTGTACAAAAATAAAGAAAGTGGTCAAATTTAGAAAATTTTTGTTTATGAATAAATACTGTTGTTTATTACTTTTTTTAAAAAAGTAAACTAAAAAATCGCCTTGCGGCGATTTTAGATTTTTTTATTGCTATTAAGCGGCTACAGCTTCTTTTCTAACTTTTTCAGCAGCTGGTTGAGTTGCATTTGCTAAAGCAGCAGGTGCTAATACACGAATTTTATCCTTTGTATAAGGAATTAAAGCCATAAAACGTGCTCTTTTAATAGCATTAGCAACTTTTCTTTGGTGTCTAGCGCATGTTCCTGTTGAAACATGAGGTTTGATTTGGCCAATACCTGAAATAAATTTTGTTATAAATTCAACATTTTTGTAGTCAACATATTCAATGTTTGTTTCACACAATTCACACTTACGTCTTAAGTTTCTGCCTTTTTTAACTTTTTTAAAATTAGCCATTGTTATTCTCCTATTAATTTAGTCTTCAATAATTGATTCAGCAGTTGGGATATCTTTATCCAAAGTTACATGTGCACTATCTAATTTAGAATTTTCAGCAATATTTTTATTGCTTTTTGAAAGCACAGTAATTTCTTGAACATTTACATAGGTTAGTTTTACTGGCATTCCTGCTTTATTTTTAAATCTGTAAAGACTTAAGTAGCCTTCTAAAGATACTAATGTTCCTTTAGAAACGTTTTTAGCAATAAAGTCAGCAATATTTTCTTTTGCAATAATGTCAATAAACTCAGCATCATTATTTGGATTATTAGGCTTTTTTACAGCTATTGAAGTCTTAATTGAACTAGCTCCATTTTGCATTTTACCTAACTTAATATAGCTAGCTATTCTGCCAACTAATAAAACCTTATTCATTATTTATCTCCAACTTTTGAAATGAATTTAAAAATAGTTAGTTACTTTTCTTAACTTCTTTTTTAAAACTATGCTTTGCTTTGTGTGACATTGTTTTTTCTAAGTTTTCAATTAATTGTTTAACGCCTGTACCTTTGTTAGCAACTTTAGCGTCTTTAGCAATTCTGTGTTTAAATGCTTTTTTAGATCTTTGAAAACCTTTTTCAGAATCTAAATTTATAACCATTTGTCTTCAAATGAATTTAGCAATATTTGCTCTACGAGTAAATTCAGCAATTAATTCACTTTTAGCTTCAAGTGTATAAACTACATATTGAGCTTTTGATGATTTGTTAATTGGGTAAGCTAAAGTAGAATTTTCTAATTTAACTACTTTATTTATGTTTTTTTTGTCAAAAACTGATTCAACAATTTCATTAGCCATCGCCATGTCAATTGCTGGATCAATAATTAACATAATTTCATACTTATTCATTAATAAAAATCTCCTTTTGGACGTCTGGATCATAACCTATGATCAAGGAGTATTTGAAAAATAACTTAAGAAAAAGTTATTTAGTCTATATAAAATACTCATTGTTAATTATATAAGAAAAATATTTTTACATAAGCATATTTATTTTATTGTTAAATTGACCAAAAAGGCTGTTTTATAGCTTTAAAAGGCAATTAATACCAGCCAAAATAAAATTAATTTTGATATCACCTTCTTAAACCTATGGAAAAAATTTTTTCCACATTTGATTTATTAATATATTAATAAATAAGAAATATGATATTAAATTTTTAATTTTATATGAAATTTTAAAGTATATACTTTCCATAATTATGAGTTATAAATTGGTAATTGTTGAATCCCCAAATAAAGTGGAGACTATAAAAAAATATCTTGGAGAAAATTATAATGTAATGGCTTCAGTCGGCCATATTGCAAGATTAAGCAAAAAAGGATCAATGGGCTTAGGCATCGACATGAATAAATGAGAGCCTGAGTTCGAGATTGATCCAGCTAAAAAAGAAGTTGTTAAGCAACTAAAAGCTGCTGTAAAAGATGCTGATTTTGTTTATATAGCAACTGACCCTGATCGTGAAGGCGAAGCTATTGGTGATCATTTAGTTAAGTATTTAAAGTGTAAAGAAGGCAAATTTGCCAGAATTAAATACAATGAAATAACTAAGGATGCTATTTTATATTCAGTTGAAAATCCAACTAAATTAGACCAAAATTTAATTGATGCTCAAAAAACAAGAAGAATGCTAGATAGAATAATTGGTTTTAGATTAAGCCAATTAATGCAAAGAAAATTATCTAATTCTCCAGCTACTCCTTCAGCTGGTAGAGTACAGTCAATTGCACTTAAATTGGTAGTTGACAGAGAAAAAGAAATTGAAAATTTTGTGCCTAGAGGCTATTATTCAGTTGAAGCTTTGATTTCTGATCAACTAGCAGCATCAATTTATATGCCTAAGCATAGCGCTGCTGAAAAAACATGAGTATTTCCTGAAGAGTTAGAGACTGTTAAAAAGAGTATTGATATTCTGCCAAGTAATATTTTAGTAGTTAAAGATATAAAAGAATCTAAGAAAACATTGCCAGCACTTACCCCTTTTAAACAAGCAGCTTTATATAAAAAGAGTCCATTTAGCTCATCTATTACTCAAGCTTCATTACAAAGACTTTATGAAGGTTTTGGTGATGGTGGTTTAATTAGTTACCCACGTACTGACAGTACTAGATTAAGCCATACTTTTGTTAATGCAACTAAAAACTATATTTCAATTAAGTATGGTGACGAATATGTTTTAGATAAGGTCAAAGGTTTTAAAGGTGACCAAGACGCCCATGAAGCTATTAGGCCTACTGATATAACACTATTACCTGATGAAGCTAAAAATAAGTATGATTTGAATAATTATGATTATCAAATATATAAATTAATTTATGAACATACACTTATGTGTTTAATAACTCCACCACTTAGAGCTAATAAGACATATAAGTTTGCTAAAGATAAATTAGAATTTCGACTAAATGTAAGTTGAGTACTTTTTGATGGATATTATATAGTTAAAGGTGAAATGAATGAAAATGTCGATCCTGACTATAAAATAGGGCAATTGGTCAATGTTAGAGAATTTGTAATTGAAGGAAAAGAAACTAAACCACCTGCAAGGTATTCTGAAGGTTCATTAATTGAAAAACTAGATGATATAAAAGTTGGCCGTCCTTCAACATTTGCTACAACTGTCAAAATTATTCTAAATAGAGAATATGTAAGGTCTGAAAATTCTGCATTAGTACCTACTGATTTTGGTAAATTAATTTTAGAGAAATTAATTCAAGGCTTTCCAGATATTATTAATGAAGGCTATACAGCTGAAGTTGAAAATCAATTAGACCTTATTGCGACTAATAAAATAGCTGTTGCTCCTGTAATGGAAGACTTTTATAATAAATTTAAAAACAACTATGAAAGCGCTTCTCAAAACTTAGATCATACATCAATGAGCTTGCAAAAGGTTGATGAATCTTGTCCTAATGATAATGGTAATTTAGTTATCAGAAGAAATAAAAGGGGGGATAAATTCATCGCTTGCGATAATTTTCCTAAGTGTAACTTTACAAAAAGTTATGGTGATGGAAGCAATAAAAAGAAATTTTTTAGAAAGAAAACTAAATAATATAAAGCAAATCAATTTTCCTTGCTTGCCTGTTTTATAGGTTTATAGGGCTTCTAAATTTTTATAATAAAACTCACAGATAAGGCCTGTGAGTTTTTGAATAACCTTTTAATTAGCTTAAAAATTAATAAGGCGAAAAGTAAAACTTATTTTGTTGCATCAATGAAAATTTTCATTGCCTTGTTATCAGATGCGTTTAAGAAAGTGTCATATGCGCTCATCATATCAGATAAGTTAAATCTGTGAGTAATTAACCCTTGCACAGGTAATTTTCCTGTTGAAACTGCATTAATTAACATTGGAAGTGTGTTTGTGTTTACTAATCCGGTTGTAACTGTAATGTTTTTAATTCATAAATCTTGCACGTTGAAGTCAACTTTTTTGCCATGAACCCCAACTACTGAAATGTTTCCGCCAGCTTTAACAATTTTTTGGCATGTATCTCATGATGCAGGTACACCAACTGCCTCAATAGCTACGTCAACACCATCAGATCCTACAATTTCTTGTAATTTAGCTAATAATGATTCATCAGGAACTAATGTGTGAGTTGCGCCTAATTTTTTAGCCATTTCTAAACGATTTTTATCAAAATCAATCACAATTAAGTGAGCTGGTGAATATAACTGAGCTGTTAATAATGCACCCATACCAACTGGGCCGGCTCCAACAATCGCTACTGATTTACCTGGAGTAACAGCGCCATATTGCACACCAATTTCATGGCCTGTTGGAAGTGCATCAGATAACATAACAGCCACTTCATCAGAAATTGATTCAGGATATTTATATAAACTATTATCAGCAAATGGAACCCTTACATATTCAGCCTGTGTTCCATTAATCATATAACCGAATTTTCAACCACCTTCAGTTTCTCTACAGTGTGAATATAATTGTTTTCTACAATTGTCACATTTACCACAAGGTGTAACACAACCAATTAAAACTTTGTCTCCTACTTTAACATTTGAAACGCTTGAACCTACTTCTTCAACAATTCCAATGCCTTCATGTCCTAAAATTCTACCATCAGCAACTTCAGGATTTTTACCTTTATATATACCTAAGTCTGTACCACAAATAGTTGTTTTAGTCACTTTCACTATTGCATCTGTTGGCTTTTGAATAATTGGCCTATCAACAGTTTCTAAGGCAATCTTGTGATCGCCATGATAAACTAAAGCTTTCATTTTCATAATTAAATAACCTCTAAAATAATTGTTTGTAATTATGATACATTTTTTGCGCCATATTTGCCATTGAATAGCCACTTTTGGTCATTTTAGTGGAAAATTGCATAAAACTTTTCTACTTCAAAAGCAAAGCGTAATATAGCGGTAATTTAAATTAAATATTAATATTAAAAATATGTTTAAAGCTTTAATATAAATAGTAATTCTTTATATTAGTATAAAATTACTATTATTATGAGTATGAATCTATTTAAGTCTACTGAAATGAGAATTGCTGAAAGAGTGCTTAAAAAAATTAATCAATTTGAGCCTCTTATTTCTAAATTAAGTGATGAAGAATTAAAAAACAAAACAATACAATACAGAGCTAGGTTAGCTGAAGGCGAATCGTTAGAAAAAATTAGACCTGAAGCTTTTGCAGTCTGCAGGGAAGCTACTAAAAGAGTTTTAGGCAAAAGACCTTATGATGTGCAAATGCTTGGTGGAGTTTTACTAGATTTAGGTTCAATTGCCGAGATGAAAACTGGTGAAGGTAAAACAATTACATCAATAGCGCCAGTTTATTTAAATGCACTTAGCGGTAAAGGCGCTATTGTTTCAACAGTTAATGAATACTTAGCACAACGTGATGCCGAAGAAATGGGGCAAGTTTTTGCATTCTTGGGACTTAGTGTTGGCATTAATCGGGCACAAATGGATCCTAGTTTAAAAAGGGAAGCTTATGCTTGTGACATTACATACTCAATTCACTCTGAGCTAGGTTTTGACTACTTAAGAGATAATATGGCTTCTAGCATTGAGGAAAAAGTGCAAAGGGGCTTACACTTTTGTTTAACTGACGAAGCTGATTCGATTTTGATTGATGAAGCTAAGACTCCTTTAATTATTTCAGGTGGCCAATCTGAAGATTCAAATGTTTATTTAGCTTCTGATCAATTTGTCAGAACACTTGACGAAAATGACTATGAAATAGATGAAGAAACTAAAGCTATCTCTCTTACTTTTAATGGAGTGCAAAAAGCTAATAGATTCTTCAACTTTGATAATTTATATGACATTAAAAACTCGGAAATAGTGCATAGAATTCAAAATGCACTTAGAGCTCATAAAGTTATGAAAATTAATGTTGAATACATTGTTAGAGATGGCAAAATTGAATTAGTTGATGCTTTTACTGGCCGGATTATGGAAGGAAGATCATATAGTGAAGGCTTGCAACAAGCTATTCAAGCTAAAGAAATGGTTGAAATTGAGCCCGAGACTAAAACAATGGCTACTATAACTTATCAAAATTTTTTCCGTATGTTTGATAAGCTTTGCGGTATGACTGGTACAGCTAAAACTGAGGAGCAAGAATTTATCGACATTTACAACATGAGAGTAAATGTTGTTCCGACTAATAAGCCTGTAATTAGGCAAGATTTAAAAGATTCTATTTATGCTACATACCAAGCTAAATGAATGGCTGTTGTTGATAAAGTTAAAGAGTTATATGAAAATGGCCAACCTGTTTTAGTTGGTACTGCTCAAATTGAGGATTCTGAATTATTGCATGAATTATTAGTTAATGCTGAAATTCCTCATACAGTGCTTAATGCTAAGCAAAATGCTTCTGAAGCTGAAATTATTTCACATGCTGGTCAAGTTAAAGCTGTTACTATTGCTACTAATATGGCTGGTAGAGGAACTGACATTAAGCCTAGTGCTGAAGCACTTGCTTTAGGTGGGCTATATGTACTTGGCACTGATAAAGCTGAAAGTAGAAGAATTGACAACCAGCTTCGTGGTCGTTCTGGACGTCAAGGTGATCCAGGTGTATCTAAGTTTTATCTTTCAATTGATGATCAACTTATGCGTAGATTTTCTAACTACGAAGAATTTAAAGAACAATTTAAAAAAGATGGCGACAAAGAGGTAACTACAAAATCTCTTTTATATGGTTTTCAAGAAGCTCAGAAAAAAATTGAGGGCTTTAACTATGACACGCGTAAAAACGTATTGCACTATGATGATGTTATTCGTCAACAAAGAGATTTATTTTATGCACAAAGAGACTTAATTTTAATTAATGACGACGTTGAGTTTGTTATCAACAGAATGATTAAAAGTACGGCTAACATGATTACTAATATGCCTAAATTTAAAGACAAGGGTAATATTTTTAAGTACCATGACTTTATTGAGTATATTAATGAAACAATATTAGGCAAGGGTATCAGAACTAAACTTTTATATGAAGATATAAAAGACTTGCACGACAATGATTTATTACAGTATGTCAGCGACTTTTTAATTGCTAGCTATCATAAATGAAGAGATAAAGCACTAGATAACACTGACTTAGCTTATGTAAGATGATATGAAAAAAGCATTGTACTTAGAATAATTGATAAATATTGACAAAATCATATTGACACAATGGATAAACTTAGATCTCACACTAATTTAGTGCAATATGCGCAAAAAAATCCTTACCAAGTGTATACGCAAGAAGGAAGCAAAAAGTTTGATGAAATGTTAAGTAACATTGCATATGACACAATGACTGAGATCTTTAAAGACCGCCTTGGTTCTGAGAGCTTAATAACAAGCGAAATGGAAAATGATCCTATTTTTAGACAGCTAATTGATAATCTAATTTTAGATGAAATGTCTGATGATGAAAGAGAAGAGTTCATTGTCAACATGTACAAAAATGTTAAGTCACAAATTGCACAAAATATAAGTGATAATCAAGAAGCAAATAATGAGTAAATTTATGGCCAAATTTAATGTTTATCCTTATATTTTAGGCCTAAAATGAAATAATGAAATATAATTTAATTGCATACATATAAGGAGACATATGAGCGCTTTAGATAAGAAAAATGAGAAAAAAGTAACTGTTTGACATGTAACTCCTAAAGGCGATGTTTGACAAGTTAAAGGCTCAGGCGCCCTTCGTGCCACTAAAATTTTTAATACTCAAAAAGAAGCAATTGATTATGCTAATGAATTATCAAAAAGAAACAGTGGTTCAGTTTTAATTCATAGAACAACCGGCGAAGTTAGAGCCAGCATCAATAATAAAAATAAAGCAAAATCAAAATAGAGTTTTTGACTAAAAGCACTATAAAACAGCAATAAAAAAACAAAGAGACACTTTTGGTGTCTCTTTATTTTTTAACTCGTTTGATAACTAGTCTACCAATTATGTTGATTAAAAGTATTGAAAAGCAGCTTAGTCATACATATGAAAGAGCAACTCTAGGTCTATATAATCTTGTGTCTAGATACCTGCTTATATTTCTTCCTATGTGTAACTCTTGACTTGCTAAAACATAATAAGTGATTGAATTTCTGAAAATAAGCTCAAAGTAGAAAATTGTCATTGAAAGAAAGTCTACTTTTATTGCAGGAAGGACATATTTAAGAAAAATTTGATTATTGGTATAACCTTGCATCCGCATATTATTAATTGCTTCAATGTCTAAATTATCAACAACCTCAGTTAATTGCTTCGATTTAGAACACATTTGGTGAATTCCAACAACTATCATTAATAACGTTATAGGGCTAGGAAAAATATTAAAAAATGTATAAAACAAAACTGTTGTTGGGATTAATCTTACTAAAACATTTAATGAGCGTGCTGTTGCAGCAACATATAACCTGTTTAGATTTAAAGACTGAAGTCTAATAGCAATGAGTGTCAGAACAATACAAATGAATAGGGAAGCGAAAGAAAATTGTAATGAGTTTCAAATAAGTAATATTGGATTATGATTGACATCAGCACTTTTAAAACTAAAATGTGAAAAGTCAGGGTTAAATATTTGCTCAAAAAACTTTTTAGTTGCATCTAAGTTATGAATTTTTATGCGTGTTGTGGCAAATGTTGTGATTGAAACAACTGCAAAAAGCATAAAAATCAAAACAATTATTGCTCTGCGGACGTTGATTTTTTTAGAAAGTCTATTGTAATATGAAATTTTGTCTTCATTTTTTTTAGGCAAAATAACTTTTGTTCTAGCTTCAAATAAAAACCGCTTGAAAACATAATTAAGTACTTCTAATAGTAAAACAAATACCATTAGCACTAAAAGTGGAATACCTAATTCATTGAAGTATGTAATGTTGTGTGATGCATAGTAAATTAACTTACCAATACCAGGAAGAGTAAGAGCACCTAAAATTGATGCTCATCTCATGTTGGATTCGAATGAAAAGATAAACAATGCAATTATTCTGTTTTTAACTCTTGGATAAATTTCTTTAAAAAAAGCTTTTGTTTTTGAGTTACCTTGCATAAGAGAAATTTTATAAGCTTCTAAATCAACAGAAACAAGTAATTCTTCATAATACTTATGCAACCATAGTCATGTAAATCATATGTAAACTAACAGTAAGCTTAGCTCGTTTTGAATGCTAAGAATAAAGATCTGAATAAAGACTAATTCTGGAATAGAACGCAAAATTAGCATAATGACAAACACTAAAAAAGCGCTGTATTTATTTGTTGGTGTAGCAAAAGAGAAATAAGCGGTAACTAGTGCCATCACAAAGCCAATGAAAGTTCCTGTAAGTGCTAACTTAATAGTTACTCAAAGCACCTTCATTGTTTCAAGCAACAAGTTTTCAAACTTACCATCGAACCTTCCGGTTCTTTCAGTATATTTATTTCCAAAAGAAAATAAACGTTTTAATTTCTCGCCAACATCATGCAAGTTAGAAAATTTGATTCTGCCAGATAAGGCATAAACGGAATATATGCAAATTGCCAAAATGGCTATAAACAAGATGTGAAAGTAAATTGGATGTAACTTTCAGCTTGTTGACGTATTTGATTTTTTATTTACATATCTGTATTTAAAAAATGTTGATTCTTTAACTAAATCTTTGTTTCAATTATTGAATTGAGTTCTCATTGCTCAACATCTTTAGTTTTTTTATCAAATACAATTGTCTTGTTTTTAATAGCAATAACTCTGTCAAAATTTTCTTTGACTAAACTTAAGTCATGAATGTTAACAATAATAGTTTTTCCTTGATTAGCTATTTCTCTTAGCAGTGATAAAACTTCTAAACTAGTTAGTCTATCAAGGTTTGAAGTAGGCTCATCAGCTAAAATTAAGTCTACATTTTTAACTAATAATTTAGCAATTTCAACTCTTTGTTGTTGCCCACCACTAAGATCGCTAACTTTGTAAAATGCTTTATCTAAAATTCCTAATTCATCTAGCTTAGTGAATATATTAATTTTTTGCTCTTTAGTAATTATGCTAAACAATTTATAAAATCAATTTTTGTATTGAGAAATTGATCTAGTTATATTGTTATAAACATTTTCAGTATTTATCAAATTGGGCTTTTGTGTTAAAAAGCCAATTCTTGACATAATACTTTTCTTTTGCTTTTTGTAAGATATTTTTTTATTCTTACAGCATTGCTTTTTCGCTAGTTCTCTTGCAGGACTTTGCTCATTATTTTTATAAGCAAAAGTTCAACATGAAATATGTTCATTCTCTATATTTTTGTGTGCTTCATCAGACTTATTTTCTATTAAATTACTGTCTTTTTTGTCTGTTTTATAGATGTTTTGGCCAAAAAGTCTAACACTGCCCTTTGATATTTCAAGGGCATTAACTATAACCTTAAAAAGTGTACTTTTGCCTACACCACTTGGCCCGATTATAGCTATAAACTCGCCTTTATCAACATCTAAATTTAGATCTTCAAGTATGTAGTCGCTTTTCTTATTATACTTAGCGTAAATTCCTTTTAATTCAATAACTTTAGACATTATTTCGCGCTAGGACTAACAACTGATAATTTATCAAAGTCTTGTTTTGATTCAGCACGAACTTGGAACTTAGTTAGTGTTTCTAACAATTCCATGTTTATTGGTTGGAATTTGTTGTAACCTGTGTAAATACCGTATTGGTTTTCTTCTAATGATAATGATTGTAATGCTTTAGAAATCAAGTTAACTTGTGTTTGTGATAAACCTGTTCTACCTAAAACCATATCATATGGTGCTGGGTTAGTTAAAGTTAGCACTCTAACAACATCATTTTCAGCATCTTCATATGATTTTCCTTCTTTGAAATTAGTTGGTTTAAATTGACCGGCATTGTCACCTGTTTTTTCTGAAAATGTTCAGTTGTATTCACCTTCATCGCCAAAGCTAATGTGTGGTGTCAATTTCTTATTGGTATCTTTGTCTTGGGTTTCTTTTCCTAAAGAATCGCCAGCACTTTTACCTCTAACAACATAGTCTTGATTTTCTTGTAAGAACTTGTTAATTTCTGCTAAATCTTTGCCAAAGTGACGTGCTAAAAGAGCTGCTTGATATTTGTATTTACCAGCACTAGAAGTTTTCTTGTAACTTATTACATGTTTGTAGAAATCTTCTCATTTCTTTTCTTCTCATGCTTTAACTATTGCATCTCTAGTTGCTTTATTACCTGAGATATAGATAGCTCCATGATAAACATAAGTAACTTTGTCTTTTTTGTAGAAGTTAGTGTATTTTGAACCATCAAAATGAAGTTTTTTGCCTTCGCCAGTTACTTCAGATCATTCTGGATATTCTTTGCCAATTTCTTTAGTTCATTTGATGTTGTTTTGATCTGCATGAACACGTAATTTGTCTTTTGAAGAACCGTCAACATACACATCATTATCACCAGCACCTCATGTGAATTGCAATGTACTTGCTTGTGAAACTATTTTAGGTGCAAATTCAGGATTGAATTTGCCATCTTTTCATAGTTCATTTACATATTCAGTATAGTTTGCAATGTATAAGTCATTTTCTTTGTTGTCAGCTGTTAACTTAGTGTAGTATGATCCATCACCATCTACTTTAATAACAAATTTAACTTCAGGCAAATCTTTGGTTTTAGAATCTTTATTTTTAAGCTCATTAAATCTTTTGCTTAACAATTCTAAAAAATCAGTTTCTAATTTTGTACCTTGAAAACCTTTATTAACTCAACCATTTGTTATTGATATTGTTGAATCTCATTTAGAAACAATATCTTCTATTTTTTCATTAGCAGCAGCTTCATTAGCTGCATTATTTTGATATGGCGATCCACCACCACATCTAGCAGCTACTAAAGGTGTTGCAGCTAAAAATGCAAAACCACCTAACTTAGCTAATAAATTTATTTTCTTCATATAAAAATCTCCTTAAATACAGGGAGATTTTTCGAATATACATTCGTTTATGTGCTACGCTAGCATTACCTAGATCAGCTTATAGGTATATTCTCAGCCATTATAGATTAATAATTCAGGCACCCTGTATATAAATATTTTAATATAAATTTAGAATTTAAATACAAATGGCAAAAATATGAAAAATAAAATAATGGCAAAAATTTCTTTTTATGCCTGTTTTATAGGCATATTTGCATAAACTAAGCATTCTGTCTTAAAATTAAGCAACAAAAAGCAAAACAACAGCCTTTTGTTTTTCTTAACGTCTTTAAAACAGGCATAAAAGATGAAAATATATTCACTAAAATGATAAAAAATGCGGCATTTTGCTATAATTAGAGAAAACATATATTTTTTTATTTAGTTGAGATTAAATCGAGGAGCAACAACATTATGAAAAGACTTAATTGTACTTATGAATTTAAACAAGATAGTAAATTCCCTTGATTATTGAAACACCCTAAAGTAAAAAAAGGCCTAGCAAAGTTTAAAACACGTGAAGATGCTTTGAATTGGTATATGCTCTTAGATTATGAAACAGCAGTTTGATTCCAAGACAATCAAAGAATTTTCGCTGGTCAATTAACAATTGATTATGAAGATGGCGAATGATACTACTACATCAAAACTAAAGACTTTGACGGTGAAGCAACTTATGATGGTGTTTGCCATGAATTAGGAATAAATCCATACAATTACAAGCGTGATAGAGACGCCGAAATTAAAAAGGGCAAGAAAATGATTGAAGGCGAGGATTTTATTTTAATCTCAGATCCTGCTACATACTTCCCATTAAACTTGGAAATTTCAAAAAGAAAACGTAAAGATTTAGTTGACATTGAACACATCAAAGTACAATACGAAACCAAAATTTTATCATTGCAAGAGCAAATAAATTCTACAGATGAACATATGTCTGAAGAGCTAAAGCAATCTAGAGAAGAATTAGCTAAAAAAGAATTAGAGCTTAAAGAAATATCAAACAAAATTAACTTACTAAAACAAAATACATTAGCTCGTCAAGAAGTTAAATATGTGCAATTTATAGAATTAAAAGGTTCTGATATTTTTGGTGCTACAGCCCTTTATAATGAAAAAATTAAAAAAGTTATAGAAGGTTTAAATAGCAAGAAAATAAGCTGAGAAGACTTTAATAGAATTAAGAAAAGCTTTAGTGACTTCGATAGCTCAATTGCCTATAAAAAAGCTAGAATGAGCGATAAAGGACTAAGATTAATTACTATATTGCATGATGAATTTAAAACAATTTCTATTGAGTTGCTTTCAAAACTAGAACCAAGCGAAGAATTGGATGATTCATATGCTAACAGAGCATTTTATAAAGGTGCTGAAAGTAAATTAATTTCAGTAAGCTGAGAATTGTCATTTGTTTTAGTTGAATTTATGCACGTAGGCTTTGTGCCTGTAAGTGAATACACTTATTCAATTCCATATTTAGTTGAGCGTTCAAAATACTTAGTTACTTTAATTGATGCAGGCGACAATAATAAAATTGTTACTTTCCAACCAGGATTAGAGCAAACTAGTGAAATTGAATTAGCAGACGATAAAGAAGATGTTGTTGAAACTAAGAGTGTTGAATTCAAAAAAGAAGCTAGCGAAAGCAAGGAAGTTAAGAATCCAACATTAATTTACTATGAACTAGCTAAGCCTGAAGCAGTGCAAGAGCCAATGCAAACTGTTGCTACTGAAGAAAAAGCAGAAGCAGAAGTTATGCCTGCTGAAGCTGCTGAAACTAAAGAAGCTACAATTATTCAATATAGCTTAGTTAAAGAAGATTCTCAAGAAGCAAAAAAAGAAGCTGCACCAGTAGCAATGATGGCTGAGCCTATGCCTACTGAAGAAGTTAAAGAACCAGAAATGGCTGCTCAACCTGCTATGATGGAAGAAGCAATGCCAGTTGATGAGGCGCCTTTAGCAGTTGAAAATCAACCATACTTCTATGAAGATCGTGTTGCTCCAAGTGTTGCTATAGAAGATTACACCCTTCCAGCAGAAGAACAAATATTAGTACAAGAAGAATCTAAAGAAAAAGGCACAGTTGCTAAAAAGAATGTTTTATTCATTGCTGCTGTAACATTATTAGTTTTATTAATAATAGCAATAATAACTATTTCAATTTTAGGTATTGTCCACTTAACAACTGATGTTAAAATCTTCAAAAGCTTATAAACATTAGCAAATAAACAATAATTTTAATAATTGTTGTTTTTTGTATTTCTTTTTTCAAAATAAATAAGTATTATTAATAATACTTAAATTTATATGTAGGAAATTTGGGAAATATGAATAATAATGACAAAAATATGGCTAGCATCATAAATCACCTAAAAGCAACTGGTTTCGTGTTTCAAGGCAGTGAAATTTATGGCGGATTAGCTAATACCTGAGACTATGGGCCACTTGGTTCGCTTTTAAAAGAAAATATCAAGGATTTGTGAAAAAAAGAATTTATATATAGTGAGCACAATAACTTCCTAATCGATTCTAAAATATTAATGAATCCTAAGGTATGAGTAACTTCAGGACACGTTTCTAATTTTAATGACCCTTTAATTGAAAATAAAATTAATGGCAAAAGATATAGGGCTGACAAAATTATTCAAGAAATTGATTCAACATTAAATCCTGAAGCAATGAGTTTTGCACAAATGCATGAATATTTAGTTAAAAATGTAAATGAATATGACAATTCTAAATGCTCTTGAAGTGAAATACGTAAGTTTAACTTAATGTTTGAAACAAAACAAGGAATTATTGAGGGCGAGAAGAGCTTAATTTACTTAAGACCTGAAACTGCTCAAGGTATTTTTGTCAATTTTAAAAATGTTTTAAGAAGCACTAGAGCAAAACTTCCAATCGGCATTGGCCAAGTAGGCAAAAGTTTTAGAAATGAAGTAACACCAGGCAATTTTATTTTTAGAACTAGAGAATTTGAACAAATGGAGCTAGAAGTCTTTCATGATCCAAAAGATTCAGAATCAATCTTTGACAAATACTTAAATAAGTGCAAAACTTTTGCAAACCTAGTTGGAATTAAGGATGAAAATATCAGAATTAGAGCCCATGAGCAAGATGAATTAAGCCATTATTCAAGTGCTACAAGTGATATTGAATACTTGTTCCCTTTTGGCTGAGGTGAATTACTCGGGGTTGCTAACAGAACAGATTTTGACCTAAAAGCACATATGCAAGCTACTGGTGAAAGTTTAGAATACTTCGATCCTTTATCTAATGCAAAATTGATTCCTTATGTTATCGAACCATCTATGGGTTTAGACAGATTAATGCTTGCTTTATTAATTGATTCATATGATGAGGAGTTAGTTTCAGAAAATGACACTAGAGTTGTTTTAAAAATGCCAAATTCAGTTGCGCCATATAAATTTGCAATTTTACCTTTAGTTAAAAAACTAAATGAAAAAGCTGAAGAAATCTATAAGCAACTACTTAAATTTAATATTCCAATCACTTATGATGATGCCGGTTCAATTGGCAAAAGATACAGACGTCAAGATTCAATTGGTACACCTTATTGCATCACAATTGATTACGATTCATTAAATGATGAATGCATAACTATTAGAAATAGAGACAGCATGTCTCAAGAAAGAATTAGCATTTCCAACTTATATGAATTTGCCCAAAAAACTTTTAAATAAGCCCTATAAGTAAAATAATTAAGAAAGGACAATACACAACAATGTCAAGAGTTTCAAATGAAATTGCCACCAATATTATTGCATCAAATGACATTGTTGATGTTCTTAGAGACTTTATTGAATTAAGAAAAAAAGGGCAATCTTACGTTGCTCTTTGTCCTTTTCATAACGACACAAATCCATCAATGAGTATTGACACACGTAGACAGATATTTAAATGTTTTGTGTGCAATACTGGTGGCAATGCGCTTACTTTTTTAAAACTTTTTAAAAAATGAAGCTACATTGAATCATTAAAATATTTAGCTAACAAAGCTGGTATTGACTTTGACTTTTCTGAAAACACATATGAAAGTGATAGCCAAAATAAATTAAGTCAAACTGATATTAAGGTTTATGAAGCACTTGATAAAGCAAATTCATTTTATAAATCCGAACTTATTAAGTCAAATAACCCTATAATTCAGGCATTTTTAAAAAAACGTAACTTAAGTTACAATGACTGCAACAAATATGACATTGGCTATGCACCTGTGATGCGTTTTAAAGAAGTTTTTGCTGCTGAAATAGAAAATGAAATAAGCATTTTGTCAAATGCTTCACTAATTTCACTTAATACTAAAGAAGAGTTTTTCAAAAACAGAATTACTTTTGGTATCAGAAATGAACAAAATCAAATAGTTGGTTTTAGTGCAAGAGCCTTAGATGATTCTAAGCCAAAATACATAAATAGTTCGGACAATAATTATTTTAAAAAATCAAGCATTTTGTATAACTTAAACAATGTTTATCAAGAAAACAATTTTAACCAAATTGTCATTACAGAAGGCTTTTTCGACGTTATTGCTCTAAATAAATGCAACATTAATGAAGCAGTTTGCTTAATGGGAACAGCCTTAACAATAGAACATGTTTATAAGTTGCAAAAATTTAAAAAAATAATTTTATTTTTAGATGGCGATAATGCAGGGCAAGAGTCAACTTTTAAAACTATTAAAACGCTATTGCAAAATAATTACACTAACATTTATGTTGTAAAAAGCAATAGTAAACTTGACCCTGATGAGCTACTAAATACCTATGGTGCCGATTCTGTTAAAAGTTTAATTAACGATGCAGGTTTATACATATATTTTGTATATGATTACTTGCGCTTAAAATTTGGTCTTTATGACGGTTTTAACATAATCAATGTTAATGAAATGCAGTTTCAAAAATTTGGTACCGAATTTTATCCTTTTTGAGCATACTTGTCGCAAAATGCTGCATCAGTTTTTAATGAAAAATTAAAAAAAGAATACAATAGAGATATTAACTTTATAATCGACAAAGGCAAAAGTTTTAATAATGATTTTGACACTTTCAATAATGTAAATTTAAATAATTATGATGAATCTTATGAATTTAATGATTCGTTTTACTACGATGATATTGTAGATAGTCAAAGTTTTAGTGAGCTGCCAAATTTTAGCAGCCCTAAGCTTTATAAGCCTGTAAAACAGGAACATAAGCAAAATTGAATTGAAAAAATGTTGCTAATTTTGCTTCACTATCCTAATTTACAAGAATTTTTTTACAAAAATTATTCTAAGGAGCCATTTGAATCAATTGAGCTTAATTCAAGTGCCTTAGAATTTAACAAGGATCTTAAAGTCATTTACAAAAAGTTAATTAATCACATAAAAATTGATGAATATGAAGCGAAAAACATAATTAAAAAATTTACCGAAGAAGGTAAAGACTTATTTATAAGCAAATTAAATTTTGATAGTAAGGACATAGCGCAATTAGAAAATGATTTTGCAGAAATTTATAAAAGAGCTAGGGATGATGATCTAAAAAGATACAACCACTATATTGTTAATGATCTAGGGGCTAATGGGTCAGGTATATTTACAAATGACAAAATAGTGAAGGAAATTTTAGAAAAACAAAGGCAAAACAAATTAAAAATGGATGATGAGGAGCAGAATGAGTAAAAAAAGTGAACTAAAGGCGACAGTTAAATTAATAAAGTCACACCTTAAAAATTTAGGCAAAAGTACTTTAACTCAAGAAGAAGTTTATGAGTACTTAGATTCAATTAAAGTAGAAGTTCCTGATGATGATATGGACATTATGTTAGAACTTCTTTTAGAAGAAAATATTCTTGCAGATGACTTTGACGATGGTGATGCTTCATTTGTTAATAGTGATGACATCATGGATGAAGTTGATGCCGAAAAGTCTATGAATAAGCTTGATGAATCAAAAGGATATGATGACGGCTTAGATAACAAAATGCAAGTTAAATCTAGCGATACTGAAGATTTAGAAGACGATTCAGAGTATTCAAAATTAATTGGCAACTACAGCGATAATTCGTATGATTCATATGAAGAAGAGTCTGAAGACTTTATGCTAATGGATGATGATTATCATGACTCAAGTTATGATGAAGATGATGAAGAAGACGAAATAACCTATAAAACAGGCGATAATGACCAAAATGCTACTAAAGGTAAAAGAGGTAGAAAACCTAAAAATAAACTTAGTTTAGATACTCTGGAGTTAGAAGATTTCTCAGCTGAAGAAATTGACCTTAGTGCTAATTTATCAGTTAAAAAAGAAGACCTTAAAAATAAGCTTACTGAAACAAATGACATTGTTAAGTGATACATGCGTTGAATTGGTAAATATGGTAAATTATTACAACCTGAAGAAGAATTTGAGCTAGCTACTGAAATGGATAAAGGTGGTTTTAGAGGCAAAAGAGCTAGAGATAAGCTAATTAAAAGAAACTTGCGTTTAGTTATTAATAATGCCAAAAAATACAAAAACAGAGGCTTAAGCTTTATTGACTTAATTTCTGAAGGTAACTCGGGAATTATTAAGGCTGTACAAAAGTACAATGTAAATAAAGGTTTTAAGTTTTCAACCTATGCAACTTGATGAATCCGTCAAGCAATTACTAGAGCTGTAGCTGATCAGTCTAGAACTGTCCGTGTGCCTGTTCATATGGTGGAAACAATTAACAAAATAACAAAAATTGAGCGTGAGTTACAACAAGAAAATGGTGTTGATCCAACTGATGAAGAAATTGCGCAAAGATATGGCAATGATTTTACTGCTGAAAAGGTTAGACACATTAGAAAAATTAATATCGACCCTATTTCTTTAGATAAGCAAATAGGAAAAGAAAATGACTCATCATTTAGTGACTTTGTTAAAGATGAAAGTGTTGTAAACCCTGTTGATTACGCTTCTCATGAAGAGTTAGTTGAAACTTTAAATGCAATATTAAAAGACACACTTGATGCAGATGAATATGAATTAATTTGCAAAAGATATGGCGTTGGTTTTGATAATAACGGTGAAAAATACAAAGTGTTTTCATTAGAAGAACTTGCTTTAGAAAGAAATGTTTCTAAAGAAAGAATTAGACAAATTGAAAACAAAATTTTAAGAAAACTTAAGAGTAGCCCTGAAAGAAGCAGATACTTAAAAGTGTTCATGGAATAGAGTAAATGCAAATAAGAAAAATTACGAATTACCTTATAAAACAGTATCCTTTGGAAAATAAGGAAGAATGAGATCCTGCTGGCTGATCACTAAAATTTAATCTTAGTGAGAAACTAAGTGGCATCATAATTGCACTTGATTTAACTTCCCAAGTATTAAAAAAAGCACTACACTCAAATTCAAATTTAATTATTACCCATCATCCATTTAAGTTTTATAAAACCTGAGAAGAAGAGTTCATATATGCTCCTTATAAAAAGCAGATTTTACAAACTCTTAAACAAAAACGTATTAATGTTTTATGCCTGCACACTAATTATGACAATCATAAATTTGGCACCAGTTTTCAAATTGCAAAAATGCTTGAATTAGAGCAA
This sequence comes from Mycoplasmopsis agalactiae 14628, assembly GCF_000266865.1. Taxonomy (GTDB): domain Bacteria; phylum Bacillota_I; class Bacilli_A; order Mycoplasmatales; family Metamycoplasmataceae; genus Mycoplasmopsis; species Mycoplasmopsis agalactiae_A. The sequence goes on along the minus strand of NZ_AJPR01000011.1, from coordinate 347,730 downwards.
AATATAGCCCATTTTGAAAATTCAAACTATCCTATAGCAATTAAAAATGTTAATTTTACATTAAAAGAATTAGTTTTACTTATCAACCAAAAATTAAACCTACATCAAATGCGCACTAATATTGATTTTGAAGATGCAAAGAGTAAAATTATTAAAAATATCGCAATTTTTTCAGGTTCAGGTTCAATAAGTGAAATAAATAAAGTTGATAGTACATATGATTTAATTATCACAAGTGATATTAAATGAAGTGACTGGCTAACATACAAAGAACTTAGCATTCCTTTACTAGAAATAAGCCATTTAGATGAACAAGCATTTATTTATGATATCCATAAGCAATTAAGTAACAATTTTAAAGATGTTGCAATTACATTAGAAGAAATAAAAAGCGAGCCTTATAGAAATTTATAGGCTCTATTTTTTATATTTTTTTGCATATTTACATATTATTTTTTCATATTTAATTTTAAGTATTAAATAAAGTTTAAAATTTTTTTACTATATTAAATTGGAGGACTTATATGAAGATTATTTTAGTGGGAGCAAACCACGCAGGAACTTCATTTATCAGGACAGTTAAAACCGTAAATAAAGATGTTCAAATTACAGCTTATGACAGAAACACAAACGTGTCATTTTTAGGTTGTGGTATAGCAGTTTGAGTAGGTGGTGAATTTAGTCAACCTGACGGTCTATTTTACTCATCTCCTGAAATTTTAAGAGACAAATATGGTGTTGACTTAAAAACTGAACATGAAGTAATTAAAATTAACAAAGACAAGAAAGAAGTAGTTGTTAAGAATCTAAAAACTGGTGAAGAATTTACAGATACTTATGACAAATTAGTATTTGCTGGTGGTACATGACCAATTGAACCTAAGATTCCAGGTATTGAATACAATAATATCGTTCTTTCAAAATTATTCCAACACGCTCAACACTTAGTTGAATTAGCAAATGATGACAAAATTAAAAATGTTGTTGTTGTTGGCGCAGGATACATTGGAATTGAACTTACAGAAGCATTTTGACAAAAAGGCAAAAACGTTACTTTAATTGACAACAACCCTAGAGTTATTGGAAACTACTTTGACCCTGAATTTACAAACATTATGGAAGCTAACATTAAGAGCGAAGGTGTTAAATTAGCTCTTGGCGAAATGGTTAAAGAATTTAAGTCAGCTAATGGTAAAGATGTTTCAGCTGTTGTTACTGACAAAGGCGAACATGCTGCTGATTTAGTAATAATGAGTGTTGGCTTTAGACCAAGAACAGAAATGGTTGATGCTGAAAAATTACCTAATGGCGCTATTAAAGTAAATGACTTCCAACAAATCTTAGGAGATGAAAACATTTATGCAATTGGTGATTCATCTGCTATTAAACACAGTGTAACAGGAAATCATGCACACGTTGCTTTAGCAACAAACGCTGTTAAAACTGGTGTTGTAGCTGCATTACACATTGCAGGATTAAATGTACCATTCCCAGGTGTTGCTGGAACAAATGCTATTAATGTTTTTGGTTGCCACTACACAAGTACAGGATTCACTGAAGAAGCTGCTAGAAGAAATGGACTTACAGATGTAGCTAGTGTATACTTTGAAGACTTTGACCGTCCAGAATTTATGAGTACATCAGAAAAAGTTGCATGTAAGATCGTATATGACACAAAGACACTAAAATTAGTCGGAGCTCAAATTGGTTCATGAGGCAATGCAATCCACACTGAAACAATTTTCATGTTAGCTCTAGCTATCCAAAAAGGATTAACACTTCCTGAAATTGCTCTTACTGACGTTTACTTCTTGCCACACTTCAACAAGCCATTTAACTTCGTTTTAGTTCCTATTTTAAAAGCATTAGGAATCGACTACAAATACTAATAATAGTAATTAACATGACTATAAAGAAGCATCATCTTTATTTGATGTGCTTCTTTTGTTTATTGCCTTATAAGCCTATAAAACAGCCTTGTAAAGTATGTTGCTGCAACTAAAATCTAGTTTCTAGCAGAACTAACTAAAGTCTTCTTTACTTGCACTTTAACTATCATACTTTTACTAAAGTTGTATATTCATTTTACAAAAAACATATTTGTACTATGCTGCCAAAAAGTATAAAATTTACATAATAAGCACTTTTTTTACTTATAAATTTACATGCTTTATTTAAAATTTTATTATTTAACTATATATAGGAATTGTTTATACTATTAGCCATGAATTTAAAAAAAATATTTGAAATGCAAAGAGAATTAGATATAGCAATTATTAATCGTAATGATGTTGATGCTTCAAGTAGCAAAATAAGTCAAGCTGAATTTGATGAAATGAAATTACTTGCAACTTTAGTTGAAACAGCTGAATTTGCTAATGAAGTACAATCATTTAAATACTGAAAAGCTAATAAAACAATCGATCGTGAAAAGGCTTTGGAAGAATTTGCTGATATACTTCATTTCATTGGTTCTTTTGCATACAAATATAATGTTGAGCCTGATATTGAGCCACTAATATTATCTGACAATGTAAACAGACAAATTTGTTTATTATTTAGTACAATCAGTAGCGCAATTAATAATTTAAATAAATATGTTATAGCGCAAATGCTAGCAATTGCCCTCGGAGTTGCTAAACTATTAAATTATTCAGATGATGAAATAATTCACTGATATTATGTAAAAAACAAGAAAAATTACGAAAGAATAAAAGAACGATACTAATTAAAAATAAGGAGCAATTGTGAAAAAATCTTTTAATAAATTTATAGCTTTAAGCCTTCCAGTAGTCACTGCTCCTTTTGTTGCTGCTCAGTGTGTAAGTAATTCAATAGTTAATACTGATGCTAACTATACTGTTAATAGGCATGCTTTTGTAAACGCTGTTCAATACTATGAACATATTGGTAAAGAAGGTATAGATACTTATTATTTCAATAATGACAGAATTCCTTATGTGTCTGTAAAACAGGCTCTTTCGGCTTTAAATGGTGTTGTAAATACCAATTTAATCCAAATGGGTAGTATTTATAATTTCTTACATAGACAAAATTATCAAATTTATAAGGCTAATGGTGCTACATTAAAATTTGATTGAGAAAATGACACAATTGAAATAAGCGACCCTAGAGTTTTTGGCATTTTAAGTGGCAAAAAGACCTTAGGCTTTATGCATAGCTTAACACCGTTGCAATTTAAAAGCAGCTATATTGATGGTAAACCACATAGCATTAAGTTTGACTTAAAAAAATATAACTGAAAAGTTCATGCAGTAAATAAAGACCCTGTAATTCCTTTATTTGTTTTTAACTTGCTATTTTTAAGCCAAAACTACTATAATTTGCGCTTTAATGGCTCAGAATACTATGGTGTTGATATAGACACAATTATTAGAACAACACCAGAAGCATTAAGCGAAATAACTAATAAATTTAAATTTACTCCTGAAACAGCTGCTCAAAGACAAGATGCCTTGCAGTCATTAAGATTTGTTTTTGATAATTTTTATGGACTTGCTGAAGAGAAAAAGTTTGACAAAGTTGGTTTTGAAAGCTGATTGGATCCAAGTATTAAAAAAGACATACTAAATACTAACCCATTAATTTACAACAAAGGCTATTTTAAAGCCTTGCACGGCCAAATTAATGAATTACACACCTCTGTAAGACAATTTAATTACTATACACCGCTAGAGTATTCAGATGGCGAATTTATTAAAAGGCTAGTGGATAAATCACTGCTTGAATATAAAGAAAAAGTTGACCCTAATTTTAAATCAAGATGACTACACGCAAACGAGCTAAGACTTAAATTGAGCAATCTTAGAGATCATGCAGAATTTAATGACACTATTGGCTCAAGACGTTTATTAAAGGTTGGAGAACACAACGGAAGACCTGCAATAATTGAAAGCAACACTCCTGTTGTAAGATTCTTGCCTGATAAAAAAAGCGCTGTTATTACATTAGACAGCTTTAACACAGCATCAATAGAAGAGCTTACTGGCGATCCTGTAAAGCATTATATGGCTGATTCACTTGAATTAATGAAATATGCACTTGATGTGATTGAAAGAAAAGAATTGTCAACAGGCTCTGAAATAAGTAATATTATTTTGGACATTTCTCAAAATGGTGGCGGTAATATTGCAGCGCTATATAGGCTAATTGGTCTAATTAAAGGCAAGCAAGATAGAAAAGCTTATTCATATGCTTATAACACACTTACCAAAACACTAGAAGAATCAGTTTATAGAGCTGAAATACCACAAAAGTATTTAGATAAACACTATAAATGATTCTTACTAACTAGCAATCTAAGTTTTAGTGCTGCTAATGCTTTAGTAGCTTATACAGCAGCTGATAAATTAAGTCCTGCAAGTTCTAAAGTGCAAATAATTGGGCAAAAAACAGGCGGTGGTGCTTGTGCTATTATTCCAATTGTACTTTCGGACGGCACAATGATTGTTGTAAGTTCAAATACCAAAATTGTTACAAAATCAGACGAAAAGCACTTTGTTTCAGTCGAAAACGGTTTTGAAGTGCCTGCTGAAAACCAATTAAATTATGAAGACTTTTATAATGACTATGCTTTAGCTGAGCTGATAGCAAAAAAATAGCCAGGAAATACTCCTTGGCTATTTTTATTTTATTAATTACATTGACTTATTCATTTGTTCAGCTACTTCAGCAGCAAAGTCTGTTTCTTTTTTTTCAATACCTTCGCCTAGACCAAATCTGATTGCTTTAATTAGTCTTAATTTGTGTTCTTTTAGGTATTGTTGAACTGTTTTAGACTCATCCATAATAAGTTTTTGTGCAAGAAGTGTAACTTCAGAAATCTTTTTGTCCACAAAGCCTTTTTTAATGGTCTCTTGGACTTTTTCAGGTTTGTCACTAAAGCCTAATGGTTCTTTAAATTCTGAAGCAAATTTTTCTAATACATTTGCTGGAATATCTTCTGCAAAAATATATTCAGGATTCATTGCACTTAAGTGCATTGCAACGTTTCTAGAAGCTTCAGCATCTGAGCCTTCTGTAAGCATAATTGCACCGATTTTGCCATTAATGTGTACAAATGTTGAAACTGATTGATTTGTGCCTGCATCAATTAAAACAAAACGTCTTAATTCAATTTTTTCACCACATTTAGCACTGTATGATGAAATTACATCAGCTAGTGTCTCATCTGAATTAGCCACTTTAAGTGCTAAAGCTGCTTCAGCACCATTTTCTTTAACTAATTCAAAGTTTGCAACGATTGTTTGTGCAACTGTGTTTGCTAATGCCACAAACTCTTCACCATGAGCCACAAAGTCTGTTTCACAGTTTAATTCAACTAAAACTGCTCTTTCATTATTGCCCGCTTCAACTAAAAGTCCGTCTGCAGAAACTCTATTTGCTTTTGAAGCTGCCTTAATTTTTCCATTTTTCTTTAAAAATGAAATAGCTTCTTCAACGTCTCAATTTGAAGCTTCTAGTGCTTTTTTACAGTCAGACATTCCGGCTGCTGTTCTTTCACGAAGTTCCTTAATTAGAGCCATTTTATCCATAATACTACCTCTTTAGTTGTTATAAAAATACTACAATATTATTTTATTTGAATTATTCAGCAACTTCAGTGCTTGTTGTAGTTTTTTCTACAGTTTTAACACCTTCAGCACTATTTTGTTCAAAACTTCTTCTTTGGTTCATAAATCTAGGATTTAGAGTCTTGTCAGTTTTGAACTCAGGCAATATAACTTTGTCATCGCCTTGGTAAGCAAATTTAGCTTTTCCGCCACGAGCTGTAGCAATAGCATCAGCTAGAATTGTCATAATTAAAGTAATACTTTTAGCTGAATCATCATTTGCAGGAATACCAAAGTCAACAGCATCAGGGTTTGAGTTTGAGTCTAAAATACCAATAACTTTAACACCTTTACTTCTAGCTTCTTTAACTGCTATAGCATCAACATTAGGGTCAGCTACAATCATGAATGAAGGAAGACTTTGCATTTTTCTTATACCATCAAGGTTTTTGTGCAATTTGTCTAATTCTTTTTGTTTAATAAGACCTTCTTTTTTGGTGTAGCCTTGGAATTTCTTAGCTGCTTGAGCTTCTAATTCTTCCATTACTTTAACTCTTTTGAAAATTGTAGAAGCATTTGTTAATGTACCACCTAGTCATCTTTCTGATACATAGAAACTGCCAGTTCTTAAAGCATTATCTTTAATTGTGTCTTTAGCTTGTTTTTTAGTACCAACAAAAATAAATGTTGTTCTAGGGTTTTTTGCAACAAATTTATTCAAAATATTGTAAGCAAATTCTAAACGTTGTAATGTAACATTTGTGTTAATCATGTGCATTCCACGTTTTGATTGAGGGTATAGAAATTCCTTCATTTTAGGATTTCACATACTCTTTTTGTGACCAAAATATGTACCAGCTTCTAATAATTTTTCTCTAGAAACAATAGTAGGTTTAACTTCCTTTGAAGCTTTTGAATCATCAGCTTTTTCAGCCATATTATTTTCAGCTGTTGTAGCTTGTTCAACTTTTAAGTTTTCGTTTTCCATAAAATAAAATTCCTTTAGTTTGTTATATCTTCCTATTACTTCTAACGCCTAGCACCCTTTCTCCAGGCACACCCAAGCGAATCCATAATAGTGTAATAATTTGATATCAAATTTAATTAAAAATTCTTTTTAATTATAAAGTAAAATGAAAAAAATAAGCCAATTTTCACTAAAAACTTGGACATTATTTTTATTCCTTAGTAACAGATTCACTTACATCAAAAATTTGCTTAATTCTTTCTTCAAATTCACTTGATTTAGCAACGTGATAATTTACTATTTCAATGTTGTCAAATGCTTTGATTAGTTGATTGTGTGAATTTTGTTTTCATACTAATCCATCAGAAATTAAAATGAAATAGTTACCGGTTTTGAGTAGTTCGTTTTTTCTGTTTATATAGCTCTCTATTATTTCATTTGGCTTTGAGCCTCCTGTTTCGAAATAATTTAATTCAATATTTAATGCTTTCCCATTTTTAACTAATACAATATCAGCTATTTTATTATGTAATCCATCAGCGAACTTTAAGTTGTCGTTTTCTATGTCTTTAAACCTAACTTGCTTATAGAAAGTTAAATTGTATTTTGATGCTACTTATATTATTAATTTTTCACACAGTACCTTAAAATTTTGGCCACTTCTATTTTTTCGACCATGTGTATCTAAACCGACCAATGTCCCTGTTAAATAGTCTATTACATTTCTTTTAAAATGTCAGTAAACAAATTTTTTAGTCCTGTTTTTTTAAAAAAGTTAAGATATTTTTCTATTTCATCAAAAGACAACTTATCCTGAGCTACAAAAAATTCTATGTCATTGACAACTTGATTCTCATTGTCAAATATTTCTAACTTTGTGTGCCTGTTTAATAAATGTTCTCTATCCTGCTTTGATAATGCTAATAAAAATGGGAAAGTCTGCACAACAGATGGGAGCTTTGATAGTAAGGCGATAAAACTGTCGTCAAAATTATTGGTCTTAGATATTAATGAATTTAAAGCATTAAATTCTACTTCTAATTGTTCTGGCAATTTAACATTTTGCCAATTTACAAAATAAGCGTAGTCTTTGTTTGTTGGTAATAATGTTTCAACAAAGTAATCAATTTTATTACTCATTAACTTCCTTTATATAATTTGTAATTATAACTTCTTCCCCTACTCTTTTGCTTGCATCAGAATTAATTAATCTTTTTGCCTTTATAACAGTAATATTGTAGTCTCTGTATAAATCCCTAATTAATTCAGTGTTATGATTTGTAAGCATTAGATAACAACCTTTTTTATCTAATTCTTTAAATACTTTAGCCAATCTTTTATGATCATCTAAAGTAAAGCCATCTTTTGTATATGAAGTAAATGTACTGTCATTAAGTGGTGCATATGGACTGTCAAAAAATACAAAATCGCCTTTTGATGCAGTTTGAACTGTTATTTCGAAGTCCGCATTTGTTATAACTTTGTTTTGTAGTCATTCGCATGCTTTTAAAATATTACCTTTATCAAATGATTTTATATTTTCTTTATTATTAAAAGGTACATTAAACAATCCTTTTGAATTCACTCGATATAGACCATTAAAGCAGCGCTTATTTAGGTAAATAAATAGTGCAGCATGTAAAACATCATATTCACTATTTTTAATCTTTTGATTAAAAAGATTTCGACATTTATAATAATCGCTTTTAGAAGTGAATTTATTATCTAATTCACTCAGCACATCAATTAATTCATTTGGATTATCTTTGACTATTTTATAGGTATGAATTAAACTTTTGTTAATGTCATTTATATAACTAACTTGGTTGAGTTTGAGTGAAAATAATAGAGCACCAGCGCCAACAAAAGGCTCATAATAATTATTAAATTTAGATGGAATTTTGTTTAAAATTTCATCTAATAATTGGCGTTTTCCGCCTGCTCATTTTACAAAAGGACTCGGAATAATTGGTGATGACATACATTAATTTTACTAATAAAATTGATGTTTTTAAATAGATAAATTTTTCAGTTACTACTTGATTATTTAATGTATATCTAAAATGCTATTTTGTTGTGTATATTTTGTATTTTAGAAATATACTTAACAATGATTTGTTAATTTATTCAGTGTTTTATTAGCAATTTTCATAAACAGATAACATTGCAGTGTCAAATCTCATTCCAAACATTTTGTGCAAAATCTTTTGAAATTCCAATTTATTCTGTAAATTTCCCAAAAACACTATTTTATAGCGCAAAAAACAATACTAACACATTTGTATGATGAAAAGTAATGATGCCCTGTTTTCATAATTTTTTGCAGTAAATATTATAACTATTACATAATATATAATTTTAATTGACAAGGGTGCTGTAAAAGGCTGAGATTATACCTATGAGTTGATCACGGTAATTCGTGCGTATCTCGATCTTTATTTTTGATATCCCTCTTGTCGAAGGATATTTTTTTATCCTAATATTTAACTAATTATTGAGGATATATTATGAAAAGAACTAAATTGTTATTATCGCTTGGATCACTATCAGTTTTTAGTGCAATTCCATTTATTGCTGCTAAATGTGATGATACAAATGAAAAAGATAACAAAAATCCAATTAATCCAGTTAAACCTGGTGACACAACTGGAGACCAAGTTACAAAAGTTGAACTTGGTAAATTAAGTGACAAAGCTAAAGAAGAGCTAAATAAATTAGCTAAAGATGGTGTGACAAAAACACAAGTTGTTGCTGTGCTTAAAACAGAAAAAGGTTTAGAAAACCTAACTGAATCTGACTTAGCAAAAGTTGAATTTAAAGACAATAAACTAACTATTGAAGCTGATAAAGAATCAAAATTAGTTTCGGGAACATATGAATTTACTGTTCAAAAACTAACACCAGACGCAATTATTGACTTATCTAAAGTTCAAATAACTGGTGAAGCTAAAACACTTTTAAAAGCTGAAGCTAAAGACAATCCAGATAAGGCTAAAGTTCTTGCTGCTCTTAAGAAAGATAATAATTTTGCAAAATTAACAGAAAGTGACTTTGAAGTTTCATTCAAGGACAGCACTTTGACTGTGAAGGCAACTGCAGGTTCAAAAGTTATTAAAGGTGAGCTAAACATTTCAAGCAAAACTGAATTAGATAATGTTACTTTAACTGAAGAAGTTAAGAAAGGACTACAAACTGAGTCAGAAAAGAGTGAACTTAAAGCAGAAAGCATTGTTAGCATTCTAAAGAAACTTCCTGAATTGAAAGATTTAGATGCTAAGGATGTTGAAATTAAGAAAGAAAGCAACAAGCTAACCGTTACTGCTAAAAGTACATCAGCTAAATTTACAGGTACATTAAAATTTGTGTTTAAGGTAATGTTGAATATGGTTATGACTGAAGATATTAAAAAAGAACTTCAATCAGAAGCTAAAGATAAACCTAATACATCGAATGTTGTAAATATTTTGAAAAAGATACCTGCACTAGTGACACTTAAAACTGATGATGTAAAAGTCCAATTTGGTACAGGAAAACTAGTTATAAGTGCTTCTGAAACTTCTAATCTAATTATGGGTACAGTTTCTATTGAAAAAAATAGTGTTGAAAGAAAAATTAATCTATCTACCTATAATTTTGATGAAAAAACAAAAGAGAGTCTTCTTACAGCTTTGGATGAAAAAAATGATGAAGAAAATAATTCAACTAAATCTAGCATTTGATTTACCTTAAGCAACTTATTTAAAAATGGTTTAGAAGAAGATGATTTCGATGTTGAAATTGATACAAGCAAAGGATCAATAACTATAAAAGCTTCAAAAAATTCAAAGAGGCTTGAAGGTCAATATACACTTAAAAAACCACAATCAAGTTCTGTCCAAAATGGGAAAGTTGATTTAAATAAACTCAAACTTGAGGAAAACTTTGTAAAAAGGTTTTTAGAAGAATTTGAAGATGGCAATTTGGCTAGTTTATCAGCTGCTAAACTACTTAAAGAGGTTAAAGAACTAGAAAAAATAACTAAGGATGATATTGAAGAAATAAAGGCTGAAAAAGATGGCACAGTGACTGAAAATGGCCTTACCCAAGATGTTTTCAAAAAAGTCACAATTAAAGCAAGTGCGTCATCAAAATTAATTTCGGGAAAACTAGTAATTGAGAAAAAAGCTAAATAAATTTAAAGCCTTTTAGAGGAACTAAATGAAAGCAAAAAAATACTTAAAAAGACATCTTTTTATTGCTCCTTTATTTATTGCCACTCCCTTAATTGCTGCAAAATGTGGTAATTATGACCCGAGCACTAAAGTACTTTATGATCTTCATAAACTAAAACTAGAATCGGTAGAAGATGAATCATTGGAGCTTATTAAAAATTATGAAAATAAGCTTCATAATTTTTGAAGCGACAGACAAGCTTTAAGAGAACTGAATAAAGTAATTGAGCAAGTTAAAGCAATTGAAAATAAGGCTGAGCAAGAGTTAAAGGAATATGTTGATGATACTAATAGCACTGTCGAACAGGAAGATCCGGAAGAAAAAAACTCTTCTGTTCTTACAGCCAAAAAAGCTTTAGCAAAGTTTGACAGGAATTCAAAAGAAGTAAAAATTCCTACTGAATTTACTAAAATTGGCAAAAATGCTTTTAGCAGTTTTTACAATTTAGAAAAAGTGGAATTTCATGATGGCGTTACTATAATAGATCAAGGTGCTTTTGATAATACTAATTTAGACAGTGTAACTTTACCTAAGAATCTACAAGTTTTAGGTGGCTTTGCCAATACATTTATTAAAAATATAGAAATTCCGCAAAGTGTTAGCAAAATTTTAAACGGTTCATTTGATAATACTGAAATTGCAACTATAAAATTACCAGATAAGCTAACTGAATTAGGTGGCTTTAAAGCTACAAGCATTAGAGAATTAAGTTTCCCTGAATCTTTAACTAAGATACATGAAAATTCATTTGATGAAACTCCTATAACAAAACTCAAATTTAATAAAAACTTAAAAGTTTTAGGCGGATTTAATACTCTACATAATTTAGAAGAAATTGAATTTAACGACCAATTAGAAGAAATTCTAGATGAAAGTTTTTTAAACTTTAATCTAACTGAATTAAAGCTTCCTAATTCACTAAAAATACTTGGTGGTTTTAAGAAATCTAATATTAATAGCTTAACACTAAATAATGGATTAGTTGAAATAAAGCCTAATGCTTTTGCTGAATCAAGAGGCATTAAGAGAATTGACTTACCTGAATCACTTAAAAAATTAGGTGGTTTTGAAAACACTAGCATTTTAGTACTAAGACTGCCACAAAAACTTGAATCTATTTCCAAAAATGCTTTTGATAAAACTTTAATTGATAGTCTTACTTTGCCTGATTCTTTAGTTTCATTTGGTGGTTTCGCCGAAACAGCTATTTCTGAAATTACCTTGCCTAAAAACTTATTACACATTGAGCCTAATACTTTAGATATAAAAGGGCAACAGGCTAGAGAAAATAAATTAGAATTGCCTGAAAAATTAATTTCTTTTGGTGGTTTTAAAAACTGAAATATTAAGGAAATTAAACTTCCAGAATCGCTTAAAGATATATGGGCCGAAACATTAGATTATAGTGATATTTCCAGTCTTGATTTGCCTAAGAATCTTAATTCTTTTGGTGGTTTTGCTGGCACTAAAATTAAAAATATTTTATTTCCTGAGCAACTTAAAGTAATTCATAAAAATACCTTAGATGAAACAGAGCTTAAAGAAGTCAAATTGCCTAGTAAGCTAGAGACTTTGGGCGGTTTTGCAAGTACTTTAATTACTAAATTAGCCACACCAAAATCACTTAAAGTTATTCATCAAGAATCATTTAGAAACTCTAAATTAAATAGAATTAGATTTAACAAAGGACTAACTGAATTAGCTGGTTTTGAAAATCTAGTTAATATCGAAGTAATTACTTTACCTGAAACACTAAAAATAATTCGTGACGGTGCTTTTTCAAATAACAGATTAAGAGAAATTAAGTTACCTAGTCATTTAAAAGTACTTGGTGGTTTTTCAGGTAAAGAGTCTAAGATTAAAGAAGTTATTCTGCCTGAATCACTAGAAGTTATTACTAATAGTGCATTTAATTACAATCCAAACATTAGTGAAATTAAGTTACCTAAAAACTTAGTTGAAATAAATGGCTTTAACTCAACTAATATTAGCCAATTAATAATTCCTGAAAAGGTAATTAAAGTGGGCGGATTTAATTCAACACTAATTAAAGATATCAAACTACCTGAAAACTTAGAATCATTTGAAGGCTTCCACGAAAGCAAGATCAAAAAGTTAGTCTTGCCTAAGTTTGTTAGATTTACTGATATAAGCAAATCACACTGAGGTGCTTTAGAAGAAATCGAAGTTTATAGCAAATATTTAGTTAGAAGCAAATGATGAAATGATATGAAGGAAGATGATTTTAACCAATTAATTAAATTGGTTGATAAAACTAATGTTAATTAATAAAGGAGATAAATAGTATATGAAAAAATTTGGATTAGTGCTTTTACCGATATTAACTTTTCCTGCAATAGCAGCTGCTTGCGATAATAAAGATAAGGCTCAAAAAGATACTAATAAGCAAGATCCTGCTGCTGCAGAACTTCAAAAGCTAAAAGATGAGCTTCAAGATGAAATCACTAAGGCAACTAGCAAGCGTAATCATTATCTTGGTGACTATACAGATTATGCCTTCGAACAATCTGCAAAAGTAATTCAAGCTGCTGTTGATGCCCATCATAATGCAAAGACAGCTGAAGAAGTTAAGGATGCTATTGCAAAATTAAAGGCTCGAATCAAGGAAATTGATAGTTACTATGCACTTTCAAAAGAAGAAAAGCAAAAACTTGCTAAAGATGATTTTAATAAAGCACTAGAAGCTGCTAAAGCTGCTAAAGCAAAATTAACTAAACCAAGTGCACTTGAAGTATTAGATAATTCAATTTCTAAGGCTGAATCAAACAAAGAAGGTGATCCACATTATTTTAAAAACTTACTACAATGAACTCACGAATCTAAAAATGACATTCAAGAAGCACAAAAACTAGAAGAAAAGACTGATAAAGAGCTTTTAATGTTATATTTGGCTAGAGAATCAAATATACTGAACACCTTCAACAGAGAATATAATGCAAGTGGTTCATTTGAAGAGCAAGCAGACAAACTAAAAGAGATTTTCAAAAAAGCTAAAGAAAACAAAAACGAAGATTATAGGGATCAAGAAATTAAGCTAAGAAAAGAAATTTCTGAGATTTTAGAGAAAATATCAAAAGAAGCTATTACTCCTTCCAAAGCTAATGAATTAGCTAAATTAGTTAAAAATGGTGAATTAATTATTGGTGACGATTATAAATACATATTATCAGATGCATTTGCTGGTAACAAAAAAATCAAAAAAGTTACTCTTGGTAAAAAAATTGAAAAAATTGAAAGAGGTGCTTTTGATAATGCTGCAGTAGAAGCTGTAACTTTTAATGAAGATTTAAAATCATTAGAAGGCTTTAGCAAAACAAAAGTTAAAGAATTAACATTACCTAAAAAGCTAGAAAAATTTGCAGGCTTTAATAATACTAAAATTACTAAATTAGTTCTTCCTAAAACACTAAAATCATTTGCTTTAAGCAGTACATTTTTAGAAGAATTGGAATTTGAATCAGACTTTAAATTTGATAAAGTCAACCCTGATTCATATTATGAATCAATTGCAATTAACAAACAATTATTGCCTTCTCTTAAGAAAATCATTGTTGCAGATGATAATGCTAAGAAAAGTTTGCTTGAAAAATTAAAGAAAATTATTACTGACTCTAATAAAATAAAACTAGGGGAAGACTACATTAAATTCCTAGCATATATTGTTAATGTAAAAATTGTTAAAAAGTTTACTTCAATAAAAGAAGATCAAAAGAAAAAGATTATAGAAGCTCTTAAAAAAGACACTAAGTCTGAAATTAAAGGTTTAATTGCCAGTCTAAATAATGGAAATTTAAAGAGCATACTAGAAAAAGTTCTTGATTCATATAAGTATGAAAAGATTAGTGCTAAACATAAATTTGAAGTGTTTGATGCTGCTATATCAACCCTTGTTGAAATATTGAATGCAATAAATTTTGAATTAAAAACTGAAACTATAAAAAACGATTCTGATCTAACACAGTATCATCCTGAAACAGGTGTTACTCCAGGAGACATCACAAATTATTTTGACTCAGAAAAAAAGAAATACGAAGATGGTAAAAATGAAAACGGTTCAAGCGAATGAGAAAAAATAGTTGAAGTAAAGAAAAAATAAAACTTCTTAAATTCATTGTTCCTACTTTTTCATTTTTGCCAATAGCTATTTCAGCATCATGTGATAGTAGTTCATTTAGTAGACACTCAATAACTAACAAAGTTACTGAAGACTTAAAGTTTGACAAGTCATATTCATTTACTAACCTTTCTGATGAGTATAAAAATAAAGAGCAACAAATAAGAGCATATAGACATAAAGATACAGAAGATCTTTATGTCAATGTCAATGAATTTTTGACAAAACTAAATGGAATTTTTAATACTTCAGAATTAAAAATTAACAAAACATCTGATGGTGTATTTGAGTGATCTAGAGGATCTAATAAAGCTGTCTTTGATACTAAATCAAATGTGATTAAAATGAACACAACTGGAGCATTTTTCCTAGTGCGCGGTTCTTCAACTACTGATTACTCTAGAAACATAAAAGAATTAGATCAAAAATTAACTAGATTAGATAATGAAGAATTTAGCACTCTTGATTTAGGCAAGTATGGCATGAGCATTAAGGAAATAGATAGCAATATCTTTATGCCTTTTTCCCTTTTTAACTTACTTTATGGCTCACAAAGCTACTACAATATTTACTTTAACAATGATAAATTTATAGGCACTACTGTTACTGTTAATAAAGACTCGGATCCTAAAGAGTACAACAAAATTATGACTAATAGCCGTAATAATACTAAGCAAACAGTTAAAGAAAGAATTAATACTTACAATTTCCTCAGATTCTTATTTGATAATTTTTATGGCATAAAAGAGAAATTTTTAGAAAAAAAAGGTGTTAAAGATTTTGACGAATACTTCTCTAAAACAGTCATAAAAGACACAGGCATCCTTGATCCTAATGAAGCTAAGATGACTCTGAAAGAAAGAATGCTAAGCACAGATGCATTTGTTAACGGTAGAGCTTATACAGACTTTTATTACAAAGAATTAAATGAACTGCACAGCTCAATTGAATCGGGCTCATACTTTCATCCAGCAGACTATAGGGCTGAGCCTTTTGGTCAGGCACTAAGTGGAAGAGTACATGAATTTATTCACTATCTTAATATCCTAAATAAGATTCGCCTTGGTATTTTAGAAGGAGATAAGGACAAGTTCGTTAAGTTCCACAAAGACATAGCAATTATCTACCTAGATAATTTCAATGTAGCTAATGATGAAGATATCAGCAAGCCTGATGCTCATACTAAAGATAGCTATGTTTTAATGTCTAAAGCTATGAAAATGATTAAAGAGCATTCAGAAAAAAATACTCCTATTAAGCGTATTATTTTAGATTTATCACTTAATGGCGGTGGTGCAATTGTTGCGATGAAAAAAGTTGCTGGATTTTTATCAGGCAAAGATCAGCAACTTTATACTTATGAAAAAATTAATAAGATTCTAGATTATTCAAAATTTAGAGTTGATATTAACAATGACAAAAAGTATGATGAAAATGATAATACTAATGAATATAAATGATACATTCTAGCTGGTGTTAATACATTCAGTGCTGCTAATTTATTAACTCATATTGCCAAAGAAAACAAATTTGCAACTATACTTGGCAATAAATCTGGCGGTGGAATGTGATCAATCTTGCCGCTTGTTATTCCTGATGGTACAAGCTTTAAATTTTCATCTAATAATGCCTGAATATCATGAGTTGATAGAAAAATAGAGAAACCAGAAGACTTGCCTTATACTCAAGATGGCATTGATCCTGATATTGAAATTCCTTATTTTGCTTATTATAACTATGACATCATTGAAACTTATTTAGAATCCAAAGAAAAAGGTGATGCTAAATATCATCAATATGAAAGAAGAATCAAAACAGATGCTTGAAAAAGAGTAGCTGATAATATTGAAGTTCTTCTTAATGCTATTCAGGATGAATATAAAAAAGAGCAATTTAGCAAAACATTTGAAGAAAACAAGCTAAAAGATTCTGATTCAATAGACGAAATGCAGAAAAAGATAGATAAGATTGAAGAATTATTTAGATTTGTTGAATTTCAATATAAGCTAGAAAACCCAGGATTAAGATAAAAAGTTTAAAAATAAAAACTCAAATTGCTGAGTTTTTATTTTGCTCTTTTAGTCTGTTTTACTGATAAATCTGCTATAGCATAAACTAAAAATATATAATTAAAATAAAAAGGAGATATATGGAAGCTATAAATATAATTTTACTTACTTTAAGCATCATAATTGTGCTCTTGCTTGTATCAATTTTGGCTTTGTTTATTGTTAAAAACAAAGGATTAAAGAATAATTTAAGTAGCGGAATAAGTGCTGATGATAAGCTTTTTATTAATGACAAATTAAGCTCAATAAAAGACTCACTTGTTGATAAAATGAATGAATTTGAAAATAAATTAATAAAAGATTTAGCTCTAAATAATGAAGCCTTTGTTAATAAACTAGTTCAGTATGAAAAAAACATGGCTGAATTAATTAATAGAAAAGATTCTGAAAGAGCAAGCAAATTCAACGATTTTAAGGCGCAGCTTTTTGAAGAATTAAACAAAAAAATTGTTGCTCAAAATGACTGATTAAATAATTTTGAGCAAAAGTTTAATCAAACAGTTAGCTCAAATTTAAAAGAAATAAATGAAAATAATGCTAAATCATTTAATGACATTAAAGAAAGAATTGACAAGCATTTTGAAGACACACTAACTAAGCATATTAAAGAGCAATTTGGAAATATTCAAGTACAAATGGACAAAGTCGGCAAAGAAATGGTTAAGTTCGAACAAATGCAAGCTAGTGTAGATGATTTAAACAGAACGTTCTCAAACAACAAAAAAACAGGCGAATTCGGCGAATTTACTTTAGAACAAATATTAGAAGAGCACTATCCAAATGAAAAGAATAGATTGTGATTTAAGCAATATCAAATTAATCCAGGCAAAAATCAAGAAGCAGTTGACTTTGCAATGAAAATTAAGTCAAGATCTGAAAATGAAGAAGTTGAACAAATTATTCCAATTGACTGTAAGTTTCCTAAAGAAAAATGAGACAGATATCTAGATTCAAAAAGCGTGTCTGAAAAAGAAACTCATCTTAAAGAGCTTAAAAAAGCCATTAAGGAAATGGCGCAAAGCATTAATGAAAAATATATTAAGCCTGATAGAAAAACAACTCCTTTTGCCTTAATGTATGTCCCTTCTGCCAGTGTTTATTTAACTTTAATTCAAGATATGAATTTTGTAACTGAAATTCAGGACAAACTTAAAGTTTATATTCAAGGCCCACAAATAATTATGGTCTTTATTTACTCATATTTATTACAAAATAACAGCTTCCAAGTTGAAAAAAATATTGAAAAGCTAAAAGACATATTCCTTGATGTGCAAAAGAATTACAATGCTCTTTATAAAAAGGTCATTGATGGCATAGATAATTTAGACAAATCAAGAGACAAATTTGTTTCAGTTGTTAATACAGCTAATAAAATTACAAAGAAAATTAATACAACATCTAAGTCATTAGGCATTTCAAAAGTTGATATCAATGAAAATGTTGAGAAAAAACAAGCAAAATTGGGGCTTGATAGCAAATTAGATTATGATGAAGCTGAAGAAGCAATTATAGAATAATAAAAGCATAAAAAACAAGTGTTTTTAATAACCCACTTGTTTTTTTGTGCTGTTTTATAGGCTTTTTAGACAATTATTCTTTTGGTTTTGACTCTTCTGTTTTAGCTTTTAATTTATTTAGCTTTTCTTGTTTTTTGAGCTCCATTTTTGCTTCTTTTTCCATTTGTTTTTGTCTGATTAACTCTTGTTTTGCTAATAATTTAGCTGAAAGAATATTTGACTCAGAACTTATTAAACCTTCATTTTTAGCAACCAAAGTAGCTACAACAGCTCCTGAAGTTACATTTACTCCAGTTCTTCCCATATCAAATAAGCCATCTAGTGAACCAACAATTGCATAAACTGGGCCAAATCAAGCGCCAAGACCTAGTCCGCTAAGTACACCAGAAGTTAAAACAGTTGCAGTGCCAGGAATGCCACTAATACCTAATGAAGCAACCAATGTGATAAGCAGTGCTAAAATGAAAAATACTACTAAGCCTTGTGAATGAATTGCTATATCAGTAGTGCCTGTTCATAATAAACTAGTTATTACACCAGATTGTACTCCTGCACAGCCCATTAGCCCCATTGTTGTCGATAAAGGAGTAACAGTTGACACAACACTGTCATCAAGCTTAACATTTTCTTTTAAAGTTTCCATCGACATTGGCAGTGTTGCATTTGAAGACTGAGTTGCAAAACCTTGAATTAAAATTTTGGCGCAGTGTCTTCATCAAGCAATTACATTCACTCTGTTTATTAATAATAATAGTGTTAAAAATACTAATGAAATTGTTAAGCCTAAGTATCCAACGCCTAATACTTTGCCAATTGTTGCTAGGGCGCCAATTGGTTTAGATATAACTGATGAAGCGATCATTGACATAACAGCTAGAGGCATAATTTTCATAAAAGTAGTTAGTATAGATGAAACAATAGTTCAAGCGCCATCCATAAAGTTTCTAATTTTTTGCATTTGTTCAGGCTTTTTCTTTGACAAAATTTTCACTGAATGGCCAAATAAGGCTGCTATTACAATTAATGAAATAACCATTGTGCCAGCTCATGGGCTAATTATGTTGCTTGGTAAGTATTCTCAAATTATTACTGGTAATGGTTGCGTTTCTTTTGGCAAGTTTTTATCAGCTACATTCTCTAAACTTAAGTTTGAACCTTCACCAATTTTAATTGCATAACCTATTCAAAATGTCACTATAAAGGCAAAAGCAGTATTAAGCAGTAATAAAGCTACACCTTTAAGAGAAATACGACCAACATTTTTATTGCCAGGACGCGAAACTACCCTAAAAATAGCGATAAACACCACAGGAGCAGTAAGTAATAAAATACCATTAATAAAAATATTTTTAGCTAATGAAACTCAAATATCAGTTTGCTTAGCTCATTTTGTATAACCTGGGTTTTGCTCTTTTATTAATTCTCCATTATGTTTAATTGCTGGCTTAAACTGATCAACTAGTCCAAATTCGGGGAATTTATTAATTCCTTGAACAACTATTCCAAATGCTAAGCCAATTGCAAGGCCAATTAAGACTCTATAAATAAACTTTAATTTAAAGCGCTTAAATGTAAATCATAGTCCTATCTGGATTCCGATAAATAGAATAACTGCTAAAGCAGCCTGTCAGCTACTTATAGCTAAGAATCTATCTAGTAAAACGTTATCACTCATTATTCTCCTTTAAAATCTTCTCTAAAGCAATATGGAATATGTCAACTACCCTTGCAAAAGGTGGTGAATAGACTAAATCAATTTGTGCTAGTGACTTATCTAGCTTAATTTGATTTCAGATTAAACTAATTAAAAAATTAATTCTTAAAACTGAAAGATTAGTGCCATACATTTGAGCACCCAAGAGTGTGTTTGTTTGCTTGTTAACAATTAATTTTAATGCTAACAGTGTTTGATTAGGATAGTATCCTGGATGATCTTTGTCCTTAATAAACACTGTTTTAATGTCATAACCTAGAGCTCTGGCACTCTTTTCATTTAGCCCGCAGGAAGCTAATTCAGCATCAAACGATTTGACTATTGAGCTTTGAATATGGCCAACAAATTCATTTTTAATTCCCAGAATATCATCAGCAACTACTTTAGCAAACTTACGAGCAATAGTTGCTAAAGGTGTGTAGCTATTTTCATTAGTTAACTTATTTAATGATGTAGCACAGTCACCGCAAGCATAAATGTTTTCAATATTACTTCTGCCTTGATTATTAACTACAATTGCACCGTTAGAAAGCATTTTTAACTTAGAATCATTTAAAAATTCAGTTGCAGGCTTAAATCCAATTGCAAATATGACTAAATCAACATCATACTGCATATCATTATCAAAACTAAGAGTTAGCGAGTTTGCATTTTCGCTTAGGTTGGTTAATGCACAATTTTTGTAAATTGTTACGTTATTTTTAAGCAATTCTTGTTCTAATAATTCACTTATTTCATTATCAAAAACTTTGGAGGCTAGCATAGAAGCCTTTTCGACCAAAATGACTGTTTTATTGTACTTAGCAACCATTTCAGCAGCTTCTAAACCAATAAATCCTGAGCCAATAATAGCCACCTTTTTAATACTTTTGTCTTTTAGCTTGCTCTTTAAACTAACCGCGTCTTCTAGTCTAGTAAGAGTAAAAATATTTTTATTATTAACAGTAGCAAATGAAGGAACTATAGGCTTAGCGCCAGTTGCTATAACTAATTTATCATAACTAAGGCTATGTTGCTTATTATTGTTTACATAATAAACTTCCTCATTTTCTGAATCTATCTTATTTACAGTACTATTTGGATAAATAGTAATATTTTGCTCACTAAATTCCTCTATAGTTCTGGCTAATAAATCATTTTCACTTACTCCTTCATTAGCAACAAAATAAGGCAAACCACAAGCACCTAGCGAAACATATTTTTCTTTTTGTAAAACAATAATTTCAGTCTCTTTGCTTAATTTTCTTATTCTGCTGGCTATAGTCATGCCACTAGCTGCTCCGCCAATAATTACAACTCTCATAAACACTCCAAAATAGCAAAAATGCAATTTATGACTTAATTTTAATATAAAAATGCAACTTTTGATATTTTTATGTAAAAAAACAGGAAATAAATTAATGCATAAATTTGCTAGGTTTTTGCGTTAAAAAAAGCAAAAATACAAAATATTAAAAAACACACCTGCATGGCGTGTTTATACATGGATTAAATAATTTTATTTAACAGTTTGTTTTTCTATTTCTTTAATTGCTTTATCTGTTTCATCAACTATTGTCTCAACGCTAACTCAAGATGATGCTTTATTTAATTTTTTCTCTAGTTTTAATTTTAATGAATTAAATTGACTCTCAAGTTGTTTTATTTTTGTTTCTTCTTTTACTGCTTTCTTGATTTCTTCTTCTATGTCAGTTAATATTTTGTGAAACTCTTCTTTAAAATCTTTCAAGTCCTCATCACTAATTTTATCGTATCATCTGCCAATGTCATAACCTGATGCATCAACGTTGTTAACTGTTCTTCTGTCTAGACTTGACATTGTAGACTGTTTTATAGGCATATCAGACATTTCTCTATTAGAGTTTTTCTCATCAATTGTATCTTTTGCTTTGGTTTCTTTTAATGATTTATTATCCTTGTCATCATTTTTGGCTTCTGTATTGTTTTTTTCTTTCATATTTTCAGTGTTTGTATTCTTATCATTATTATTTTGCTTTGTTTCATTACTATTTTTTAGTTTACTAGTCATTTTGTCTTTTTCCAATTTGTCTTTATTCATATCCTCAGGCTTTGCATCGGTATTGCATTTAGCAGCTACAAATGGCAATGAAATAATTGGAGATAGTGAAGTTAATAATAAAAATTTAGTTTTTCTCATATTTTTCCTTTGTAAGTTATTGTTAAAAATTAAAGGCTTATTTTATATGAGTTATCTATAACCAGAGAGAGAGAGAGAGAGTCTGAATTTATGGAATTGCTTCCATAAATAAGATTTATACTTTATATGTAATAAAATTGAGTATGCTAAAAATTAGAGGTTTTAACTATGACTAAAGAAACTAAAATGATAGATACTAATAATGAGCAATACAATCAACCAAAACAAATAATTTCTGCTTTAGGTGGACTAGATAATATTTCTAAATATCGTAATTGTGCAACTAAGCTAAGATATGATATTGTTGATAAAAGTTTAGTTAATGAAGATAAGTTAATTGAATCAGGCGCAAGCGGTATAAATTTTGTAGGTGATAACCACGTACAAGTCAAATTCGGCCTTAAAACAGTCAAATTGGCCAAAAGCATCAGAGAACTTAGAGATAATGAAAAGTTAGATAAAGAAAGATTTTAAATTAATTGATAAAAAATATGGCCTGTTGTTTTGGCCATATTTTCTATTTTTGTTCTTTGTTTTCTCTTACTAATAAAGTTCCTTCTTTGAACTTTGGTTTTTTGTTTTCGGTTCCTTCTATCTTTGATGCTTTAGCAAAGTCAACAGCATCTTTGACTGATGAAACATTTAATTTTGATAAATCTTGATCAAATGCTTTAGTTCCGTAAAACTTTGATCTCATGTTTGTTACATTTTCAGTGTTTCATTTGGTTATATCTTGATTGAATTTTTCTGCTTTGTAGAACATTAAGCTTGTGTTGTAAACACCGCTTAAGTCTCATGATGAAATGTCTTGGTTAAATTCTTTTGATTCTAAAAACATTTTGTGCAAGTTAGTTATTTCTTTAGGCAATTCAGTTGGAACTTCTGTAACAGTTTTAGGCATTTGTGCAACTCTAATTGTTTTACCATCGTCATAGTATCCAATTTGAACTATCTTAGTTGCTTCTTTAGCTCCATCAACTGTTGATAAGTCTTGAGCATCAGTTTCTTGATTTTTGCCATCTTTATCAACATAAATTGTTTTTTGCATACCAGCAACTACTTTACCTAATTCTAAATCTATCTTATCTGAGCCAACTTTGAACATAATTTTTTGACCCTCTTGTTCTTTTACTGGTCTTTTTCTAGCTTCATCAGCATTAAATAATGAAATTGATTCTTTTAGTGATTCATCAGCAACACTATCTTTTAACATAGTCAGAATCATTGTGTAATTTTTTGCACTGCTGATTTTATCTTTTATATTGTTATTTCAAGCTTCTTTAACTTTTGCTAACGCAGGATTTTCAGCAGGTGTTTCAGTTGGTTTTTTACTATCTTCAGTAAAGCCACACTTCGCCGCTATAAAAGGAATTGCTGCTAATGATGTAGCAGAACTAGTTAATAAAAATTTGATTTTTTTCATATTAATTTTTCCTCCCCGTGTTTATATTTTTTTCTATAACGTTCAGGCGCATTATAACAGAATAGGGGGGGGGGCAACTATTTTGCAAACTTTTTGCAAAAAAAGTCTTTTCCAGTTTTTCATATTCAAACAAAAAAAGTGAACATACATTCACTTTAATTTGTGTTTCAAACATTATCCAAAAATACTGTTTTATTATGGTTTTGGTTAATTATTACTATTTTTTCTTCATTGATTCAATTTTAATGTTGTATCCCTCAAATTGGTCATTGAAAAAGTCAAATAAGTTAATAATTTTTTCAATATTTTTCTCTGTCTTTGCGTCTTCAAGCAACTTAACAAGCTTACCTTTTAACTCCATAAACTGTGATTTTAATTCATTTTTTATAAATCCATTGTAATTAGTTACTTCCTTCTCTAATTCACCGATTTCACTGTTTATTTCTAATTTATAGCCTGCTAATGTTTCTTTATCTAAAATCTCTGTGTTATCTTCAGGTTTTTTATCTGTTTTTGATGAATTGTTAAAGTCAAACAAACTAATGTCATCATTTGGGTCTTCTTCATTCTTTTTTTCTTCTTTTTTTGCTTTTTCTTTGCTTTTGTCTTCTTTTAATTTTTTTTCTTTTGTTTTTGGAGCTTCTGGTGTTTCTGTTTTCTCAGGATTTGTAGATGACTTATCCTTTTCAATTGTTTCGTTTTCTTTTTTATCTTCAAGTTCAATATTTGAGCTGCTTGTTAAATTATGTGATTCTGTTTTCTCTACCTTTTTAACTGTTTTATTGTTGTTTTCGTCTTGTTTGTTTGCTTCCGTTTTTCCTAGTTCAATCTCATTGCAACTAGCTGCAATAAATGGAATAGTTGAAATAGGCACTAATGCACCTAATATAAATTTTGCTTTCTTCATATTCTAATTCTCCTTTTATAAAATTGAATTCGTAAATTCGGAAAAAGTATAAATTAAATAGGGGGGGGGCAGCTTTTCTGCAAAAAAGCTGGTTATATTTTCATATCATTTCATATATAAAAAATATAGAGAAAGCTGCTCTTTCTCTATATTTGTAATTAATATATTAAAACTCAATTAAAGAATCTTTTTCTTGGAATCCACTTTTTAATTTAGCAATCTTTTTAAGATCTTTCATAGTATTTTCACCATCATAGATTATTTTGCCAGTGTCTTTTGATTTAACTTCTTTGGCGTAAAATTCAAAAAACTCGTGAATAATTTTATTTGCATTATCAAATTCATCTTTTGACAATCCAGCCTTGCCTTCGATTGCTTTTTTCAATTTTTCAACTGTTTCTTTTATTTTTTCTTTTACTTTTTCAGATGTTTCTTTTATTTGTTTTACTTCATTAGCAAATGAACCACCATCTCCTGTGTTTGATGACTCTCATTTGTCAATATTTTGAACATTTTTATCCATTTTGTCACTTAATAATCCTAAATCATTGATGGTTTCTTTGATAGTTCCTAATTCATCTAGAGGATTAGTTGTGACTTTTGGAACATCTAAAACAACCTTGCCAGATAAAAGTTTTGAATTTGGGGTAGCTTCAATTATCACTTTACCAACTTCAGTCTTTGTTGCTTCTTTGTCTAATGTAAAAGTAAAATCATCATAAGTTAGATTTGGCAATTGTAAATCTTTTTTAAGTGCATCTAATATTTCAGACCTAAATAAAAAATTAGTTAAAAACTTAAAATTTTCCTTATTGACTGTAGATAAGTCTTTTTTGACAACTGTTTCATCAGTTTTTTTAACTGTAAATGTTACATTTATGCTGCCTGAATATTTCTTACTTTCTTTTTTAGCGCTTACTGTTGCACCAGTTTTTTGAATATTAGATACTTCTAATTCAGAAGATTCAACATTTGTATTAGTTTTTACTAAAGACTCTAATATTAAATTGGCTTCAGGCGTTTCTTTATCTTTAGGTAATACTAATTCACCTAAATTTGTGTTTTTAATAACTTCGCTTAGTGCTTGTTTTACAACTTTATCACCATTTTCTTGTGGATTTTTTTGTGCATTTTCATTTTTATCATCACATTTAGCAGCTAATAAAGGCACTGCTGTAAATGATGATGCAGTTAATAAACCAAATAATATTTTTCTATTTATTTTCATAATTATTTATATCCTTTTCTTAAAGAATAACTCCTGCCTATATTATATTAAAGTTGCACTTTATTAATACTTATGGAAATTAATATATAAAATGGGCTTTAAAAAAATATAGAGTGCTCTATATTTTTTTACTTCTTTGTTTAATTACTAAAGTCAATTAATACGTCAGCTTCTTTGGCTCCGTTTTTTGGCTTTCCAAGCTCTTTAAGCTCATCCATTACTTTGGTGTAATCAGTTTCTTTTCCGTTAACTTTTGGTTTAACAGTTGAATTATATGTTACTGTAACTAAAGAAATGTCTGCATTTAACTCATTAAAAGTATTATCATCAATAGCCCTTTTATCCTTAATAGCTTTTTCTAATTTTTCATAAGTTTTTGTATATTTATCTTTTAACTTGTTAGCTATTTCCTTGATTTTTTCTGCCTTTTTATTAAATTCTTCCTTCTTGCTTTCATCTATAGCTTCTCATTTCTCAATATTCTTTAAATTAGCATCCATTTTTTCAGCTTCTTTTTTGAATTTAGCAATATATTCTTCTACTAATTTTTTATTAGAATTTTCGGTTGTAGATAGTTTAGGAATAACTAATTCTAGAGTACCATAAATAAGTTCTGATGTAGCAGATGACTTAATTACTAATTTTCCCTCTTTATCATTAGTTGCTTGCGATTCTAAAGAAATTGTGAAGTCTTTTTCACTTAAATTAGGTAATTTAAGTTCCTTTTTTAAAATATTAGCCATTTCATTAGCAGAAATAAAGTTATTAATACCTGTAATATTTTCTTTTTTAACTGTTGCTAAGTCAACTCTTTTAGCTTTAGTTACTGTATAAGTTACTACAACTTGACCTTTATAAGTTTTTGAATCTTTTTTAGCTTCAACAATTGCTTGGTTAGCTTTAATTTCTTTTACTTCTAACTGTGATATGTCAATTTTAAGCTTTTCTGAATCATTAACTTTAGCTAATGAATTGAGAATAAACTCTTGTGTTGGCACTTCTGCTTTTTGATCTTCGTAAATTTTAATTTCACCTATATTTAGCACCTTAACCACTTCATTTAGCTCTTGTTTAGCACCACATTTAGCAGCTAGTAGTGGAGCAGCTGTAAGTGATGAAGTTGCTAATAAACCTAGCAATATTTTCCTATTCATTTTCATGACAATTTATCTTTTTAACTAAAGATACCCCTTACTTTTAAATAAATACTCCCATAAATATTATAAAACTTTTATGAGGCTTATTTACTGAATGTGACTATAAAGAAAGGCTAAAAATAAAAATCCAAGGCGATTAAACCTTGGAAAAATAGAGCTTGAATAATCAAACATATGGAGCAAATGACGGGAATCGAACCCGCATGACCAGCTTGGAAGGCTGGAGTTCTACCATTGAACTACATTTGCAAAAATGTAATAATATTATACAAGAGTAAAATAAATTTCAAAATCATTTTATCTTGTTATTGCTTATTACAGAAAACATTGTTTTATAGTGCTTTTAGGCAATTATGCATGCTAAAGTGCAATTTGCTGTGTGCTTGTTTCTAAAATATCTACTTTGTTACCTAACTCAATTTCAATTTTTGCATCATTTTTCTTAGAATTAGTAATAGAAAGTATTCTAAAATGCACATCGCCTAATGCATACTTAGTATTTTTTCTAGGCGTGTAGCCGACTCTATGCTTAATAAATTCAAACAGGCACATATTAAGCTCATCAGAGCTTACATCTTCGATTTCAATTTCAAGCCGCTTAATAACTTCTTTAAGTTTAATTTTGCCTGATGCATGGAATAATTCAAGACTTATTTCGTGAAAATCTGCTCACTCTTCGTCATCATATTCATCATAAATTTCACCTATAATTTCTTCAATTATATCTTCCATAGTTATAAGACCTATAACTTCGGTGCTGTAGTTATTTTCAGTTACAAAAGCCATTTGTGACTTTTGAATACGCATTTTCTCAAGCGCTAGCGACAAGCTAGTGTTCATTGAAACAGTTGGCACTGGTTTTAAGTATTTAATGACCTTACCTTTTTGTAAGTAAAAAATATCTTTAAGGTGAATAATGCCAATAAGATTATCGTCTTTTTTAACCGGTAAACGGCTGTAATTTGTTTTTTTAAACAATTCAATAGCATCAGAAACGCTATCGTTATGGTTTATTAAATAAACATCTTTTAGTTTTATATAGTGTCTTGAAACTTTGGTGCTATCTAAGTCCAAAGCATTTTGAGCCATTATGCTTTCGTTTGTCTCTAATACACCTTCATTTTGTGCAATGTCAATTAAGCCTTTAACATCTTGCTCAGTGTTAGTTATATAAATGTTTCTACCAATTTTGCTTACTGGATAGGTAAAAAGTCAAAAAATATAGTAAAAAGTTTGTAAGGCATAACAAAATGTTTTAGCAACAGCAACAGGATATTTTTTAGCAGCTAATTTAGGTAAAATTTCGCCGAATAATACTATAACTGGGGTTAATATGGCAGTTGAGATAATGACATTATATTTATTAACTTCTTCTAAATTTGCTAATCATCATACGCTTAGTAAATAAGAAGTTATAGCTGAAAGAGCAATATTTACAATGTTGTTGCAAATTAAAATTGTGCTTAATAACTGATTAAAAAATTTGTGTTGTTTTTTAATCAGTTTGGCTCCAAATTCTTTGTTGCTTATCATACTTTCAATTCTGCCAGGGCTTAAACTGGTGTAAGCGGTTTCGCTGGCACTAAAAATTGAACTAAGTAAAAGAAGCAATATCATTCCAATTGTGGAAATGATTTTTAAATAAAGGGGCATTATTCATCTCCTTTATTGAAATTAAAGGAGTCGCTAACTTCGTCATATTTATAATAAAGATCTTCAAATTTTCCACAATTTAGTCTAAACAATAAGTTAATATCAGCCTGCGTGCCGTTTCTGTGCTTTGCAATAAGCAAGTTGGTTACATCGCCAATGAATCCTTGTTCTAGCATTTCTTTTTGCTGTGCACTTAGATCTTTGTCTTTGAAGTTGACTTTGTTTTTATTGTAGTAATTTTTTCTGTATAAAAATAAAACAATGTCAGCATCTTGCTCAATTGTTCCTGATTCTCTTAAGTCTGATAATATAGGCCTTTTATCTTCTCTTTTTTCAACCTCACGGCTAAGCTGACTTAGAGCGATAATAGGTACTTTTAACTCTAAGGCAAGTGTTTTAAGATTTCTACTAATTGTAGCAACTTCTGCCTGCCTGTCTCTAGATGGCTTGCTTGAATCTACACTTAGTAATTGCAAGTAGTCAATAATTATCATATCAATGCCGCTTGTTTTAGCTAACCTACGACATTTTCATAGTAATGTAGGTAAATCAGTTTTGGCCGATTCATCTATAAATAAGTTCAATTGGTTTAAGTGTCTTTTTTGGTGAATAGTTATTTTGTCTAATTCATCCTGAGATAGTTCACTTGGCTTTTTGAACTTGTATAAATCAATTTCTGTACTTATGCCAAATAAACGTGTAACTAGCTGTGATGAAGGCATTTCTAAGGTAAAAAATACCACCTTTTTAGCAGGTTTATTGCCTGAAGCTGAAGCAGCGTTTTTGGCTATGTTTAAGGCGAAAGCAGTCTTTCCCATACCTGGTCTAGCAGCTAGAACAATCATTTCCCCAGGCTGAAATCCTTGAGTAAGAGCATCAAGTGCTTCAAAGCCACTAGGTACTCCGCTGATATTTGAAATATTAAGCTCTCTTTTTTTAACTAAGTCATCAACAACAACTTTGGCCACTTCTTCAACAGTTAAAAAGTCTTGTCTAGTTTTGCTTTTATCGATATTTAAAAGTAAGTCATGTAGCTCACTAATGACTTCATTTTCACTTACTGCAATATTTGTGCTTAGTTTGTTTAACACCCTGCTTAATTTAAGCTCAATTGTTCTTAATTTAGTTAGTCTTTCTAACTCTTGTAAATATTGAATAATGTTATTACTTAGGCCAGCTGAATCTTGTATATGTAACAAAAATTCAAAATTTATGAAGTTATATTGCTTGTTTTTTGACTTATAAAGCATAAGCTGGTCAAAATTAATTGAAATGTTTTTTAAAAACAAGTCTTTTAAAACTTCAAAAAACAAAGCATGTTCTCTGACAGTAAAGTCTTCCTTAGTTAAGTAAGGAATAATTTTACTAGCAGTCTGGTTGTTAATATAAACTAAGCCAAGCAAAGATGCTTCTAAATTTGGATTTGAATACTTGCTTAAGCTGTTTATCTCGTAATACTCGGAGTTATTTGACATTGATTATTATATCCACCTTTAACTTTGCAACAATATCTTTGTAAACTATTACATCAATTAAATGTACTCCTCTGCCAACTAGATGAACCTTTTGAACGGCGTATTTGTCTAGTTTATAGCCTAATTTGACTAATGACTTAACTATGTCCTTAGTTGAAACAGCTCCATGGACATTTAAGTTGCTATTAGCGTCAATATTAGCTTCTAGTTCGTACTTTAAAGATTCTTTTTCTAATTTTTCTTTAAGCTCAAGTGCACTTTGACGCATTTCCATTTCATTGGCAGTTAAATCGCTTAATCTTTTTTCTAATTGTTTTTTAGTTTTTTCATTGTATGGAAGTGCAAAACCTTTGTTAATTAAGAAGTTAGATCCATAGCCATCTGAAACTTCAATTATTGTATTTGCTTTACCATCTTTACAGTCTTTAATTAGTATAACTTTCATTTTTCTCACTCACAATCGCTTGTTTTACATTGTCAATAAATGTGGCAAAATCCTCGCTAGAAACAGCTGCAGCTGTGCCAAAATGGCCACCGCCACCAACTGCTTCAGCAATTAACTGAACATTGACATCCAGTCCTCTTGCACTCATTTTGTAAAATTTAGTTCCTTTTAATTTAGCAATAACAAATGCTGCCTTGCGGTTACTAATTTTTAAAATTTCTTCAGAAGCAATTGAAATAACATCATTGCTTAATGGAATATCTTTATAAGCCAAAAAGTATCCTGGCTTAACTTCTTGAATGTTTTCTAAAACATCATTTACATCATTTCAAGTATCTTCATCAATTTTTAATATTTCACTACTTTTAGCTGAATTTGCACCTTTTTCTTCTAATCAGCCAGCAGCCATAAATGTTCTAGCATTAACTTTTTTAGTAAATTGAAGAGTATCTAAATAAATACCATTTAATAGCATTTGGGCAACAAAAGGCTTAAGTGAAATTCTTCTTTGGACAAACATTAAAATTTCTGTAACTATTTCCGAAGCACTAGAAGCTGCTGAGTCTATGTATCTATTTACACTAGGGCAAAAATCGACGCTTGTGCCTAATCTATGGTGGTCTAGGATAAAAATATTATTAACTTTTGTATTGTTTATGCAATCTTTATTATCGGTTCTATCAATTTGTGAATTATCTAGTAAAAACACTAGTGTTGATTCATCAGTAATTTTATTTGCTACTTGTGGCCTAATAAAAATTTCTTCATCTTTAGGAATAATTTTTTCAATAGCTGATTCAGTAGTTGAATCCTGAGTTATAGAGCAAATGTATGATTCTTTATTGTACTCTTTTGCAAGTGCTCAGATTCCTAAAGCTGAACCAATTGCATCTAAGTCAGCATTAGCATGTCCATAACATATAACTTTTTTAATTTTTGGATCTCTTAGTTTGCTTTCAATTAAGTCAGCAATTCTTTTAATTTTGGTTCTACTTATGTCATAAAGAATTTCGCTAGATGAGCCAAAATATTTAGGTCTTTCTGTATTTGAAAAAATTGCAACCTGGTCGCCGCCCCGGCTTTGTGCTTGTAGTAAAGCATTTTTAGCTTGCTCTGTTTTTTCTCATAAATTTTGATAGCCTAAAGCAAAACCAGCTGAAATTGAAATTAAGTGATTATTAATTTTTGAATTTTTAAGAGCTGAGTGAATTTTAGAGAAAAAATTGAAGTCAACACTAGCCATTTTATCAATTGATTCTTTGTTAGTAAATACCAAAAATTTTCCGTTAGTATACTGACGATAAACAAAGTTGTAGTTTGAAACTAATTCGTCCAAAATAGCTATAAATTCCTGGTTAACTCTATAAAGTTCTTCTTTTGAAAGTATTGAATGATATAGTTGATAATTATCAATTTCAACCTCGCCAATAACAGGAAGCTGATTTGAATAAACTTGAATCATGTTTTGCTCTAAAGTAATGTCTTTTATGCTTATACAATTTTTTAGCGGTCATATTTCTGCATGATAAAAGCTTTCATTATCTTTAAAATTTAGGCTTTGTAAATTATTATCAAAATGAGTTTCATAATGATTGAAAAACTCAGCTAATGAATAGCCCACTCACTTTCTGCCAAAGCGATTTTTGATAAATGAACTTGTTCATAAAATGATAAAGTTATTGTCATAAATTATTAAACCTATTGAATTATGGCTTACTACTTCATCCATAAAGAAATTAAATGATTTTTTGACAATAGCATTTTGTGATCAATACATTCTCACAAGTAATAAACCTACAATGCTTGCAATAATTGCACTAATAGTAAGACCAACTACTGCTGATGCTCATATTTTAGACTGACTGTTACTAAATTTTGCAATAATAACAATGCATGCAACTAATGTAATAATTGCAAGCAAGAATACTGAACTATAAATTATTGCAGTCTTTTTTTTACTAGGTATATTACTTAAATTCATACTTATTAATTATATAAAAGATTTTAATATTAAATTAAACTAGATATATTATTTGCAACTTGCACATTGCTACTTTTTTGTTCTTATGCAAACTTTCTATATTTATTTTTTGACTAATAGTCCTGTTTTATAGGCTTGCAGGAATTTTAGTTAAATATAGACTGCTAACTAGTTGCTATTACTGTATAATGATTTAAATAAATCATAAGACTTAATATTCAAATTGGACAATTAATAATTTCACAATTAAAAATATATAGTATATGTAGCAAGGATAAAATTATGAAAAAAAATAAACTATTATGTAGTTTTGGGATGCTTGCGCCTGCTTTAGCATTTCCAATGATAGCTGCTAGTTGTGACAATGAAAGTAAATTGAAAGAATTAGAGTCAAAATACAATAATAATCGTAAGTCGGTAACCGACTTTCTTAATTCAGAAGAAAAATTTAGTTTTTTAAAAAACTATCTTGATATAAAAGGTGCTTTAAATTCAAAAGTTGACATTAAAAATAAAAAAGAAGTTGATGCTTGAATAAAATCTACTAATGATGCAATTTCTGCATATAAATCATTTAAAAATAAAATTACTGAAGTTAAAAAAGATGAATCTAAAAATACATTTTTAGCTTTTAATAATCTAGTTGCCTTATCGTCTAAAGTATCTGAAAAAGGAAAAGGATTTTTTCCTAAGACCATTATAAAACAGCTTAAAAGTAAGAATTCATTTGCTGAGCAACTTAAGTTATTAAACAGCTTTTTGGAAAACACTTCAGTTGAAATAAAAGAAGAATCAATTAAAAATATTTCAATTGATTTTGAAAACTCGTCGCCAAATGATAAGCTAAATTCAACTAAAGATGGCTTAACCTTAACATTTATAAAAAATGAAAACAATAATTTAAGTTATACCCCAATAACTTGAAGTGAAATTGGAATTAATAATATAGAAAAGTCTGAAAGTGAACACAGTGACCATGCTGATTTATCAAAATTAACCGAAAATGATAAAAGCCACTACTTAGATGATTCTTTTATCATTGGTAAAATATTTAAAAAAGATGCATTTTCGTCTGAAAATACAGCTGAAAAAGTGTTTGAAAAAATTAATACTATTGTTGCCCAAAGTAGCAATAAAATAGGCTCAGAAGACTTTAAAAAGAAAATTGAAGAGCTAAATAAATTCTTTATTTTTGAAGCAAATTTAGAAAATGATCCAACAGTGTCATATTCTTTAATTGGTTCGCACGCTCATTCAACTGATGAATACCATTTTTACATAACTAAGTACATTAGTAATACTAAAGATTCTAAAATTAGTGTTATTGTTCATAACAAAAAAGCTCATTCTTAAAAAACAAAAATACTGAAAGCAAGAGTTTCAGTATTTTTTTTACTAACGATTTGGATTTATTTCTTTTTCAATTGATTCAATTAAGACATCTTCCTTAATTTCAGAAGCCTTGTTATGATTAGTTCAGGTTTTCGCAACTGATGAAATTGTATTGTTGATTTGACCTGTTTTGTCGTCTTGTACGTTATTTTTAGCAATAATTGAATTATCTTTTTCAAAGTCTCTAATTGACTTAATTGATACATAAGCCGATCTTAAGAAGTTTAAGATTCTGAACTCTTCATCGCTGATGGTTTTATTTGCTCTTTTTTGCTTTAATTTATCAGCTTCACTTTGGAATCAATTTAGGCTTTGATCATTAACAACTGAAGCTAAAGGCATAATGTAACCTGAATATTTTGCAAATGTTTTTCAGTTATCTTCCATGTCTTGGTTGTAGGCATTATTTTTGCCTTCAAATAATCATTTAACAAACTTTATAGTTGCTTTATTTAATGATTCATCACTATGTTTAATAGTTAATAAGCTTGAACCACCTTCAGTAAATATTTTTTGTGCATCTTTTTTAACTGTTGTTAATTGCGGATCCATATAAACATCTTCATATGCAGCAACTTTTTTCTCAAAATCAGGGTCATCTTTGCCATAAATTTCTTTATTACGTGAACTAAACATTGTTGAATTAACTCCAACACTAGCTGCAAAACTTATTGCACTCTTAAATCTAGCAATATTTATACTTGCATTTTCGCCTTTGTTACCAAAATTAATTGTTTGAAATACTTTATTATTTTCCCCAACTTTATGTTCATGTCTTTTAATAATATTTTTATATCCACTTAATAATTGCTTAAACTTACTTTTAATGTCTGAATCATCTACTAAATTATATTTAACAGCAACAGGATTTTCTTTTTTGCCTGTTTCAACTGAATCAAAAACTAGTTTATCTTTACCAATTTGTGAATGAAGCTCCTTAAAAAGCAAGTCATTAGCATAGTCAACCGATATTACTTCACCTGTTAATGTGTCGTCATTAACTTTAGAAGTATTTAACTTAGTGCCCTCATAAAACTTTTTAGCAAACTCTTTTATGTTTTCAATTGAGCTAAATGTTTCATTATTTACGTTTAGACCATTAAAAGCTTTTTTATCAGCAGTTTTTGGCTCTAATGCCTTTCAAATAGTGTTATCGGGCATTTTTTGGCCTACACCTTCTTTGCCTGCTTCAGTAGCTTTTTTAACTATATCTGCACTTTCATCTACATTCCCGCCATTTTCTTTAATCATTTTGAAAATGTGATTTAAAACTTCTAGATTATAAACAACTGCGTCAACATCCAAATTATCAAAAGGAATGCTGTAAATTTTATCGTTGCCTTTTTGACCAGGTAATTTTGAATGCAAGTCGGCAATGTTTTTGTTAAATATTGACTTAGTTATTCCATAATCAGAAAGATCCATTAATCTTTTATATTGATTAAGAACATAAGCACCAGATTGTGCGCCTAAAATTAAGCTAGGCAATGAGCTTTCGTTATTAGATTCAATATCATTTTTTACTTTTTTAATTAACTCAAATTCACTTGTAGTTTTTGTTACATCACTAAATTGAAGTTTTACAGGAAGAAAGTCTTTATCTTTGCTAAATGTTTTGTTGTAATATTCAACCAAAGGCACAAGCATTTTAGGTAGTGGTCAAACATTGCTTTGAGCAAATTGAAATACAACTGATTTTTCACTTTTTTGGCATGATGCAGCAATCATTGGTGCAGCAGCCATTAATGGAACAATTCCAAACAATATCTTTTTCTTATTCATTTTAAAAATCCTCTTACTCTTAATTGTAAAAACAACATTACAATTTTATATATTAATAGCTAAAAGGGTTAGCAAAAATGTAAAATTTCTATATTTTTATGTAATAAAAAGCCTGTTTCATAGGCTTTTTGGTAAATTTGATAAATACTTACTTACTAATTAAATCTGTTTATTTTCTTTGAAAAGGCTGCATAAATTGTTAGCGGAATTAAAACTGAAATAACTGCTCCTGCTGCCTGAATAGCTGTGTTTTCAAACTCCGACGCTTCTCTGCCTAAGTTTAAAAATCAAATCGTTATGTTTGTAAAGCCTTTTGCATTATTAGTTGTTGGTAGCACAAATGTAGGCCACAAATAGTCATTTCAGGCTGTAATAAAGGCAAATATGATCAGTAAAAAGTATGCTAATTTTAGCCTTGGCAAGTAAACATATGTTATTTTTTGATTTCATTTAAGATTATCATTAAGCATAATTTTGTACTTTTCATTGTGTACACTTTTTGCTAAATTTCAAACATATGTAAAAGTAAAGAATGAAAATATTGAGTTAGAAACAAATGAAAATGCAGTGCCATATAATTTTAGATTAATCAAAAATGTTTTAAGACTTAAGTAAATTGAAAACTCAGGTATTAAGCTTATAACTAAGAAAAAGTTTTGAAATATTTTTTGAAACTTACTGTTCATTTTTAATAAGCCTGCTACAGCCATTGAATAAGTCAAAATTCTTAGACTCATTAATATAAAAGCAAACAATAAAGTATAACCAAAAGCGACTCAGAAGTCTTTTTTATAGGCTTCTGCGTAATTTGACCAGTTTCATTCTTGGATAGTTAATGATGCTTTATTATCAGTTATTGTTTTAGCTGAAACTAATGAATGAAGAAGTAAATAATAAAGCGGAAAAAGCAGCGCAATGCATAAAAGACCAATTAAAGCGAATTTAATTATTCCAAAAATTATTTTTTTAGTTAATAACATGCGCCGCCTTTCTTTGTTTTACTTTTTGATTGATTTTTTTGATTAAATTAATGATTCCTTTGATTGTTTTTGGCCGAATAAGTTGCATCAAGCACAAAAGTGAAACTAAGTATGCAAAACTAAAGAAAGCGGCTGAATAACCCCTTGGATAAGTTAAAACGGGATTATTGCCTAGCCCTAAATACTTGCCAGTATAGCTAGTTAATGTGTGGGCTTTTTCTAAATCTAGGTCAAATGAACGCTCGAGAATAGCTAGTGGATACATTAGTGATGAAAATATGAAGTTTGTGAACAAAATAGAGAAGAAAACTTTTGAAATTTCATTTGCATAAACAAATTTAATTTTTTGTATTCTAGATAAGTTATCGCATTTCATTAGCTTTGCATATTTTAATTCGCCTCTAGATATAGCTGCAGCAAATAAAACTAAATTAAAAGGGAGCGATCTTCATATTTGATAAATTACATAATAAATTCATATCGGAATTCTTTTGTTTCCTGAAGTAAAACTGTATTTATCTAAACCAATAAGGTAAAAAAACAAGCCTTTGCTTCCAAAAAACAATGTAAATGCAATTCCAACTGCAAATCCAGAAATAAAAAACTGAGAATAAATTATTGAAAGTATTACTCTTTTAGTAACTGCTGACATTATTGAACTAATAATTAAAGCAAAAGTAAGAGCTAAAATCATAGATATGCTTGTTCCAATAAGCAATACTGCTGTGGAGTTTATAATAGCATGTTTAAAATTAGGATCTGATAATATGCCATTATAATTACCAGTCCCTATTACATAAGTTGTAAGGTCAGTTGGATTAGGATTATATCTAAGTGATTTTATAAATGTGTGAATAATTGGCGATATTGTGAAGAATAAAATACATAAAACTAGCGGTAATATAAGCAAAATGATCTGTACTACTGATATTGTTTTTCGCTTTACTTCTTTATTTTTCATACAACCTCAATATGATAAAAAATAAAAAGCTAATTGACTTATAAGCCTGTTTTATAGGCTTTTAAGAACTTTAAATATTTCTAACTCTATTGCCTTCTTTGTCAAAAGCTAAAACATCAGCATCTTTATAACTAACATACACTTTTTGCCCAACTTCAATGCTTGAATCTTTAGTAACTAATGATCAAGATTTATCATCAGACTTAGCACTATAGTGAATTTTGTCGCCAAAATCTTTTTTATCAACTATTATAAAATTGCCATTTGGATCTTTTTTAATGCTAAGCTTGTTGTGCCTAATATAATAACTTATGTCATCAACAGTATTAATGTAATTTATTTCTGGAGATCCTATAAACTTAGCCACAAATAAATTATTTGGATCTTCATACATATCCGCGCCTGAGCTAAATTGTTGAATAGTACCCTTATCCATTAATATAATGGAATCACTAATTTTTAGTGCATCTTGCTGATCATGAGTAACAACAATAATGCTTAAATTAAACTCTTTTTTAATGTTTATTAATCATTCTATTGTCGATTCTTTGATTTTAGCATCAAGTGCTGAAAATGGTTCATCCATTAGAACCAAATTCGTCTTTTTTATAATGCCTTTAGCAAAAGCAACTCTTTGTTTTTGACCACCAGAGAGCTCATTAACATTTTTATAAATAAACTCACCAATGCCTATTTTATTAGCTACGACTTCAAATTCCTTTTTAAATAATGTCTTAAGCCGCATTGACTTAAAAAATTTAAACTTATTCTTGATTTTTTTATCAAATAACAGTTTCATTATAAGCGTAAAAAACCTAATTTTTTTAGCTCAGCTTGAGCTTTTTGACTTAAAAATTTTTTCTAAATATGGCTCATATTTAGAACTTAGTGCAGAATCATCTATACTAGCAAAATACTCATTAAAAAATGTTAATCTAGCATTATCAACTCACTTTTCATAATTTTTTGCACTTAAAAAAACGTTGTTAAATACACTTACATTTTCATAAATAGAATTCTCTTGCATAATGTAAGAAATTTCATGGATTTTAGGACTGTGCTCAATGTTTATTGTTCCTTGAGTCGGTTTCAAAAAGCCTAATAATAAATTAAGCAATGTTGTTTTACCAGAACCTGAAGGGCCTAAAAGTGCTATTATTTGATTTTTAGGTATTTCTAGCTTGTCAATTCTAATACTTTCACCTTTTTGCTTTTTGTTATATTTAAAAACTAAATCATTTATTTTAATCAAGTTTTCTTTTTTATTTTTATCTTCTAATGTCATATTTATATATTATAAAACATTATTAGAATAGAAAATATTTGTAAATATTTATTGCCCAATTTGCTTAATTTATAAGCTTAAAAGAAAAGCAGGCATGCTAAAAATTGCTTTGCCTACTTGTTTTTAATTAATTACTTATTTAAAAATTTTTCAACTGCTTCAATAAACACAGGTCAGTTTTCTAAATAAATTATGTGTGCTGATTTTGGAACAATAATGCTTTCTAGATTCTTTACATGTTCTTTAAAATATTCTAAGCACAATTCACTATCAATAACGCCGTCTTTTTCGCCCAGAACAAGCAATGTAGGAACTTTAATTGAATCTAAAGCACTTTCAATCTGGTCATAAAGATTAGCATCCATTGACATTGTTAATTTTTTAATGTATTCATTGCTAAATCTTTCGGGATCAAAAGCTTTTTTAACTTCCTCACTAAATTCAGGATTTCCAATTAACTTATCAAAATCATAGTATAGTGGTCTTAAAAAGTCATGATATTCACTGAGTGTAGTAGGAACAAAATTTCTTTTATATTTTCCTTTGCTTAGTGATGTTGTTTTATTAATAGGTGCTATATAAATTAATTTTCCAATTAAATCAGGACGCAATTTATATGCAAGCGATATAGTTCCGCCACCCATTGAATGGCCAATTAATGTCACATTTTTTAAACCATTATTAGTAATAAAATCAATAAGTAAATGAGCAAATTGATTTACATTTAGCTTATGGTCTTTGACAGGCTTAACTAAATTATTACCTGGAAATTGAATTGCATAATAATTTGTTTTGGTTCAGTAATTTTGAAAAATTTCAAAAATTTCAGGCTTAGAATTGTGGCCATGGCAATAAATTATGGCACCATCTTTATTGCCATTATCTTTAAAAACATATTCATAGTCATAAATTACTTTTTCCATATATTCCTCTTTTCATATTAAACTAATGAACAACAATATTGATAAGTAAATTATACACAACTTACGTTTAGTGCTGTTTTATAGGGAAAAATGGAAATTTAGTAAGCAAGGTAAAATAAAAAAAGCATCTGATGTGCTTTTTAGAAACTATTTTCTTAAGTTTAATTCAGCCAAAACTTTGTTGTAAAGTTCAAAGTTTTCTTTCTTTAAGTGTTGTAGCAAAATTCTTCTTTTTGTAATTTTTGCAATAAAACCACGTCTTGAGTGATTGTCTTTAGGATTTGCTAAAAAGTGAGGTTTTAAGTCTTCAATTTCAGCTGTTAAAATAGCTATTTGGACAAAGATGTTTCCTGTGTCTTTCTTGTTAGCTCCATATTTAGCAACAATTTGAGCTTTTTGTTCTTTTGTAATCATTTTAGTTCTCCATATATAAATATGTTTTACCCTAGTTTTAATTATTTAATTAAACCAAGTATAAAATTGCATTGTTGTAAATTAAATGCTTTTAAATTTTACCATTATTGCTGTCATTAAGTAAGATTTTTTTAGCATTAATTACATCGGAATTTAATATCATATCATCTTCAAGTGAAGTAATGAATCTGAGTGATTTTAGTATTTTTATTCTTGATTTTAAACTAGATACTTGATCTTTTAATTCAAAGTCAAGAAATTTAAGTTCATAATTGTCTATATTTGCCTTTAAAACAGCATAATAAGTCATTTCATTAATTTCGACATAACTTAAATATATTCCATCTTTTAGGGGAATAATATTGCTATTAGTTGTTAAACTAATTAATTTTGTGCTTTCGTTAACAGTTATATTTGCACTAAATGAGTAGATGTATAAATTTAATGAATTAACTAGTTCAATATCCCCAATTTCAAGGCAGGATTTTAAAAAAGTTGTTGAAACTTTAATATTTTCACCTATTTTTACAATGTCCACTGAATGAACATTTTGATAGCCTACTGTTTCTTTAATAGTGTCAGCATTCCCTTTTGCATTAAGTCCAAAGCGAAAATCCTTACCAACTACGACATCGATTAATCCATCTTGATTTTTAAATAATTTTTCTAAAAAAAGATTGGCTTCTAAAGCTCATATTTTTTCAAATTCAAGATATATTCCTTGAGAAAAACCTAAATTAGCAAACTCTTGAATGCGATTTTCAAAGTCTGTAAAAATATAGCCATTTTTATTTT
The DNA here is from genome assembly GCF_000266865.1 of Mycoplasmopsis agalactiae 14628. GTDB lineage: Bacteria > Bacillota_I > Bacilli_A > Mycoplasmatales > Metamycoplasmataceae > Mycoplasmopsis > Mycoplasmopsis agalactiae_A. Next base: position 306,584 of record NZ_AJPR01000011.1, on the reverse strand, counting down.
TAAACATGTTTTCAACATCTTTAAAAAACACAATGACAATGTCTCTGTCTGAATTTCCCTTTATTTCTTTAGCTTTTTCATATAAGAAATTATGACCTAGATGAAAACTTTCAAAAACACCAATTAAATATATTGGATCATTAAATTTTGGCAAATTATTGAAACTATAAACATTAAAACTCATAATTAAAATTATATATTTTGTTCTTATGAATTAAAACACTAGTCCTAATTCTTTTAATTTTAAGTAAACACCGTTGTGTTCACAGTCTAATGTCACATCATTAGCAACACTTTTAACTCAACTATTTGCACGCATCATTGCTACACCATATGCAGCATCTCTTAACATTTCATAATCATTAGAGCTATCACCGAAAGCAATTAAATTTTTATCTCTGTTTATGTTTAAATACTCACATAATCATTTAAGTGTTGATGATTTAGTTGAGTTTTTAGGTCCAATAAATACTCCCTTACTTCATCTTGCTGTTATTTCCAAATTCATATTATGTTGTTTGATTAATTCTCTAGCTTTTTCAGCGCATTTACTGGAATCTTCTTCGCTTTTTGTACCTAGAGCAATAATGTGCATATGATTTTTGTCAACTTTATTAAAGTCCATATCAATTATTTTGTCAATATGTGGCTTTAAAAATCATGATTCTATTTTCATATTTGGAGATTTAAAACCATAATTAATATCAGTTAGCAAAAAGTTTTCACAGTGACTAAAATTAGAAAATTCCGAGTACAAAACCTTTAGTTCATTGTACTTTATGATTTTTTCATAAATAATTTTTTTGTTTTGTACATCATAAACAAATGCACCGTTTGCACCTATAAAATAGTCAATGTGGTTAGATTTATTTAGTAACTGACCTATGGTTACAAACTCTCTGGCTGATGCTAAAATAGTTGTTATACCTTTAGACTTTAGCTGTCTAAATGTATTTAAAACTGTTTCATTAAATTGCAAGTTGCCGTGTTCTAATAATGTGCCATCAATATCAAAAGCCGCTGCCTTGATGTTGTTTTGTATTTCAACTCTAGTCATTTGCTTCTCCTTGCTCAACTTCTTTGATTCTGTTGCCAAATATTCTTTTGACTTTAATTAAATCACTATCAACACTAACAATTCCTCAGTTAGTTTGATTAGTTTTTAAAATATACTCACCATTTTGGATTTTGTTTTTATTAGGTATGCTTATGCCGTTTTTTAAATGTATGATTTCAGCATATGTTGGCTCATAAAATGGCAGTGAAAATAAAGCATAATTGCTTATATCGATAAAGGTTTTGTCTTTTAATAATGCTATATCAAGATCGCCAATTTTAACTCTATCTAATTCACTCATATAAGCGTATGTGTTTAAGAATATACCTAAATCATTTACTAAGCTTCTTATATATGTGCCCTTCGATACATTCACATATACAACAGCTTGTTGAAGCTCATAATTAAAACTAAGTACTTTTGAATCAAACACTTTGATACTCTGTGACTTAAGTTCTATATTTTTTCCTTTTCTGGCTAATTCATAGCTCTTTGCGCCATTTACTTTTTTTGCACTATAAGATGGTGGAATTTGTTCTTTTTGACTATTTAATCAGCTAGAGATCTTTAAAATATCATTTTCATTCACTTTGATTTCCGAATGATTAATAACCATTCCTTCTGAATCGTATGTATCAGTCTGCTTGCCAAATTGAATAGTGGTTATATAGGCTTTATTATTATGTTTAATATAAGGAATTAATTTTGTATCTTCATCAGTAGCTACTAATAATAGGCCTGAAGCTAATGGATCGAGCGTGCCTGTATGGCCGATTTTCTTGATCTTATTTTCTTTAGCAAATGAATTAATAACCGCAAAAGACGAGCGGCCTTTAGGTTTATTGATTAAGTAAAACATAATGGCCTCCGATCAAATACAAAAAGTGTGGATATCTATTATATAAAAAAACACCACAACAGTGGTGAATTTTTTATGCTAAATAATTATTAATTCCTGGAAAGACTTGTTCAGAAGGTTCATTTGGAAATACTCAGTATTTTGTGTCAATTCTGTGTTGAATCTTCATTTGCCGTCTTTCTTCTAATTTACTTCAAACTGCTACTCCAACAAATAATGTTGAATAAATAGCAACAATTACTAAAATTAGCATTATTACACTTGTAAATATGTCAATAGCACCAACAAAGGCTAAAAGTGTTATAAACACTAGTGCTGAAGCAATCAATAAGAATAAATTATTTTTAAATGATTCATAGAAAATGCTGTTTGAAACATATCTAACTTGCTCTTTGCTTAGCGCTTCATCTTTTTCAAATAAGTTCATTTTTGCTTTTATTGAGCCAAAAATTGTAAATGTGTTTGCAACAGTAAGCAATATTGCTCATAAAAATGCTTGAATTGTGTAAACATTTAAAGGAATTCTTAACACAAGGAATAATGCAAATGTTATTAGTAAGTTTTGTATTAAGGCTATAACCATAGCAATAGAATATGTTCACTTAAACCTAATTAATGAGTAAATAATTATAGCTATTATTGATAAACCTAATATAATGCCAAACTTGCTAAATTCTAGATTTATATTAACTCTAGATGCTTCAGCAAATAATCCTGTTAAATTAAATGCAGATCATACATCTTTATTAATTGCTCCAAGTGTTGCAAGTGTAATAATAGCTCCACAAACAAGCAATACTGGGGCAATGACAGTTAATTTTGATTTGTTTACATAGTTGATTTTTTTGTATTTGGCTTCAGTATTAAACTTACCAATTTTTTTAGCCACTATACCAAGCAGACGAACTTTTTTATCAAAAACATCAGTATTGACAGCTAAAAATGTAAGGTATCTATTAATAATTAATATGGCGATAATTCCAAAAATTGAGCCAAAGGTAACCATGATAGAAAAACCTTGTGCATTTGGTGTGCCTAAAAAGAAGAAGATTATTGATAATATTAATGTGCCAATATACATATCTAATGAAGAAATGAAGTTGGCGTTAAGTGCTGTTTTATAGGCTTTTTTAACTTTAGACTCACCTTTGTAAATCTCGGACTGAAACTTATTAAAGGAAGTAAAGATTGGTATTAAATTAATTATTAATGATGCAAAAAGTCCCGCAAAACTTGAGGGTGAATACTCACCTCTTAAAACTGTGAACATTAGTAATGTCAAGAATATATATAGTGCCATTGAGATAACACTTAGTGAGCCTAATAGGCCATAATTTACCATAAGCATTAATGAAACTAGTGAAAATGCAACAGCAAGTGCAATTCATATGTAGTTGAATTGGAATTCACTTTTTTCTTTAGTAAATAAAACAGGTTGGCCAAAAATTCTTAAACTTAAGTTCTTATTAGAACCAAAGTTTATTGATGATGCTAGAGCATCTGAAGTTGATTTTTTTGAATCTGTAGTTGATATAACAAAATTTTTATCATTTAATGGTCTATCAATTTCTGTTATATTAACTAAATATTTTGATCCATCAAATTGACTTTTCTTAATTGTGTTAAGTTTTCTTAATTGTGGATCTCAAGGTCTATTACCAACAAATGTAAAGTTTGCTGCATTTCCTTGGGCTGCTTCTCAGTCTTTTTTGAAAAGAGGTGTATGAGCAAATCTGTACAGCTCATCCAAGTTTGTTCACATGAACATAATTCTTTCAGGTTGCTTAGAAATATATTCAGTTGCTTTTTGTCACTCTAAAATAGCTTGATTATCTTCTAATTCCGCTAAAACTTGATATCTTGAAGCAATTGGGTTAAATCTAACTGTAGCACTATCAGTTTTAAGAGGCACAGCATATTTTTCAATTTCACTATAATCAATTTTTAACTTATCTTTATCAATAGTTTTAGGATCTGCAAATCTACCATTTATAAATAATGGATTCATGTTTATGTCAGTTACAACTAAACTACTTTTTTTAATAATTGAATTTTCAAACTCAGCTTGCTTTTCTGAATCGCTAAGCGGTTTATTACGAGTAACTTGAATAATTCCATTACCAATAACAGCCACATTAGTTGATGAATCATTTGTACTAGAAAAACGATACTTTAATGACTGACCAATATCATTCAAAACTTTGTTTGAAGCAGGTAAATCGCCACTATCATTTTTAACTCTAGCCTCAACTTGGTATCTAATTCCTTCACCATATTCAATTGAACGGTTTGTTTGTTTAAAAATTGCAAAGAATGCGCCACAAACAATAGCGCAAATTATGCCAATAATTGAAATTGATAATAGTAGCCATCTTTTTCAATTATTAGGGCTAAATAGTTTCTTGAAAAAAGTCTTAAAGTTAGTTATAAAGTTTGACATAATAGTTAATATTATATATTATTAGTGTTTTTTCTATTAAGTATAAATATTAAGATTATTTCTTATTAAATAATCCACTCCTTTTGTTGTTATTCTTCTGCCTCTGGGGGACTTTTCTATGAGCTGCAAGTAGAGTAAATAAGGCTCTATATCATTAATTAAGTTTTCCTTACTCATGTTCAAAATCCCTGAAATTGCATCAATTGAAACAAACTTATCATAAAAAGAGTTACTTAGCAATGAAAGATATTCTATATGCTCTTTATTAAGCCCTAAATCAAATAATTCCAAATGTTTAAATGTTAAATATGTTGTTTTAGCATCAATAATACTTTGGTTATTTTTAAGCGAAAAGTCATATGCTCTTTTTAATAAATGATTAGCAATTCTAGGTGTATTTCTAGAATACTTTGCTAAAAGCATTAAAACATCATTATCAGTTTCCACTTTTAGCTTTTTCTTACTGTTTTGTAGTATTTTAACTATCTCTTCATTGCTATACTGACTTAATCTCGCAAGCAGTCCGAATCTATCTTTAAAAGGCTGGCTAAGCAAATTTAATTTAGTAGTTGCACCTATTAAAGTAAAAGGTTTAAGGTTCATTCTCATTACTTTAGAATTTCCCTCTGGCCCTATAATCAAGTCAATTTTGAAATCTTCCATTGCATTATAGATGATTTCTTCGACTGCCTTATTAATGCTATGAATTTCATCAATAAAGACTATATCGTTTTCATTAACATTAGCAAAAACACTTAATACATCTGACTTTTTTTCTAATAATGCTCCTTGCAAGTAATGAACTTTTTTATTTAATTCAATACCTATTAAAGATGCTAAGGTAGTTTTACCAGTTCCAGGTGGGCCATAAAAAAGAATGTGATCCAAAACCTCATTTCTGTGCAATGAGCCGTCTATCATTGCTTTTAAAGTTATAATTAATTTCTTTTGACCTATAAATTCTTTAAAACTAGTTGGCCTAAGCAGTAGCTGATTCATAATTTTGAGTAGACATTAATTTTATTGCTTCTTCAATCATTTTTTCAATATCATCTGTTGATGAAATTTTTGAAAGTGCACCATCAATTTGTTTTGTTTTAAAGCCTAGCATCTTAAGAGTTTCTTTAACTTCAGACAAAGCATTAGTTGCTTCATTAATTTTTGCTGAATCTTTTGGACTAATCATTTTTGACCATTTTGCCTGTAATTCAGCCACAATCAGTCTTGCCATTCTTGGATTAAGATATGGAATTTCGATCAGCGCTTCTGCATTTCCTTCAGCAATTAATGCAGCAACTTTTTCAAAACCAAAGTTTAATATATTAAAAGCTGCTCTTGGCCCGATGCCATTAAGCGAGATTAAATCTGCAAAAAGCAGTCTTTCTTTAAAATCTTTAAATGCATAAGTAGCATATTGATATTCGTTTTTAATTTCAAATAAATATAATTTACACTTTTGCTTTATTTCAACTCTGTCAGGATCAGGAAGTATTAATGAATATCCTATTCCTTGACTTTCAAATATTATGTTTGAGTTATGTTTATGGATTATTTCACCTATTCTATATAAAATCATTTTTTCACCTCCAATTCAGTATGTTTAAAAACGATAGAGGTAAGTTAAAAAAGGAAAAAAATGGGAAAAAGGCGTCCCTTTTCCCATTTTTAAATTATTAATAGAATAAAAATAAAAAATTCGAATTAAAATAATGCAAAAATATACAAGATTTTTTGTTATATAAGATTCAATAACACACTAAGTAACACTGGACAAAAAGCATAAGAAAGGTAAAATGGAAAAAATGAGCAATGCTTAAAAACCTGAAAAAAGGAGAAAACAGTGTGTTATTGCCTAAACGAATAAAACAAATAACGAACAAAATAAAAGGAGTAAAAAAAAACTCTTTGTAGAGTATAAAGAGAATTTTGGTGCGCGGGGAGGGACTCGAACCCTCATGCTGTTAAGCAATAGAGCCTAAATCTATCGTGTCTGCCAATTTCACCACTCGCGCTCAAATTTTGGTGCCGCCTATAGGACTCGAACCTACGACCTACTGATTACAAGTCAGTTGCTCTACCAACTGAGCTAAGGCGGCATGGTGGAGAATGAGGGGCTCGAACCCACGACCTGCGCCTTGTAAGGGCGATGCTCTCCCAACTGAGCTAATTCTCCAAAATGGTAGTCTGTACGGGGATCGAACCCGTGCATGCATGGATGAAAACCATGTGTGTTAACCGCTTCACCAACAGACCATAAATGGCGCCGATTACAAGGATTGAACTTGTGACCAACTGGTTAACAGCCAGCTGCTCTACCGCTGAGCTAAATCGGCAAACTACTTTTTTACATAAAGCTTTATTATTATATAACAAAAAATATTTATGGTAAGAAAAATATTTATTTATTTAGCATCTTTGAAAAATGCATGTTTATTATATATGATTGCATAAAAAAAGTAAGCAGTTTTGGCTTTTAGCTTGCTTACTTTTTTGCTTTTTTTAGAAACAAAATTAATGTTTTATTTTTGTCCTGTTTTAACAATGTTTTTAAATTGTTCTATTAATGTATCAGCAGTTTTAACTTCTTGACCGTCATGAATAGATGATTTATATAATGCACCATTTATTGTGTTAGCAATTTGACTAGTTATATCATCTGTTACTGATGGCTTAGTAAGAACTGTTGACTTGTTTTTCTCAAGATTTAGAATTGACTGAAGTGAAACTAGCGCACTTCTTAGGTTGTTTAGAATAAAGAATTTGCCATCAGCCATTTCCTTTTCTTCTTTAGTTGCATCAGCTTTCTTTTCAACTTCTCTTACTTCTTTAAGTAGTCTTTCAATTTCATCTTTCATTAACTTTTCATTATTTTCATTAATTACACCACTAAGTGGAATAATGTATCCTGATAATTTAGCAAATGTTTTCCAGTTCTCTTCTTCATGACCATAGTATTGGTTTTTACCTGTGTATAATCAAGCTAAGAATTTCTTAGTTGCCTTGTTTATAGCATTAGAAGTATCATGATTTTCAGATGTATCGACAGCTAAAATACTTGAACCACCTTCAGCAAATATTTTATCTTTGCCTTCAGACATTAATGTAAGTTGTGGTAATAAGTATACGTCTTCGAATTTAGCATTATTTTTTTCAAAGCCAGCAACTGGTGTGCGATCTTTCCTTTTTGAAAATAGTTCTCTAGATATTTTCGAAATCATTCTTTGGTTTGTGCCCACGCTAGCTAGGATGCTAATAGCACTCTTGAATTCACGAACATTTCATGAACCTCATTCAAGTGTTCCGTGTTCCATATACTTAATTGATGAAAATACTTTATTGTTTGCACCAACTTTCTTTTCATGTCTTTTTACTGATTTAGTATATGCGTCTCATAGATCTTTAAAATGCTTTACATAAGCTTCGTTATTTGGCAAGTTATATTCAACACGAGTTGGTTTTTTTGAATCGCCAGTTAAAACTAGTTTTCAAATAACATCGTCTTTGCCAATTCTAGACTTAAACTCTTTGAAAAATGATTGTGTATGATAGTCAATTGATAAAACTTCGCCAGTGATTGTGTCAGCATCAACTTTGTTTTGATCTAGCTTGGTTCCTTCTTGGAATTTAACAGCTAGCTCTCTTATTTTATCCATTGATTTAAAGGTATTTTCGTCAACTTTAAAGTCTTTGAAAGCATCGTTACTTTTTAATTCTAAAGCTCTTCAAATACTCTTTTCTGGCAAGTCATTTCCGACACCTTTAACAGCAGCAGCCTTAGCTCTTTTTGGAATATCAGCATTCCAGTCAATTTTTCCTTGACCTTTTTCAATTAACTCAAGCATAAAGTTAAGAACATCAAGGTTAAATGCTAATGCATCTGTGTCAGCATTATCAAAAGGTACGTTATAAACCTTGCTTTTGTCTGTTTGACCAGATAAAATTGTGTGTAATTCAGCTATGCTTTGATTAAAAATTTCTTTTTTAACCCCAACATCACTAAGATCCATTAATCTTTTATATTGATTAATTAAAAATGCGCCTGATTGAGAACTTAAAATAATATTTGGCACTTCTTTTATATTGCCTGATTCAATGTTTTCTTTTGCTTTCTTAACAAGACCAAATTCAGACTTTATGTTATGATCTTCAATGTATGACATCTCAACAGGAATAAAGTCTTTGTCTTTGCTAAATGTTTTGTTGTAATATTTAACAAAAGGCGTTAGTGCATTTGCAAGTGGTCAAGAGCTACTGTGTGCTATTTGAAAAATTATATTTTTTCCAGTATTTTCGTTTTTATCTCCACAAGAAACAGCAACTAATGGTGCTAAGGCAGCTAATGGCGCTATTCCTCATAGTAATTTCTTTGCCTTCATTTAAAACCTCATTATTAGAAAGTAAAATAATTAGTAACTAATTATCTAAATATATATTTTAAAACTAATACAAAATTAAGTATTTGAATGTGGAATTATTCATATTTTGGCCTGATTTTGTGCTATTTATAGCACTTTTTGTAAAGTTAGCTAAATTTGCAACTAAAGCAAAATAAAAAAGGCCTAAGCCTTATTTTGTTGTGCATTAGCTGCTTGATTAGCAACATTAGCTTGCTCTAAAACAACTGGATCAACTAATAGTTCGCTAATCATATTTTCTTCATATAAGTCTTCTTTATTTGGTAATAAGAATGTTTTGACTAACATAACAATAGCCATTAAGATTGCTGCACCAACAATGTATGTATCAGCAAAATTAAATGTGCCTAGTTCTCTGTTTGTTCATTTTTCAATAAATGGAGAAAATATAATGTCTTTAACTGTGTTATTAAATCTCATTCTGTCAATGAAATTACCAATATCGCCAGCAGCAACTGTTGCACATAAAATAATCATTAGATTTGACTTTACAAAAAGCGGCACTGTTAGCAAGAAAAGGAATAAAAGTATGCTAGTAAAGTGAATAAAATTAAATGCTGCAGTTGATAATTGGCCAAATCTTGAAAAGATAGTAACACCATGATGGGCAACTGATCTAAATCCAATTATTCCATAGTCAAATACTATTGATCTATCTCCTTGAAAACCTGAAGAAGAACTAGGATCAGGAATAGAATAAAAATAGCTTTCTTTAGTTACTTGATCAATGGTTAGTAAAATTGCAAAAGCCACTATAAATATGGCATATTTGAGCAATATTGTCAAATAATTATTTTTAATATACATTTGCCAAGAATTAAAGTGATTTTTGACTCTTTCTACAAAGTTTTCTTTATTTTCCTTTTTGTGTCTCATATTACTTTCCGTTTACTTTTTGCACTATTTTATAGCATAATGGGCATAAATTGTCTTTAATTTGAGCAGGTGAAAAATGATTTCAACATCTATTGCATTTTTCAGACTTAAATGATTCTACTTTTGATACATTACCAAATTCAATTGCGCCTACCATTAATAATTGTTTAAGATCATATCCTTTAATTACATCGCTAGGATTCTTGATTGTAACTTTAGCTTCATTGGTTCTTTTAATTAAGCCATTTTTAATAGCGTTTTCTAATAGTAAGTTCACTTCATCTTTAAGAGTAAAAAACTCATCTCATTCTTTTAAAACATTAGAATCATATGGCTTAACTATATCAAAATTCTCTAAATGGATGCTCTCTAATTTATTTTTTTTATAAAAGTGCATATAAGCATCTTCAGCAGTAGTAGGAATAATAGGGGCAATCGCTTTTATTAAAAAGTTAGTTATGTCATAAAAGTTTGCTAGTGTCATCATTCTTTCATTTGAATCAAATTCATGCACATATAAAATGTCTTTAGTTATATTTAAGTAAAAGCTTGATAACTCAACAACATATTTATTTATTGTTTTTATAACGTTAGAAAAATTATATTCATCATAAGCTTTATATACTTTTTCTTTAATTGATTCTAACTCATTATATATATATTGATGTACACCAGTTCTTTTGACTGATTCATCATATTCATAGCCATTTAAGTTACCTAGCAAGAACTTAATTGTGTTCCTAATCTTACGATAAATTTCGCTGTTTTGATTAATTATTTCATCGCTTATATTAACATCATTAGTATATTCAGCATTGGCAACTCATAATCTTAAAATGTCAGCACCATATTTTTTAATTACTTTAAGTGGATCGACAACATTGCCTTTAGACTTAGACATTTTTTCGCCTTTTGAATCTAAAACAAAACCGTGACTAACAATTTGTTTATATGGGCTTTTGTGAGTATAAGCAACTGAATTTATTAATGATGAGTTGAATCAACCGCGATACTGGTCGCTGCCTTCTAAATATAAGTCATATGGAGGCTTTAGTTTTTCATCAATTTCAACTGCAAGTGAAGTTGTACCTGAATCGAATCAAACGTCCATAATGTCCATTTCCTTGGTATAGCCATTGTTTCTAAACTCTTCAGGAAGTAATTCATCAGCTTCTTTTTCTCATCATATGTCAGTACCATATTTTTCCACTAAGTCTATAACATAGTCAAATATGGCTGAATTAATAACTGGTTTACCATCTTTATCATAAAAAATGATAATAGGTACACCTCATGTTCTTTGACGGCTAATTGTTCAATCTTTTCTCTCACTTATCATGTTAACTAAACGCTTTTTAGCTCATTCAGGATAAGTGTTTATGCTTTCTAATTCATTAAGTAATTGTTGCTTAATTTTGTCAATTGAAACAAATCATTGTGGGGTGCCACGGAATAAAATAGGTTTGTGAGTTCTTCAGTCATGAGGATATGAGTGTCTGATTGTTCCTTTGGCTAATAAGGCTGATTTACTGGTTAATTCGTCAAAAATTTGTGCATTAGCTTTTTCATAAAATATGCCTTTATATTTGCCAGCTTCATCATTAAGCACACCGTCATCTTCAACATGCATTATCATTTCTAATGAATTAGCTGTTCCTATTTGAAAGTCATCTTCACCAAATAAAGGTGCAATGTGAACTAATCCAGTTCCACTTTCAAGGCTAACATGATGCCCAATAACTACAGGACAAACTAAATCATTTAACACACTTTTGTACTTAATTCCTATTAACTCATTAGCAGTAAAATCAACACTAATTTGTGCATCATCAAACTTACATACTTCAATAAATTTATTAGCTAATTCTTTAGCAACAATATATCCTTGGTTATTATGCTCAACTCTACAATAAATAAAATTTTCACCAATTGCCACTGCTGCATTAGCTAATAAAGTTCATGGGGTTGTGGTTCAAATAACTAACTTATCGCCGTTTTTGACTTTTTGAGAGCCATTTTGGTCAATTATTTCTAAAGCCACATAAATAGAAGGGCTATCAACATCATGGTATTCAACTTCAGCTTCAGCTAAAGCTGTTTGACTTGATGGAGATCAATAAACTGGTTTAAGCCCTTTATAAACTAAGCCATCTAAAACCATTTTTTTGAATAATTTTAATTGAGCAGCTTCAAATTTAGGTTCTTTAGTTTTATAAATTTTCTTAAAGTCAGTTAGTAATTGCAAGCTCTTAAATTGTGAAATCTGGTTTTCAATTTGAATATCAGCATATTCTGATGCTCTTTTTCTTAATTCAATAGGCGAAATAACTTTGTAATTAATTTTGGCATCAGTAAGCATTTTTAATTCAATAGGCAAGCCATGTGTGTCTCAACCAGGAACATATGGAGAGTAAAAACCGCGCATTGATTTATAACGAACAATAATGTCTTTTAAAATCTTATTTAACGCATGGCCAATGTGGATGCTACCATTTGCATATGGTGGACCATCATGAAGCACAAATGGAGTGTTATTTTTATTTTTTTCCAAAACTTTAGCATACAAATTGTCTTTTTCTCACTTTTCTCTAAATAAAGGCTCCTTAGTAGTAAGATTTGCACGCATTTCAAAATCAGTTTTAGGCATATTTAGCGTTTCTTTATAATCTATCTCTGACATATTGCTCCTAGAATAAATATAAGTTTGATTATTATAATAAAACTAATTTATAAACTTAATATAAGTTTATGAATTATATAAAAAAATCATTTTATGGAAATTTAAATTGTGTTGACTTACATATTCAAAAAATACTTATTTTGCCGTTTATGGCTGTTTTATAGTATTAAAGTACTAAATTGATTATTTGTGTTTTTTACACATAAAAACAAAAGCACACTAATAAGTGAGCTTAGTTAATATTTATTTGTTTTGCTTATTTTCTCAGGTTTTTGCTAAAAAGGTGTCAAACAAAGGGTTTGATTTAAGCACTTGGGTTGTAAATTCAGGGTGGTATTGTACACCTAGATAAAATGGATGATTTCTAACTTCACATATTTCAGCGACGTTTAATTCAGGATGAGTTCCTGAAAAAACAAAGTCTTTATCTTCTAAAAGCACTCTGTACTTATCAGTTACTTCATATCTGTGACGATGGCGTTCATAAAATACATCCGGGCCATAAATTTTTTGTGCAAGTGTGCCGTCTTTGGCTTTGATTTTGTCTTCTCCCAATCTAAGAGTTCCGCCAATATTCATTAAATCGCCATTTTCATAAAATGGAGTAAGCACAAACTCTTGCTCTTTTGACTGATCTGCAAATTCCTTGCTAGTGGCACTTAAGATGCCCATCATTCTCGCTTGTGCAACTGTCATTGCTTGAAAACCTAAGCAAATTCCTAAAGTAGGAATTTTATTGCTACGTGTATATTTTGCTAAATTAACTTTTGCTTCAAATCCTCTTAGTCCAAAGCCAGGTAGAATAACAACACCGTCAAAGTTTTTTAATTCTGAAGCAATATTTTTGTCAGTTATCTTTTCCGAATCGACTAATTTATAGGTTAATTCGATATTTTGATGAGCCGAAGCAATCTTTAGTGATGAAATAATTGATAAGTATGCATCTTCTAAGCCAGTGTATTTGCCCACTAATAAAATATTAAGCGGTTTGCATCTTTTTGAAACATATTTATTGGCAAATTCTTTTCAAGGAGCATTAGCTTCATAGTTAATAGCCTTATCTATTTTAAAGTGCTTATAAATTATTTGTAATATCCCACTTGATTCTAAAAATAGTGGAATTTCATAAATATTTGCTTTATCAGGAATGTTAATTACATTTTCAGGCTTCATAAAAGCATTAGCACTAACTTTTTGGATAATTGATGTATCAATTCCTTCTTGTGAACGAAGCAATAATAAATTAGGATTAATTCCAAATGATCTTAGTGTTGAAATTGAAACTTGACTAGGTTTAGATTTATATTCATTTGATGCTGAAAGATAAGGCACAAAGGCTAAGTGTGAAAACATAACATTTTCAGGATACAAGCTAGCAAATTTTGAAATCGCATAAATATATGGACTAGATTCTAAGTCACCAACAGTGCCTCCGATTTCAATAAGCATAAAATCAGGATCTTTTTGCTTAGCTAAATTCAAAATAATTGAAATAATCTCATCAATTACGTGAGGCACTATTTGTACAGTTTTACCATTATAGTCACCTCTACGCTCTTTTTCTAAAATTCTTGTAAAAATTCTGCCTGTAGTAAAGTTTGATTCTTTAGTTAACTTTATGCCAATGAATCTTTCATAGTGGCCTAAATCAAGATCAGTTTCGCCACCATCGCTAGTTACATAAACTTCGCCATGCTCCAACGGATTCATAACACCTGGGTCAATATTTAAATATGGATCTAGTTTAAGCACAAAAATGTTAAATCCTTGTGCTTTTAAAAGATTACCAACACTGGCAGCAGTTACACCCTTACCAAGTCCGCTTAATACACCACCAGTTGTAAAAATAAATTTAGTTTTCATATACACCTCAATAAATATATATAGTATTTTACTTAAAAATGTATATTTTTGGGCTAAAAAGCAATAAAAAAAGCCCTTAGGGCATATTTGATATGGTGGCTCCGGCAGGAATCGAACCAGCGACACACGGAGCTTCAATCCGTTGCTCTACCTACTGAGCTACAGAGCCATTATGGCGGTCCAGACGGGAATTGAACCCGCGATCTCCTCCGTGACAGGGAGGCGTATTAAACCACTTTACCACTGGACCATATTGGTGGCGGAGGCTGGATTCGAACCAGCGATTTCAAGGTTATGAGCCTTGCGAGATGCCAACTTCTCCACTCCGCGATATAAAGGTTTTAGTTAAAAAAGAACAAATGGCGGGTGATGAGGGATTCGAACCCCCGCGGGCCGTGAAGCCCCTGCTAGTTTTCAAGACTAGTCCCTTCAGCCAGACTTGGGTAATCACCCGTGGTGGACCTAACTGGATTCGAACCAGTAGCCAACCGGTTATGAGCCGGTTGCTCTAACCGTTGAGCTATAGGTCCTTCAGTTAGATACTTTTTCCATATAATGGTAGCGTCGAAGAGAGTCGAACTCTTGACCTTTCGGGTATGAACCGAATGCTCTAACCAACTGAGCTACAACGCCATAAAAATGGTGGAGGATATGGGATTCGAACCCACCACCTCCTGCGTGCAAGGCAGGCGCTCTAGCCAAATGAGCTAATCCCCCGTGGTGAAGAAGACAGGATTTGAACCTGCGACCACTACGTCCCAAACGTAGCGCTCTGCCAAGCTGAGCTACTTCTCCGCTTTTTTGGCTAGTGTTTAAAAAGCAATATTATTATACATTAGAAAAAATAAACCAAAAGCAGATTTTTATTTTTTTAAGTGCTGCTATTGTTTATGAATTCTGTAGCAAAAAACTTGGCTAAATACAATTATAAGCTATGTTTTTTCTGTTCATAATAAAATGTTGAAACTTATTAAGGCAGGCTAAAAATATTTTTTGTATTGCGTATCACCAAAACACTTTTAAATAAGCATACTAATATATTTTCATTTGTTATGAATTAATTACCTTTTTCATTATTTAAAAAAGCAAATGATTAGTCTTCTTAAACCTTTTTTATAATTTAATTATAGGTGACATTTTTTTATTTTATTTATGAGCCTTTATATAATTTAAGGCCTTTTTATTTTGTGCTGCTTACATTAAGAATAAATATAGAATATAATAAAAATAATGAAATTTTTGAATTGGGGTTGTAAAAAGTGTCTATAACAGGATTTAGTGCTCAAATAATAGATAGCAATGATGGACAAATAATAAAATATAAATCCAAAAATTGAGTTGGAGTAATTTATAAAATAACTAAGAATAAACTTTCTAGTTTGTTAGCAAAACAGCAAGATTTTTTAAACCACGCTGGAGTATATTTTCTAGTTAAACAAAATAATAGTAACTATAACGTTTATGTTGGCCAATCAAATGTAAAAAATGATAATAAAGGAGTTTTATGAAGAGTATTTCAACATCTAAACTCAGAAAAAAGAAATGATTTTGACTATGTTTATATAATTGTTGATTCTCAAAGTAATATAGGAGCAACTGAGCTAAACTATTTAGAACACTCTTTTATAAGACTATTTACAGATAATAAAAATATCGAATTACTAAATGACAATTGTGCTAACAAGGGAAATATTTCTAGTGAAGATGAAGCAGAATGAAATGTTTTTATAGAAAATGCTAAAACTATATTAAAAAATGTTGGTTTTGATGTTTTTGATAAAAAACAAAATTTTGGTCAACAAAAAGAAATTCGAGCTCTAAAACAAGAGGAACAAAAGCGCGCACAAACTTATACAAACGATAATGAAATCAAGTACTATACTTTAAGACAAAAATCAAAAGAAACAGATAATACAACCGTTGCTTATTGTGCGAATAAAGACAACAAATATATAGTATTAAAAGGTTCTCAAATTAGATTACACCAAAATGAACCGGAATATTTTGCAAATCTATTTAAAACAATTAAAGAAAAAAGAGAGAAATTAGTTTTAGAAAATAAGATTATTGATGGAATCTTGCAAGAAGATCAGGAATTTAATTCAAGATCTTATGCAGCTGTTTTTGTTTTAGGAAATTCATCAGATGGTAAGATTTGAGTTGAATCTAATAATACTGATGATCTGTATAAAAAACAAAAAAGCTTAAATATTAATAACAACTATAAAGAGACCGTATTTTCATTGTCTAAAAATAGTAGGTTTGATAAAAACAAAAAAATAATTGCAACATTAAAGCAAGTTGAAGACAAAAAATTTATTTTATTATCTGGTTCATACATTGAGCTTGCTGAAGCTCAACACTTTAAAGAACAAATGAAATACAATAGCATAAAAGAATTGCGAGCTGAGTGCTTTGCAAAACAAATCATTAGAGATGGTGTTTTACAACAAGATCTTGAATTTAAAAGTTTATCATCTGCTGCTGAATTTGTCTTAGCTAGATCGTCTAATGGTCACGTAGATTGAATTAAAAAATAAAGACCTCATTTATATCGCTTTGTGTAGATTTGAGGTTTTTATTTATGCATTGTTTTAATTGCATTTAAGTTTAAATAGAAAATAAAAAATACTGAAATTTTATATAACTAAGCTAAATTACTGTATGCAAAAATTAGATAAAATAAAAATAGATAACTTGTGTAAAAAGCTTTTTAAATAATGAATATAAAGCAAATTTATTAATATTTTTGGGAAAGTTATGAAATCATTTATAGGTTATATAAAAGAATTTACTTACAATACAGATAAAGACTGAGCTGTTGCTAATTTTTATGTTTTAGATACCGAGAAAATCATTAAAATTAGTGGTAATATTAATAGCTTGCCTATTGAAGTTTTATATGAAATTCGAACAGATGAAAACCCAGAAGAAAAATATAATTCTGAATTTTATAATTGCAAGTCATATAAGTTGTTCACAGCTAGCGACAACCAAATATTTTTTGAATATTTGAAATCGGATGTGTTTAATAAAAATATTGGTGATGATTTTATTAAAAAATTAGAGTCATACTACCAATCAGATAATATTTGGCAAGAAATACTTTCTAATAATGAAAAATTTCTAAACATGAAGCAAGTACGAAAACCAGTTTTAAATAGCGTTTTTAACAAGCTTACTTTTAGTAATCTGAAACTAGAATTTCTTGCTAATGACCTTGATTTAAATGTACTTGATAAACTAATAGAGCTTTATGCAGGCTCATTTAATCGAATACAAGAAGCAATTAAAAATAGTTTATATGAGATTAATTTTCAATACAAAATAACTAGCCTAGAATCTATTGATAAAATCTTTTTGCATTTTAATAAAGATGCAAATAATGTTGCACGAATTACTCATTATTTACATAATTATTGTAATGAAAATCTAAATAACAAATCTAGTTCTTATACATATTTAGAAAATATAAAAGAATACTTTGACGATCAAGAGAAGTTTTTTATTCCAGTAGAGTTAAAAAAGAAAGTCATTAATAATGTAATAAGGTATGCAAAAAATAAAAAACTTCTCATTATTAAAAAAGATAGGGTTTATACAGCCCAAACATATAATGATGAAATGACTATTGCTTCATTTTTAACTAATAAAAACAAAGTCAAAAAAATTAGGCATTCCAAATTTAAACAATATATAAAAGAAATCCAAGAGGAGACTAGAAAAGAACCAAAAAAAGACAACTTTAAATATGATGAAAGTCAAATTAATGCACTAAGAAAGTTTATTGATAATAAATTTGTAGTAATTAATGGTGGCCCTGGAACTGGTAAGACCACTTTAATAAAAGGCATAGTAAAACTATTTAAAAAAGTTTATCCAAATGAAAGTTTTAAAATAGCAACCCCAACAGGAAGAGCAGCAGCAAGAATTAAAGAAAGTTTTGAAGAATCTGATGCTACAACTATTCATAAATTGCTACAATATGATCCCTCAACTGGTAAGTTTAGAAAAAACATATTCAATCCCTTAGATGAAGGTTTATTAATTATTGATGAAACATCAATGGTTGACAATAATTTATTTAGTAGCTTTATTTCATCTATTGGAAATGCAAAAAGAGTCGTTTTTGTTGGTGATGTGGAGCAATTACCAAGCATTGGAATTGGTAATGCGTTTGAAGATATTATTAAATCTAAAAAAATAACAACTGTCGAATTAAAAAGCACACACCGCCAAGGAAAACAAAGCAAAATTACTGATCTAGCTTATATGATCAGAAATAATAATTTTGACATCACAAAACTTCAAGAAACAGCAGAAAAAAGTGATTTGAAAACTATTTTTGTTGATGATCAAGAAAAATGCTTAACGAAAATTATTGAAAATTATCACTTCGAAAATAAAAATGATAAAAATAAT
The DNA here is from genome assembly GCF_000266865.1 of Mycoplasmopsis agalactiae 14628. GTDB lineage: Bacteria > Bacillota_I > Bacilli_A > Mycoplasmatales > Metamycoplasmataceae > Mycoplasmopsis > Mycoplasmopsis agalactiae_A. Next base: position 287,972 of record NZ_AJPR01000011.1, on the reverse strand, counting down.
AATGATTCTGATATCACAAATCAAATTCAAATTATTTCTCCCTTTAATAAAGGAACATTAGGAATAGAAGAAATAAATAAAAAAATCCAAGAAAAATTTAACAAAAACAAAAACGAAGATGAAAAATTAAATGCAAATGGTTACAGTTTTTATAAAAATGACAAAATAATGTATCTAAAAAATAAAAATGATTTGTCTAATGGTGATATTGGAATTATTAATAATATTGATAAGTCTGAAAGCAAAATGAATACCAATTTTAACAAAAAAGAAATTCTGCTAAATAGTGCTGATCTTGATAATTTAACTCTTTGTTATGCTTGTACAGTTCATAAAACTCAAGGTAGCGAATTTCAAAAAGTGATTTTAGTGTTAGATCCAGAAAAAGGTAGTTCCTTTATTAACAAAAAGTTAGTCTATACAGCTATAACTAGAGCTAAAGATGAACTAGTTATTATTGCCAGCAAACAATCTTTTAATAAAAGCATTAATCAAAGACCTGCTCAAAGAGATACAAGTTTAGCTAAACACATAAAAATAATGCATTGGAAAAAGAAATGAAGTCTTTTTAGAAAAAGACAATGTTGTCGCTAAAATATATTTCTAATATGAAAAAGTGTGGGCTTTCCACACATTTTTATTATCGAAAATGTAAATTTAAGTAATTAATCCCTATTTAATCCCTAAAATGCTATTAATTCTTGCTTTGGTTGGATTTGAAATCATAAAAGTGCCGGCTACACATGCATCAGCGCCTGCTTTAAAACATTCTGGGCCAGTTACATCGTTTATACCACCATCAACTTGTATTAAATAGTCATAAGCATGTTTTATTCTTAATTGCTTAAGTGACTTTATTTTATCAATTGCAGAAGGGATGAATTTTTGGCCGCCTTTTCCTGGTTCAACAGACATAACTAATACTAGTTGAATATAAGGCAAAAATTTCTTAATTTCTTCAACCTCAGTATTTGGCTTAATTGCTATTCCAAGCCTATAATCATGGTGTTTTTGTTTCAAAAACTTAAGCAATTTTGCAGACTCTACTGCTTCATAGTGAAAAGTAACAATATCAACTACATCTTTATATAAATCTATATAATCTAAAGGATTTTCCACCATTAAGTGAGCATCTTTAAAGTGCTTTAGTCCTTTTTCATGAATATTTTTAATTTCATCTAATTCAATTGCTAAATTTGGCACAAATTTGCCATCCATTACATCATAGTGGATTCATTTTATGCCTTCATTAACTAAAACATTAGCCATATTAAGCCTATTTTCAGGCTCAACATTTAATAATGATGGGGTAACATACTTATTATTTTTGTTCATTTTCAACCTCTTGCAACAACTTTAGATAATTATTATATCTAAATTGGGGAATAATATTGTCCTTAACAGCTTGTTTTATATTACAAAAGTTCTCAGGCTCATTTTGGTGAAAACAAGTTTTGAACTTGCAAAATTTGCCTAGTTCTTTAAACTGCTTGTATGAGTAGGCTAACTGTTGCTTTGTTAAATTGATATCTAAACTAGAAAAGCCTGGAGTATCAATTAATTCCCCATTATCAAAAACATTAACAATTTGCACAATTCTAGTTGTATGCTTACCTCTGTTTGCAAATTTCGAAATTGATTGAACAGCAAAATTACTTCCAGTTATCTTGTTAACTAAAGTAGTTTTGCCAACGCCACTTTGTCCCATTAAAACATTAGTTTTATTAGTAAATAAATTAGCAATGTCTTTTACTCATGCATCTGTTTTATAGGATATTTCGTAGACTTTGTAACCTAAACTTTCATATTCATTTTTGTATTTGCTTACACCTAGATCAGTTTTAGTAATAAATAAAACTGGCTCAATATTTGCGCTCTCAATAAAAGCCATGTATTTATCAACTAAAAAGCTTTGAAACTCAGGCTCATGAATTGACATTACAATAATTATATGGTCAATATTAGCTACTTTAGGCCTTATAAATTCATTTTGCCTTTCATATATTTTAGTTATGTACTTTTCTTTTTCAAATTCTACATAATCACCGACTAAAGGAACTATGTTTTTATGCCTAAAAACACCTAGAGCAGGCAGATTATGAAAATTGTTATTTTCATCCTTAATTGAATAAATTCCCGAATTAATTGAGTAAATTTTTCCCTTCAATTTTACTTCCTTATACTGATAAAACTATAATTGCAACTATGACAGCCAAAATAATTAAGCTGAAAATAACAAGCATAGCAATCAAAAAACCCTTGCTATTTACTATCTCAGTAAAAGTTTTTTTAGGCTTCATTTTTTTAGCATCAATTGGCTTTTCAAATATACGTTTTTCTGAAAGAGCTGTTTTTAAGTCTTCTGCCATTTCTCATGCACTTGAGTATCTATGAAATGGATCTTTTGCAGTTGCTTTAATAATGATATTTTCAAGCGCTTGTGTAGTTGCTATCTTGTCAGTTAGCTTAGGCATTGGCATTGTTTTTTGCAATCTTAACGTTTCATTAGCTTCTTTGCCTTCAATTGGATACTTGCCAGTTAGCATTTCGTAAAGTAAGATTCCAATTGCATAAATATCTGTTTTTTTAGTAGGCTCATTATCAGCACGGCAGAGTTCAGGCGCCATATAATAAACTGAACCTACAACTTTTGAAGCTTGTGTAAATCTTTGGCTATCAGGATCTAGTGAAAGCCCAAAATCTAATATTTTTACATGACTATTGCTAGTTATGATTATGTTATTACTCTTAATATCACGGTGAATAATATTATTTGAGTGTAATTCTTGCATAGCTTCACATATTTGTCTTACATAATTTATTGAGCTATGAGGATTAAGCACACCATTTTTTTTAATTAATTCTCTTAAGCTTTTGCCTTCAACGTATTCCATTACTAAATACTGTTCATCATCGCCAACATATGATTCAACATAATAAGGAAAATAGTCAGACTTAACTTTTTGCAAAATTGCAATTTCTTGCTTAAAACGACTGATTGCAACACTTTTATCGCTATCAGGCTTAATTACAAAATATTTAAGTGCATAAACTTCCTTAACAACTGAATCAGAATTTAATAATTCGACTTTAAAGACTTTGCTAAAGCCGCCTTCGCCAATATTTGTAAGCACTTTGTACTTTTTAAAGACTCTGCTATTTGATGGAATCATCTTCATGCCTCCTAACTTTTACTTTAATGTGACCATGATGCATGATGCATTATCATTTGAATTATTTTTCAAAGCAAAGTCAACTATGTTAGCACATCACTCTTGCGCATTTTTAAATCTTAGTGCCATATTTTCCATTACGTTTCTAGATGCAAAATTATGTGTACCATCACTAGTTGCAATAATGGCGCTAACACGTTTATAATCATCAGGAAAAACTGTTGAAATGTCTAATCTGGTTTTTTTAGTTGGCCCTAAGGCTGATGTTAGTGACGCTCGATTGGCGCTTTTTTTAGCTTCGTGTTCTGGAACTCCATTAGAAATTAGCTGATTCAAGTAATTATGATCAACGGTTACTTGCGTAATTTGCTTAGAATTATCTAAGATATAAGTACGCGAATCGCCTATGTTAAAAATTAGGATAAACTCTTCTTTCGAATTGACCAATGCCCCTGTAACTGTGGTTCCCATGTCTAATTTAGCTTCGTCACGGTCACCAATTTTTATCATCTCTTTTTTGCAAGCCTTAATTGTTTCTCTTATTCATTTGATGTAAGAATCAATTTCACTTTCATCAGAATTAGGAAAATTATTATCAAAACACTGCTTAAATACTTTAATAGTTGTGCTAGAGGCAATTGCGCCGCCATAATGACCGCCCATGCCATCACATAAAAGTAAAACTGTGCAATTTTCATTAGTTAAAATTGCGACAGCATCCTGATTTTCGAGTCGTCTTGTTCCTTTTTCACTAACTCTGCCAAAATCCATAAATTTTATATTTCTTCCTTTATTATTTGAGTTACTCTCTTGGCAGCTAATTCAGCATCATCATTAACAATTTTGTGCTTAAATAAATGCTGATCATTAATTTCGTCTATGGCCTTTTGCATTCTGATATTGATAGCTTCTTTGTTTTCAGTATTTCTGTTTAAAATTCTATTTTTAAGTTCAGCAACTGATGGAGGTAGAATGAAAAAAGTAATTACTTTGTATCTATCATTAACATCTTTTTTGCCTAGTATTTGTTTTGCACCGTTTGTTTCTATTTCTAAAAATGGAACTTTATCTAAGTTATGAATTCTGTCGATTTCAGCATACAAGGTGCCATAGTAATTTTCAAAGTGATAACTGTATTCTAAAAAGGCATTCTCATTAATTTTTTTCTCAAAGTCTTCTTTACTAATGAAAAAATAATGCACCCCATCTACTTCTCCAGTTCTAGGTTTTCTGGTTGTAGCAGAACAAGCTAAGTGCAATCTTAGCTCTTCGTTATCAAATAAATACTTCTCAATTGTACCTTTGCCAACGCCGCTTGGCCCTGCAAAGATAATAATTGGCTTCTTGTTTATGCTTTTAATCATAGTTATATTTATTATATTAATTTATTGAAAATATATTAGCATTAATTTAGAAACTAATCTAAGAAAATGAAAGCTAGCATGCTTGAGTAAATGATATTTGATTACTAGCTACCTAAAAGCCTTGTTTTATAGGCTTTTTAGGAAATAAATAAATAGATAAAATAACTTTTAATTAACTTTATAGCCTGCCTTAATTTGCTTAGATTATTAAAATAAAAAGCTAAATTAAAAAAATCATAAGCTATTAGAAATATAAAAAGGCTAAGAAAAGCACAAAGTAATATATAATATAAAATAATTTATTAAACCAGGAGAATAAGAAAATGGATGTTAAAGCAATTTTGTCAATTATCTTAGTTATTATTTCAGCTGGTATTTTAGTAATTTCACTGCTTATGTCGCCAGATTCTAATGCTTTTTCTGGTGCTTTAGTTGGCTCAGGTGACTTAGAGTTATTTAAAACTTCAAAAGAGAGAGGATTTAAGAAAGTTCTCAAATGATCAATGGTTTCTTTGGGGCTTATCCTCTTAGTGATTTCGATTGTTTGTTGAGCTTTAGTTAAATAAATATGATTAATGAAACAGTAATAATAAATACAATCAAAGAAAATCCGCACATAAATACAAACACTTTGTTAAGGAAGCTAAATATTAGTCCTAGACACAGTAAGATTTTGACCAATATGCTTATAAATCTGTCTTCTAGGGATTTAATTGCTTTTGACAAAAGAGACTCATCATATGTAGCATTAAGAAAAATAAACACAATCCAAGGGGCAATTCACTTTGCTTCTGAAGGCAAGTGTGCTTTTGTTGATGTTGAAGAATTAAACAAAAGTGGAACCAAAAGTTCTTATTTTGTTTCTAGCAATAATTTTAATACAGCACTTAATAATGATATTGTTGAAGCTGATGTTTTTGAGCCTATAAGCCCTGATAACAATAGAACTTTTGCTAAAGTTAAAAAAATAATTGAGCGCCGTTGCAAAACATTAATTGGTGTTTTAGATAATGTTAATGGTTTTGTTACATTTAAGCCAATTGAGCCTATTTATAAAAATACAAGTTTTAGAATCAAAAATATTGCTAACGAAGCTAGAGTTTTAGATGTTGTGGTTGCTGAAATTATTAACTACGAAAACAGAAATAAAGAAATAAATATTATCAAAAGAATAACAGATGTTAATGACCCTATGGCTTATGTTAAGTCATTAGAAGAAGCTAGAAATGTGCCAAGGGAATTTCCTGCTGAAGTTAATGAATATATTCAAAAATTTATTCCTGAAAACATCAAAAATGAAGACTTAAGCATGCGTACTGACTTAAGAAATGACCTAGTTGTAACGATTGATGGCTCTAGTACAAAAGACTTTGACGATGCTATAAGTGTTGTAAAGATTGACGAAAATACCTATGAATTAGGCGTGCACATCGCAGACGTTGCTTACTATGTTAAAGAAAATACGCCTTTGGATGATGAAGCTTTAAAAAGAGGAACAAGTATTTATCTCTTAAATGAAGTTGTGCCAATGCTGCCTTTTAAATTATCTAATGGCATATGTTCATTAAATCCAAATGAAGAAAGATTGACTATTAGCTGCATAACTAAAATTAATAAATTAGGCCAAAGCATTGAAACTAAAATTGTTCCTTCAGTTATAAAGTCTAAATATAGACTTACTTACGAAAGAGTTAATGAATTTATTAATGATTCTAAAGACTTTGAAGATAATGAGCTGAACAAAATGCTCAAAAATGCTTATGAACTTTCACAAATTATAAGAGAGTTTAAAAACAAGCAAGGCTATATTGATTTTGAAATTCAGGAGCCACATATTGAGCTTGATTCTGATGGTCGCGTTTTAGACATAAGTGTTGAAAAAACAGGCGAATCGGAAAAAATGATTGAAGATTTCATGGTTAGGGCTAATGAAGAAGTTGCTAAGTTTATAACAAACTCTAAACTTCCTATGATGTACCGGATTCATGAAGTGCCTAGTGAAGAGAAAATAGAATACTTTTTAGACGTTTTAAAGTCACTTAAAATTAATGTTTCATTAAACAGAAAGCACATTACACCTTTAACATTTCAAAAAGTTATAAATCAAATCAACAGCCAGCGTAATGATGAATTTTTAAAAATGCTTTTCTTAAGAACAATGCAAAAAGCGGTTTATTCGCCTGATAATATTGGCCACTTCGGTCTAGCTAGTGAATGTTATTGCCACTTCACTAGTCCTATTAGAAGATATCCTGATGTTATTGTTCACAGAATCTTATGAGACTTTGTTTTTAGAAAGCAGTTAAATAAAGTAGATGAATTTGCTGCTAATTTGCAAAAAATAGCTGCTATGAACTCAGCTAGTGAAGAAAATGCAGTGCAATTAGAGCGTGATGTAAATGATCTTAAGTTTGCTGAGTATTTCAAAAGCAGAATTAATAGTGAGTTTGAAGGCCAAGTTTTTGGAATCACTAAATTTGGAATGTTTATCCAGTTTGATAACAAAACTGATGCAATGGTGCACATAAGTAACATTGGCGATGGTGATTTTGAAGCTAATGAGCAAATGACAAAGTTATATAGCAAAAATGATCCCAAAAAAGCCTATAAATTAGGTCAAACGGTCAGAGTCATTATCACTAATGCTGATGAAACAACTGGTAAAATCGATTGTGTTTTAACTCAAGACTATCAAACCTATTTAAGAAACAAAGTTTCCAAAAACTTCAATCATCAAAAAGGCTTCAATAAGCGTTAAATCCTATAAAACAGGCATATATGAAAAATAAACAAGCTAAATTAGTTAAAAATTCATTAGGCTTCGACAGTAACTTATATGTTTATCAAGACAAAGAAATGTTTAATTATTCTGTCGACACTATAATGCTTGGCAACTTTGTGTTTTTAAATCACAAAATTAAAAGAATGCTAGAAATAGGCACAAACAATGGTGCTCTAAGCATTTTTATTTCAGAAAGAAATAAAAATTTAAAAATTGATGCAATTGAAATTCAAAAAAGAGCTGCCCAGTTAGCTGCTGATAATGTTATTTTAAATAATAAACAAGATCAAATTAATGTAATTCAAGCTGATTTTAATGATTTTTATAAAGAACACACAAAGCTAGTTAAGCCTAAATATGAAGCCATTGTGTGCAATCCGCCTTTTTATGTTTATGATAAAAGCAAAATATCAAAGAAAATTAGCGAAGAGGTCTTAATTGCTACTCATGAAGTTAAGCTAAACTTAGAACAAATAATTTCCGGAAGCGCCAAAATTATTGAGCAAAAAGGCTATTTAACTCTTGTTATTCCTGCTGAAAGATTAGTTGATTGCTTCTGCTTGATGCGACAGTACAAATTTGAGCCTAAAAGAGTGCAGTTCATGATACCGCGGGTTTACGATAAGCCTAAATTAGTTTTAGTCGAAGCTAGATATCAAGCAGGCTGAGGCACACATTTTTTGCCAAATTTATATTTGCATGATCCTAATGATCCGCTTAATCATGATTATTTACCTGAAATTAAAAATCTTTATAAACCTATAAAGGTTAAAATGGAGTAATTTATGAAAAAAACATTTTATATTACTACGCCTATTTACTACACTTCTGGGCCATTGCACATTGGTCATCTTTATTGCACAACAGTTGCTTGAATAATTGCTAACTATAAAAAAATATTGGGCTACGATGTTAAGTTTTTAACTGGTAGCGACGAACATGGCCAAAAAATAGAGCAAAAAGCTGCTGCTGCTAATAAAGATCCACAAACATATGTTGACGAATTAGTTGATTCTTATAAAAGAATGTGACAAAAATACAACATAAATTATGACTATTTTAGTCGTACAAGCGATCCTAAACATATGAAAATGGTGCAAGCAATTTTTAGTAAATTTTTAGAGCTTGGCTTTATTTACAAAGGTAAATATGATGGCCTTTATTCAGTTAATGATGAAGAGTTTTTAACTAAAAATCAAGCTGTATTAAAAGATGGAGAATACTATCATCCTGTTAGCGGACATAAATTAGTTTTGATGAGTGAAGAGAGTTACTTTTTCAAAATGAAAGAGTTTCAAAACTGGTGATTAAATGAAGTAAAAAACAACCCTGAATGGCTTTTACCTTCTAAAATGACTAATGAAATGATTACAAATTTTGTTTCAGATGGCCTTGAGGATCTTTCAGTCACTAGAACTAACATTAACTGAGGCATAAAAACTAATGAAGATCCTAAACATACTCTTTATGTATGATTAGATGCGCTTTTTAATTATGTTAGTGCTTTAGGTTTTGACTTAGAAAATCCAGGTGATGAGTATTTAAGATATTGGCAAAATGGCGATGAAATTGTGCACATAATTGGCAAAGAAATTTCGCGCTTTCACTTCATTTACTGAACTATTTTTACAAAAGCTTTAGGAATCAGAATCCCAACTAAAATTTATGCACATGGCCTATTAAGAGATAAAGATGGCAGAAAAATGTCTAAGTCATTAAATAATGTCATTGAACCTGAATATTTATTTAGTAAGTATGACGATGAAATGATTAAATATTATTTTGCATCTGCAATTTCTTTTGGCGAAGATGGCAATTTTAGTGAGGATAAGCTTATTGACACTGTTAATTCTGAGTTAGTTAATAATTATGGCAATTTAGTTTCTCGAACAGTAAAAATGATTAGCAATTCTTTCCCAGAAGGGCTAATTTACAGGCAAAGCAGTAAAATTGAGCATTTAGAAATAGAAGAAAAAATTAACTCATTTGCCTCAAAATTCATTGAGCTTATGGATGAGTTTAAACTAGATAAAGCGCTAGAGTGCTCAATGAATCTTTCTGATGCATTAAATAAATACATTGATACTCTTAAGCCTTGAACCTTGACTTCAGATGAGCATAAAGAAGAGTTAGAAGGTATTTTAGTTAGATTACTAAATGGCATTTATGCAGTTTCTTGAAGCTTACAAATTATTATGCCAAATAAAATTGTTGAGGTTGCTAAAGCTTTAAATGTTAGCTCATTTGAATTAGCTAATATTAGCAACTTTTCAAAATTTGATGGAGTTAAAACTGCTGATAAATTTATTCTATATAATAGAATTAAAAAATAGATATCCAGCATAGTGGAAGGAAAAATGATTCACATAATTTATAAAGAAATGGTAATTAGGCAAGAAGCTAAAGAAAGATTTGCTTACTTAATTAGAAACTGAAACGATTTTGTTAAAAAACAAGAATTAAATCTTTCTTTTGACTTATGCTGAAAAAATGAAAACACACTTGTTGTAATTGAAAGATGAAGCACAGCAGCAGCATACAATAATTTTTTAAAGCTTGATGAAGCTAAATTAATTAATAAAGAATTAGAAAAATTCATTGACTACAATGCAAAAGTTGAAAGACTTAATGTCAATGTTTAATGCTATAAACTAGGTTTATAGTTTTTTTATTTTTTAGTTAGTAGGATATTTTTATATAAAATTGAATTATGGGATTTTTTAGTTATTTAAAAGACAAATTATTTGGTTGAAAAAAGAAGTCTAAAGAAGAAAAATTAGCACAAAAGCAAGCTGAATTAGAGAAAAAAGAGCAAGATGAGCTTTTACGTTCACAAAAGTTAGAAAAGTATCAAGCGGGGTTAAGCAAATCTAGCTCGCTTGGTGCAAAATTACTAGATCTTTCAAACAAATATAAACAAATTGATGAAGAGTACTTTGATGAATTAGAAGAAATTTTAATAATGAGTGATATAAGCGCTAAGCTCGTGTATGCAATTATTACTCATATTAAAAATGAAGTTAAAATCAGAGAGTTAACTAACACTAAAGATATTGGCGAGCTGATAGCTGACCAAATGTTTGTTGTTTATACCAATAAGAGTGTTGTTGACACAACACTTAATGTTGAAGATGGCAGATTAAATATATTAATATTTATTGGTGTTAATGGTAGTGGTAAAACAACAAGCATCGCTAAAGTTGCACATAAATACATAAAAGAAGGCAAGAAGGTTTTAATTGCTGCAGCCGATACTTTTAGAGCAGGGGCAGTGGATCAAATTGCTATATGATCTGAACGTGTTGGTGCTGATATTGTTAAGCCTATAAAAGAAGGCGCTGATCCAGCAAGCGTTGTTTATAGTGCTTTAGAGAAAGCTAAAGCTGAGAACTATGACTTATTGTTAATTGATACAGCTGGCAGATTGCAAAATAAAATTAACTTAATGAATGAACTTAAAAAAATGTACTCAATTATTAATAAGTTCCAAGAAGGCGCACCACATGAGTGTTTACTTGTGCTTGATGCAACTACTGGGCAAAATGGTGTAAGTCAAGCTAAAGCATTTAGCGAAGTCGCTAGTCCAACTGGAATAATTTTAACTAAAATGGATGGCACTTCAAAAGGTGGTATTGTTTTGTCAATTAAGGATGAGTTTAACATTAATGTTAAATATCTAGGCCTAGGTGAAGGACTAGATGATCTTCAGGAATTTGACTTAGATAATTTCATTTATGAAATGACCAAGGATTTAATCGACAAAAATGAAGAATAATCTCATTAATGACATTAAAAATATTGAACATCTTTGCTCTCTTTTTGAAAAATATGAAGGCTTATTAACTCAAACCCAAAAGCAAGCTTTTAGACTCTATTTCTACGAAAATCTTTCATATGCTGAAATAGCTAAAATCACAGCCACAACAAGAACTGCTGCTTATGACAGTGTGCATAAGGCTATAAATAATTTAAAGAAAATTGAAGCTAAAACTAGCGAATAAAAATGAACCTGCCTTGGTTCATTTTTTGTCTTTTATGCCTTATTTAAAGTACTTTAAGGCTTCTTCATAGTTAGGCTCATTTGAGACAACTGGAACATATTCAACATATTCAACTTTATTGTTTTCATCTAAAACAAATACCGCTCTAGTTAGTAAGCCAACACCTTCTAATAATGTTTGTGTTTTCTTTCCAAAATCATTGTGCCTAAATTCGCTAACTAATTTAACTTTTTTATTATCCTTTGCAACACATCAACGATTTTGTGCAAAAGGTGTGTCATATGATACAACAACTACTTCATATTCCTTGTCTTTGAAATAGTTCATAAATTTAGTTGCTTCAACATCACAGGTTCCTGTGTCAATTGATGGAACTGATAAAACTAATTTTTTTCCTTTTGGTAATGAATAAAATTCAAAATCATTTAATTCACCATCCACAGCCTTAAAGTTAGGAAATACATCTCCAACTTTAATTTCATTGCCTAAAAGGTTAACATCCATATTTGCAAATGATACTTTCATAATTCTCCAATCAATAGCTAAGAAATACAATAATTATATATTATGCTTAATAACATTATTTTATTGGGATTATATTTTCATAATAACAAATTAAGTGTGCAAATTACAAATTCTTATATAGCATACTTTAGATAATAGCTTATTTTATTCAGTGTAGACTTTCGGTTTGTTTTTTAAATACTAAAATTGTTTATGCCAATGTGAATTAAGTAACATTTTATTTATGCGCATTTTTGTATGAAAGTAACAAAAAAGTAAAAAATGGGAAAAATAGTCTTTTTTCTTAAAATATTGAACTGTAGTTTGTAAATTAAAATAAGCATTATCATGAGCATAAAAATACTTTACTTGGTGCTGAACTACATTTTGTTAATATTTGCCTTAAAATATATGCATTTTTTAGTTTTTTTACTATAATATGTAAATATTAGTTAGGCAATACACATATAAGTTAAATAAAACGGAGATTTATAATGCCAAGAGATGGATTTACATTATTTTGTACTGATTGCAAAATGGAAAACTACATTAGCAAAAAGAACAAAAAAAATACACCAGAAAAAGTAGAATTAAAGAAATTCTGTGCAAGATGCAATGCTAGCACTCTTCACAAGGAAAAGAAATAATCATTTTATTTAACTCTACATTTTCATTTAAAAATAAAATGCCACTTTTGGCATTTTTTTATTTTCTTTGTGTTGTTTCGTTAGCTTTTAGTAAAACAGCTAAATTATTTTTATTGTTTTCAATAATTTCTTTAGTTAAGTGGTAGTGGTTAGCTGAAATAGTTTTTAGTTTGCCTTTGAATTGCACTATATAGCCATTAGAATCGCCAATAACTTCATAAATTCTTTGATCATCACTGTGCTCAACTCTAAAATGCGCTGTTGTTGAACCATTGGCATTATCAATAAATTGATTGATAATTAATTTCAATTTATTTTTGCTTTTAATGCTGCCATTATCTACAATTTTAACTAAATCACGAGATCATAAATACTCGTTGGTAAAATCGCTTAAACTTACAGGTTGTTTTCCCGAAACAATTGTTTCATAGGTTTCTTTGTAAATTGTTTGATATCCAGGAATCTTTTTTGTTTCTTCTTTTTCGAAGAAATCTTTAATAATTTGAGCCTCTTTATTTAACTCTTCTTGGCTAGGGTATACAATTGTAAATTCACCATCTTTAAGTGGTTTTTGCTTAAGCTTAGACTCTAATTCCTTGCTATTTACAGCTCCATAATTAGCAAATTTTAAGTCTAAATCTTTAATGCCTAGCCTAAATTCTACAATGTTATCACTATCTGGTGTACACTTAGCAGCTACAACAATTGGAGCTATTGATGCAAATGAAGATATTAATAATATTTTTCTTTTATTCATTATTTCTCATTTCTACATTATGAATAAATATACCAAAAATTTGAAAACTAGGTGCTAAGAAAATTTCTAAATCAATATAAAAATAATTCTTCAGACGAAGAATTATTTGCTTAATTTTTTAGTTGTCTTTGCTTTTTTCCTTGTATGGAATTACATGCACATGTGTATGAAAAATGCTTTGGTCAGCACTTTTTCCAGTGTTAATCAAAATCTTAAAGCCAGCAATTCCTTTATCTAACACTTCTTGCTTACCTAATTTTCTAGCTGTATTAATTAAGTGTGCAGCTGTAAAGTCATCTGCTTCAGTAATGTTTTTGCTCTTAACTCTAGGCACAACTAGGAAATGTCCTGGTTGAATAGGAAATTTGTCATAGAAAGCAACACAAACATCATCTTCATAGAAGATTTTCCCTTCTTCTTCACCACTAATTATTTTTAAAAATAAATCGTCCATATTATTTTTCTACCCATACCTTGTCTTTTAATTGTTCATAAAGAGGAGTAATTTCTTTATTAACTTTAATTTTAACACCTAAATGTGCAAATGCTTCAATTGCCTTTTCTAAAAGGTTTTTTGCATCTTTTCCGTAAAATAAGTAAGCTAATTTATTCAAGTTGTCTTTATAAATAGAATCTTCAAATGATAATACTTCTGCTTCTTTTAATTTAGAATCATCAACTTTATCTTTGGTATAGTCTTCTTTTGTCTTTAGTTTGACTTTTTTACCAACAGGCACAATTTGATTTATGTATGAAACAATTGACTTGCCGTCTTTGTCTTTGACGTTAACTGATGATTTTTTTGTTGATAAATCACTAAAACTAAATAAAATTGAGTTTAAAGCATCATAAACTCCATAAGTTCCTGAGCCTTTATTTCTTCTTTTATTGTCTGTTTCATCTCAGTTAAGACCGTAGGTTCCTGGGTCTTTTTGAATGCCAGCATAGCCTTGAAGTTCTTTGTCTTCAGTATTTTTTGTTATTATTTCTCACTCTTTAGCTTTCTTTTCAGCTTCAGCAGTGTCTTTAAAAAATGCATTGAAGTCATCTTTATTTGAAATAGTGTTTTTTATTTCTTTTCTAGTGAAAATATCGTTCGATGTTGTTTTATCATCAAAGGTTCTATTTCATAATTGAATGTATTTGTTTTCAAATGCGTATTTGACTAAATTATAGTGCTTTAAATCAAATTTAGCATCCTTACCATCAACATAGTATTCAAACTTTTGGTCTTTAGATTTATCTTTGTCTTTTTTGCCAACATTAGCAATATTATTTGCTATTGTTTGTAATTTACCTAAGTCAGAAATTTCAAAGTAAGCTTTAACTAAAAGCATATTGTTAATTTCTTTTCTAATGCCAGTCTTATCTTCCATTCATATTTTGATGAAGTCAGCTGTATTTATCTCGCCAGGAAAATTCTTCGTACTAATTCAATCAAATGGATTAGTCTTAAAAACATCATTCTTTTTTCACTCTAATGACTTTTCTACAAAGTAATATTCATTTTTAGAAAGCTGATCTAAAGCAAATATTTTATATGCTTCATATGAGTCTTTAAATAATTGAGAATTTTGATTTTGAAATTCTTTTTCAAAATTTTTCTTTCAGCTATTGGCATCATGTTGCTTTGCTGGTTTAAGGTTATAAATGTAGCTTAGTGCAAAGTTGTTTCAAATCTCTTCTAATTCTGCTACTCTCTTGTTTTCTTTAAGATCTTTTTGTTGATTTAGTCTTTCAGTTGTTTCAACATCATTCCCACATTTAGCACTAATAACAGCAACTGAAGGAATAGTTAATAAACTTAATGATGATAGTAATTTTTTGCTTATTTTCTTCATTATTCCTCCAGTTACTTAGCCTCTAGGTTAAATTGTTTTTTGAGATATTCTAATACAAGTGAAGCAGCTGTTTTATTTTGATTGTACTTAAAGTAGGCTTTGCCATCTTTCATCACAAGCAGCTCATCATAATTATTTTTAGCTCTGTTTTCGATTCAGGTTGAAACATCCTTAGAAAGCTTAATGAAATTAGAAATTTTGTCAAATTGAATTGCTGCAGTTGATGCTGTAATTAAATCAGTTATAGCACTATCACTATATTTAACATTTTCTAACTTTTTACCGCTTTTATCAAATGCAAAATTGTTGTTTTGAGTTTTTAGGTATTGCTTAAACTCACTATCTTGAAGCATTTTTAGAATATATTCGTTTCTTGAAAGCTGTTTGTTAAGTTTTTGCAAGGCATTATATCTAACGCCTAATTGTTTTTCATATTTACGGTTTAAAATGAAGTCATTTTTGATCATTTTAATTAATTCATCTTTTTTGATTTCATCACCAAAAATTAGCAATTTGAATCCTTCAGGAGAAAGTATGCCAGTAACATTCTTTGTGATTCCGCTGCCATTAAATTTAACTTTATAAACTGTTTGAATTTTCTCTTTGTCCTCAAAAATTTCGACAAATTTTTTAAGTATATTTTCTTCAAAAGCTTTTTCAGTTAAACCTTTGTTTTGTGATTCATTGACTTCAGTAAAAAATTTTTCTAAATTTGTATTATATTCTGCTGCCTGTTCATTATTTGAGACTGTCCCATTACTGCTGCCAGAACCGCCTCCAGATGATGAACTAGATGCACCATTGCCATTTTTAATAAGTTTATCAATTCCGTCTTTAATGTTTTTAATTTTTTCAAACAAATCAATCTCTTTAGGCTTTTGACCATTTGAACCACTGGTACTTTCATTGTAATTTTCCCCAAACAACAATTTGGGATTATTTGCTAGAAATTTTTGGAAATTATCACCAGTTACTAGCTCAGAAATTGATGTTAAGCCAGAAGTTCCTCAGTTTTTCTTAATTTCTTCCTTACTTGTTGAAAAAGTATTAAGAACTGAAGAATATTGGATAGCATCATCTGGAAGAATGTTAGTTCCATTTTTGTCAACAACAGATTTTATATAGTGATCAAATGAATTAAATTTCTCTTTAACAACATTAAATCCTTCGGTCACATTCTTTAAACCAAAAGTATCTTTTTTAGCATAAAATAGGTATCTAAGGAAAATGTTTTTGTCGATATTTCATTTTTCATTCTTCTTGGCAGGAGCAATACCAGGAAGTGTGAATTCACTAATAATTCTTGGTTTTTCATTTGCAATATATGAATCAATAAAAGGATCAATTGACTTATATGAATCTTTGAAAACAAAACTATCGGTTGCTAGTGCTAGTTTAGATTTATCATCTAACTCAATGAACTTTTTGTCTTTGCCATTAGTATGTCATCAACTAAAAACATTTTTGCCACTTTTATCTTTTCTTTCAATTTCGTCTTTTTTAGAATCACCATTTGCAAGTCTAAAACGACGCAAAGCATCTGATTTAATGCCTTCAAAAACTTTATTTTCTACAGCTTCATCAATGTTTTTAGCACCATTGTATTTTTCAACTAAGTGCTTATTAAATTCAGTTTGTCAGTTAGCTGTACCAAATTGAAGCTTCATATTATTTTCAATGTCAACTAATTCATTTTTGAACTTGGTCTTAAGCTCTTCCAAGGTTGGTAAACGGAAAGAATTGTTGTCTTTTTCATCGCTTCTTTTAGAATCGTTTCACTTCTTTTGATACTCAGCTGATGCTTTTTGCTCTTGATCATAAAGGTAGTAAAGAATAATTTTGTCAAGCTCTTTTAACTTATCT
Organism: Mycoplasmopsis agalactiae 14628; assembly: GCF_000266865.1. Lineage (GTDB taxonomy): Bacteria > Bacillota_I > Bacilli_A > Mycoplasmatales > Metamycoplasmataceae > Mycoplasmopsis > Mycoplasmopsis agalactiae_A. The sequence continues at coordinate 271,040 of NZ_AJPR01000011.1, read as the reverse complement.
TCTGATGAAGAAATATTGTGATTTTGGTAAATATCCTTAAACTCTCCAAAGTTTAAGTCTAAATTAAAATCGCCAATTTTGGCACTAGCTACATTAGTGTTTTGAGCATATCCGTCAATAAAGTTTTTTCTAGTTGAATTAATTACAAGTGGAACAGTAATACCAGTAGCAACAGCAGCAACTAAAAGTGAAGAAGTTGTCGCGATTTTTCAACTTCTACTTTTTTTGCTTTTTCCTGTTGTTTTATTTTTGTTTTCTTGCTCAGCATTTTTTTGCAAAAGACGCTCGAAAAATGGTGTTTTTTTCTTTCCCATAAGTGCTCCTAGGTACTTTTATAAATATTTAATATTAATATTAAACTAAAATTTGTAAAAAAATAAATTAGTAATATTATATTATGATTTTTTTATAATTTATGCAAATGATAGTCAAAACAACTGCAATAGAAATACTAAAAGAATTACAAAAAATATTAGATTCAGAAAAAATAAATTACTCTCTAGGGCTAGCTAATTATTATGAGTATAAAAACGAGCCTGAGTTGTTTTTAATTAATGATCTTGAAGTGTGTCTATGACACAAAGATTTTTATGCACTGCTTAAAAAATATCCAAATCATTTTATTTTGCCAGAAAATCTTACTTTTAAGTCGCTTGCTCCATGTTACAAGTTTTCAGGTTCAAGCATCAAAATAAACATTATTGTTGGCACCAATGATGAAAAAATAAACTACTGGTATAAGTTTAAAAACTATAAGCGTTTAATCTATTGGGGAAACAGCAAAAAACACTGACTTTACTATCTTTTTGGATCAAAAACACAAAGAATTTCTTTACATGATTTAGTTAATTCTTTGGTGCATGAAAGATATACAAAATTTATTATTTTAAACTCTGAAATTGATAAGTTTAAAGTTTTTGATAATCTTAATTTTAATAAAAGATTTTTTGTAACTGAAAAAGGAGTTACTGTTCCGTTTTTTGAGCCTTTTAAAAACTTGTAGCTCTGTTTTATAGGGACTTTGGGCAGTTTCTCGTTTTATAGAAAACAATAAAAATCAAGCTTGCACGGCTTGATTTTAAATATAATTTTTGTGAAATTATAGAAGCTAAAATGCTTTATTATTGTTTTGATTTTTGTTCATTAACAAAGTGGTCTAAACGAGAAGATTTTCTTGCACCTTTATTTGGGTGGTAAACACCTTTTTGTACTGCAGTAGCAATGATTGAGTGAGCTTCAGAAACTTTCTTTTCAAAGCCTTCTTCTTTTGCTAAAACAGCTTCCCTAGCCGCTCTAATAGCTTTTCTTACTCTGGTTTTCATTGCATTATTTCTTTGTCTAAATTCTTCTTGTTTAGCAATACTTTTCACTTTTGATTTAATATTAGCCATATTTAGCCTCCCTTTTTATTTAAATAAAAATCTGTTTAATTATACATTAAAATAATAATTTAGTATTATTATTACACTATGTCAAATGTAATAGAAATTAAAATTGAAATACCTAAAAATTCAAACATAAAATATGAATACAATCGTGAAGATGGACAAATTCACGTGGATAGAATTTTAAGAGGAGATTTTAAATATCCTTGCAACTATGGTTTTATTCCAAACGCCCTAGACTGAGATGGCGATGAATTAGATGTTTTACTTTATAGCCCTGAGACTTTTATTCCTGGAGTTGTGCTTAATGCTCGTATTATTGGCGCAATGAAAATGAATGATTCAGGCGAAACTGATACAAAATTAATTGCTGTACATGATGATGATTATCGTTTAGCTAACATTAATAGCTTAAAAGAGTTGCCTGAACCATTTTTACTAGATATGGAAACATTTTTCAATAACTACAAGAATTGAAAAAAACCTAATTTAACAAAAGTTTTAGGCTTTGAAGATGAAAAGTGAGCGCTTGAAGAGTTAGAAGAGTGCAAAGAATTAATGAACAAATATGGCAAAATGCCTAAAAAAGAATTTGTTGCAAAAATGATGAAAGAGCACCCTGAAAAATACACTTTTCAAGACTAGAAAAATGGACAATTTTCCTTTGTCCATTTTTTATTTTTGCTTTCTTAATTATTCTTGCCTAAAAACTGTTTTATTTTGCTAATAATGTTACTTACATTAAAACCCATATGTTCATAGACAACATTACCTTTGTCTGAAAAACCATAATCAGAAGCAAAATGGCCGTCAATTTTATTATACTTACTTAACTTATATCATAATGGATCATTTGAAGCTTCAAGTGCAAAAATAGGTTTTTGATCTAATTTTAACTTCTTTGCTAATTCATCATTATCAACTAATTTTTGCAATACTGGCACTGAAATAACATTTGCCTCTATTCCATGATTTTTTAATTCTAAGGCTGTTTTATAGGCTAATTCAACTTCTGAGCCAGAAGCTAAAATTGATATATCAAATACTTTTTGTTCATAAACAAAACTAGCAGGAATAAAGTCTAAAAACTTAGTAGAGTGCATTGTTTTAACAGGCTGCCTTGTGCCTATTATGGCAACTTGGACACTTGTGTTATTATAAGCATAGTTTAAGCCCATAACCAATTCATATTTATCACATGGTCTGATAACTAATAAATTAGGAATAGATCTTAAAACTGTAACTTGTTCAATAGGCTGATGAGTTGGCCCATCATCGCCAACTAAATATGAATCATGCGAGTATAAATGCACAGCAGGAAGCTTCATAATTGCGCCTAATCTTAATGCGCCTTTAGCATAATCAGAAAAAGCTAAGAAAGTCGAATCAACTGTTTTTAAACCACCATATAAATTAATGCCATTATTGATTGCTGTCATTGCAAATTCTCTAACACCATAGTCAATTCTTTGGCCATAATCTAAAACGGAATCGGCAAATTTAACTTTAGTTGATGAACCAACATCAGCACCTCCACCAATTAAAAACGGATATGAAAAATCAACTATTTCACTAAAAGTTTTATAGTAGTCTCTAATCGCCAAATCATCCTGTTTTATAAGGATATTAGAAAAATCATAATTTGTTTTATTATTGATGGCTTCTAGTAATAATGAATGAATTCAAGGAAATTCTTTTTTATGATTTTCTAATTCAAGTAGTCATTTTTCATACTCTTTTTCCTTATTAGACATCAATGATTGAGAATGTTCATAGACATCCTTATCATATTCAAATGGAATAGTGTTTTTTAAACCTAAAGCTTTTTTAAATTCTAAGGTTTGCTCACTATTTAAAATCCCATGATGACCTTTTGTACTGTTTTCAAACGGAGTAAAAGGTGCTATTATGTTATGAACCATTATATAAGTAGGCTTATCTGAATTTTTAGCTTCAGTAATTGCTTTATCAACATTTGAATATGTTGCTTCATTAACTTCAATCACATTGAAGCCTATGGCTTTAAAATAGGCTAATAAGTCAACATTGCTTACATCAGAAACTTTAGTGTCTAACTGAATTTTATTGTAATCATGAATCAAAATAAATTTATTAAGCTTCATAACACTAGCAATTTGCAACGATTCTATTGCAACTCCTTCTTGTAAGCAGCCATCTCCGGCTATAACATAGGTATAATTGTCAATTACTCTTGTGTTGCCTTTATTAATTTTTAAAGCCATTCTTTTTTCAGCAATTGCCATACCAACGCCCATTGCAACTCCTTGCCCTAATGGGCCAGTTGAAGCATCAACAAATTCAAAGGCATCAGTTTCAGGATGTGAAGGTGTTTTAAAATGCTTTCTTTTATGATGTTTTAGCTCATCTAATGATAAAAGTCCTAGAAAATACATCATACTGTAAAATGACATGGAAGCATGACCGGCTGATAAAATTAATCTGTCTCTGCTTATTCATTTAGATTCTTGTGAGCTAATTTTCATATGTTTTGCTACTACTGCATACATAATAGGGCAAATATCAATGGCAGAGCCAATATGTCCGCCACCTGCATTATTAATTGAGTCTAAAGCTATTGCTTGCATTGATGCAACAACTTTTTGATTAATGTCCATAAAATTTACTCCGTTTTTAGTTTTATTAAGTCTTTATAACATTAATTCTACTATATTAAAGATTATAATTTCTGTGTAATTAATATAGGGATAACTAAGCTAGATTATGAATAATAAACTAACAAGACATAAATTTTTATATTCCATAGGAACCTTATCATTCTCCTTTTTTCTTCTAACAGTTTTGTCAGCTGCAGGATGTAATAGTAAAAACAAGGCCATAGAATTAGATAAATATAAGCTTCCTGAAAAGTCATTTTATGTCCAAAATGACTATTATAAAGCCTTAGAAGGATTAAATGGAGTTGAGCTTTATAAAGCTTTAATTGCTAACCAACACAAGTATATTTCAGGAATTAAGCCATATAATTATTTAAAAAACATATACAAGGATGCTTTTAAAGATCTTTATTTTGAAAATGATAAATCACTTTTAGATATTTATTCTGAAAATCCAAAAGGCAAGGATCCTTATAATTATGCCTTTGGTAACTTTGGCTCATCTGCTGAAAGTGAAGGTATGGGCTTTAACAGAGAGCATTTAGTGCCTCAGTCATGATTTAAAAATGAAAAGCTAGCTAAACAAGATGCACACCATGTTTGACCTACTGATATTCTAGTTAATAGCAAAAGAGGTGACTATCCTTTTGGTACTGTCAATAAATCTCAATTTACATCCAAAAATGGAACTAAGGTAAATAGTTCATTTGCTGAGCCTATTAATGAATTTAAAGGCGACATTGCGCGGGCATATCTTTACTTTGCGCTAACTCATGCTAGCAGAATAGGATTACATAGCCAAGGCAGAGAGGTTTTTGCTTTTTCAAATGACAGGCCACTAGTTAATAAATATTTTGAAGCTTATACAAAATGAGCTAAAGATGACAAAATTAGTCTTTTTGATGTTGTAAGAAATAATGAAATTGCTAAACACCAAGGCGGTCTTAGAAACCCTTTTAGTGACTATCCGGAATTGATTGATTTATTAATAAATCCTGGCAAAAAAGTTTTTATTAATAAAGGAATTTTAAAAACTGATATAGCAATTTAGTTTTTAAGATGTTGTTAATTTGACCAATAACACTATTTTATATGCAAAAATGCCACTTTTTGGCATTTTTTCATACACTAATTTTCATGTTTTACAATAAAATATGTTTTTGAAAACAAGCAACTTGTTTTATTTATATTTTTTAAAAGGAAAATAAATTATGAAAAAATTAAATTCTAAAATCCCCCTGTTTAGCAAATTAATCATTAAAACAGGCTTATTCGTAGCTTCACCCCTTGTAATTTCATCTAGCTGTTATGTTCCAAATGAAAGAGTTTATGATATATCATTAGACATTGAAAACAAAGGTTCCAAGCTATCAAGTGACATAACATTTCACAACATATCAGATCATGTTAAAGTTAACAAACCAGCACATGTTAATCTTGAATTTGTTTCAGTTACCCAAACAAATAATAGCCTAGAAGTTGAATACAGAGTTATAGATAAAGATAAAAGTAAAACATTGCCTAAAAAAATTTTAGTTACAGGATTTAAGGATTCAATTTACAACAATAATGTTGCTATAAATCCAAACCCACTTCCATATTTTGATAAAACAACACCTAAAAGTGATGAAGAACCAAACATGAAACTTGAAGGTATGCCTAATGATCAACCGATGCCAAACATTAATAATGGCGAATCAAATAGTGAATCATCACCGCAATCAAGCACTGTTGAATCACCAGAAAATAACTTACCAAGAGGCCGTAAAATTAGAGATGCTGGTTACAGATTAAGTGAGCTTTCAGCATACCCTTATGATCTTATTTCACTTGATGATGTTGCAAACAAAGATGAATTATCTAAAAAATTAGAAGAAGCAATAAAAAGCAAGGGTGGTACAAATTCATCAGCTGAAGTTGCCTTACAATCAGGCTCTTTCTTTACAAAGAATAGCTCACATCTTGAAGGATTATCAATAAATGACACAATAAGTCAAGAAATTAAGAGCAAAATTAAGACTCATGGCTCAGATGCAACTATTGGTTATTTCTTTGAGTCAGCCACAAGAGGTATCAGTGTAGAACGTCATGGCACAGAGGAAAACAAAAAATACTTGTTCAAATGACGCTTAGTTAAGAATGATGGAAACCCTGGCACTAAAGTATATGAACAAATAATTGATCTTTCTTAATTAGATAGAAATATTTTTAGTTTACTTATACAGTAATTAACGCTAAGTATGCATTAAGCACCAACAATTATCCACTAGTGTGCATCATTTTACCAATAATGCTGTTTTATACATATAAATGGTAAGAGTTGTGCATATTTTTTGCTTAATAAGAGCACTTTTGTTGCATTATATTTTTCATTTTTTAATCATAAATATAATTTTAGCAAACAAGCAATTTGTTTTATTTATATTTTTTTAAAAAAGGAAAACTGACTATGAAAAAAATGAGCACAAAGATACCCCTGTTTAGCAAATTAGCCCTTAAAACAGGTATATTTATAACCCCCCTTCTTATTTCAGCAAGCTGCTATGTTGCTAATGAAAAAAACTACAATATTTCGCTTGATATTGAAAACAAATCTTCAAAACTTTCTAGTGATGTAACCTTGCACAATATAACACAGCATGCTAAAATAACTAAACCTGAACATATTAATTTGGAATTTATATCAGTTACACAAAAAAATAACACTTTAGAAGTTGAATACAGAATTATAAATAAAGATAAAAGTAAAACATTGCCTAAAAAAGTTGTTATCTCGGGATTTAAAGATACATTCTCCAGCAGTTCAATCATAAATCCTAACCCAATTTCACCATTTAATGATGACAATCCTGAAAAAGAAAAAAAGCAAAGTTTATCAGAATCTTATAAGTTAAATAAAAATAAAGACCTTGATGAAAAGTATCATAAAGCATTAAAATCATCTTCTGACATAACTGGAAGATTATTTAATGAATCATGAGTAGATAGAACTGTTAAAGAAACTGACTACAAGCTTAATGAACTAACAGCATATCCATATGACTTATTTACTATTGATGAAGATGCAGATAAAAATGCACTAGCTCAAAAGCTAGATAATGCAATAAATAGTACAATTAGAACAAAAACACCAGGTGCAATAGCACTTGTAAGAGGGCTTTCTCGTCCTAAAGCAAACTATGGGTGATTAGATGGATTATCAATTAACAAAACAATAGATCCTAAAATAAGAGAGAGAATTAATACTCACACTGGTGACCCTACAATTGGATTCTTTTTCAAGCAAGTAGAAAAAGGTATTAGTGTCTGATGACATGGAAAAAAGGGTGATAAAAAATATATACTGAAATGAAGATTAATTAAAAAAGATGGAAAGCGCGGAGACAAAGTCTACTCACAAATTATAGATTTGTCTTAATTAACAACATGGTTGCCTTTATGGCAACTTTTCTTTTACATCTGTTTTATAGACATATAAGAAATTAACACGCTTTTTAATTAGCTATAAATAAAAAACAAAGCATAATATATCTTTGCTATATTTTGAAGTTGCTTAAATCAATAATTAATATCATAAAAAATGTGAATTTTAGATCTAAATAGCCTAATTATTTTACCAATAACGCTATTTTATAAGCATAAATGGGAAGTTTTTTAATTTTTTTCTATGCAAAAATACCAATTTACCTGTTTTTAAGGCACATTTGACTAATGCATCATCAATAAAATATAATTTTTACAAGCAAGCAATTATTTTATTTATATTTTTAAAAAGGAAAACTAACCATGCAAAAATTAAGCAATAAACTTCTCGCATTTAGCAAATTAGCCCTTAAAACAGGTATATTTATAACCCCCCCCTTCTTATTTCAGCAAGCTGCTATTCTCCAAACAAAGACAAGTACAACATATTACTTGATATAGATAACAAAGGCTCAAAACTATCAAGCGAAATAACAATACATAACATAAAAGACCTTGCTAAAGTTACTAAGCCACAACACATTGAGCTTGAATTTGTATCAGTTACTCAAAGAAACAACAGCTTAGAAGTTGAATACAGAATTGTAAACAAAGATAAAAGTAAAACATTGCCTAAAAAAATTTTAGTTACAGGGTTTAAAGACTCATTATCAAATAGCAACATTGCTATTAATCCTGAACCAATTTCCCCTATTAATCAAAATGAACCTATGAAAAAGGATGCTGAAACTAGCACTACGCCTGATTCAAATCCAATTAATAAGCCTGGACACAGTGAAAGAAGTGAAGCAGGTTCATCTAGTGAACAAAGCACACCAAAAGCACCAAATAAAGAGCAAACAAATGAACGTAAAATCAAAGAAAAAGGCTATAAATTAGACGTTTTAACTGCTTACACATATGATCTTATTCAAGTAGATGATAATGCTAACAAAGAAGAACTGATTAAAAAGTTAGATGACAGTATAAGCAAAAAATCAGGTGCTATAGCATTATTGGGTGGTTCATTTTTTAGCAAGAGTGATAATTCTAAGCTTGACGGATTATCAATAAATGAATCAATAAATGTTGAAATTAAAAACCAAATCAATACTCATAGTGGAAATTCACCAGTGGGATTTTTTAACAATAATGGTGACCGCGGTATAAAAGTTGAACATCATGGTGAAAAAGATAGCAAAAAATACCTATTCAAATGGCGTTTAGTAAAAACTGATGGCAGTTTTGGTGCAAAAGTTTACGAGCAAATAATCGATTTATCTTAATTACTCTGTGATTTTAATCCTATAATTTCCCTAAAAGGCTGTTTTACAGCTTTTTAGGTTTTTTGCTCTATGCAAAGTTTTATCAGTTAACTTTGTATGAGCACTTAACTTTAATCTCTGTATTTTATCCATATTATGCCTATTTATAGGCATATATATTAGTATTGCATTATAATATTGTTATAGCTGAAAAACAGGCGAGGAGAAATAAAATTTATGAACAACAATAATGCATTGCTTTTTGGTATGCCAAATTGCATCAAGCTAGCTGAAAGAATATCAAAAATGATAAACATTCCGCTTTCAACACTGACATTAACTAAATTTGCTGATGGTGAAACTATGCCAGTAAGTGACGAAGCTGTCAGAGGCAAGGATGTTTACATCATTGCTAGCACATCAAGACCAGTAAATGATAATTTAATGATTTTGTACTTATTCATTGACTCATTAAAAAGAGCCAGCGCTAAGTCTATAAATATAGCATTAGCTTATTATGGCTATGCACGTCAAGACAGAAAAGCTAGTGGTAGACAACCTATTGGTGCTAAATTAGTTGCAGACTTTTTAGAAACTGCTGGTGCATCAAAAATTATCACTGTTGACTTACACAACTCTGCAATACAAGGATTTTTCAACATTCCAATTGATGACTTAAAAGCTTCATTTACTTTAGCCAAAGCTATTAAAAGAAGCCATGAAAAATTTACAGTTGTTAGCCCTGATCATGGTGGTACAGTTAGAGCTAGAAGTTTAGCTGAATTAATTTCAAATGACATTAAAATCAGCATTATTGATAAACGTAGAACTGGCGTTAATCAAACTGAAGTTATGGGCTTAATTGGTGATGTTAAAGATCAAAATGCAGTTATTATTGATGATATTATTGACACTGGCGGAACAATTATTAAAGCTGCTGAAACGCTAAAGCAATATGGAGCTAAAAAAATTGTTATAGCTGCTACACATGGCATTTTTAGTAAAGGTTTTGATATTTTCGAAAATAATCCAGCTGTTGAAAAAGTTATTATTACTGATTCAATAGATAATGATGAATTATTAAATAAGTACAAAAAATTAGAAATTGTTAGTTTAGACAGATTTTTAGGAAGCGTTATTGATTGTTCAATTAATGGTAAATCTATCTCTATGCTTTATGATAAATTTGCAAAAGAAATAAAAGAGAATGAATATAAATAAAGACTATTTGCTAAATAAATATAGCAAGCAAACTCCATTGCTTCATAAATATGCACAAATGATTTATGAGCAAAATAAGGTAATGAATATTTGTGGTTTTGATAGTGTTGATGAAATATTTGATCAAGGCATTTTAGGTTCTATTTTAGTTTTTGAAAATGCAATTAGTGAATATTATTTCGATTTTAAAGGCAAAAAAATTCTTGATATCGGGGCTGGAGCGGGATTCCCTTCAGTACCTTTATTAATTGCACTAGATAATGAATTTGAGCTAGTTATTATTGAAAGCATAGCTAAAAGATGTGCATTTTTAGAAACTGTTAAGGCTAAGTTTAATCTTAATTTAACAATAATTAACGATAGAGCTGAAAATGTTAATAACTATAATTCTTACTTTGATTATATTTGTGCAAGAGCACTAGGATCTGTTGTCAAAATATATTTAATGGCAAATCATCATCTTGCCCAAAATGGCTGTTTTATACTGCCTAAAGGAAAAAACTATCAAGATGAAGTTGCCCAATTTCAAGCTAAATTTAGCTTAGAAAAAAATAATATTTCTTTCTTTGAATATAAGGATGAAATTAACAATGAGCACTCATCATTAGTAGTAGTTAAAAAAACAAAGCCAACTCCTAGGGGCTGACCTTGAAAATGGGCAAAAATCAAAAATTATTAGGTAGCTTTTGCTGCCTTTTTATTTTTTTAGTTACTGCTTGTTAAATTTAAAGAAAATAAAAAAAGCAGCTCCCTATTTTCCCATCTCTGGTATCTTCGGCGCTAAAGGGCTTAACTACTGAGTTCGGAATGGTATCAGGTGATCCCCTTTGCTATGGCCACTGATAAATATTTTAGCACAATTAAAAAATAAGTCAAAATATTTTTCTAATTTTTTTAATTAGCTTAAAGCTCTGTAAAAAATCTTGTCTTAGAATAATTAAAACCGCACTATTGGCGGTTTAATTTAATGTTAATTAGTTGGCCTTAATAAAGCTATTAGTGCTCCAACAAATGAAAGCCATGGAATAAATAGCCCTATAATTAGCAAAATTCTAGCTATAGTTCCGACTTTATGGAACAATAGTAAAATATTTATTAGAAGCATGATAACTGGAATCACTACAACAAATGCTCATAAAACAATGATTGTTCATGATGCAAATGTTGCACTTATGGTTGTGCCCTGAGCGTGATTATACAAATCTTTACCAAATATTGCTAATAAAACAACAACAATAGCAAATGCAATTGGATATGTAACAAGATATGATATAGATAATCTTTTGGTTCTAGACATTACTCTCCTTTACATTAAAGCATAGTTTAACTTAGCAAACTAAGCAGCATTATTATAATATGAATAGTATAAAACATTATTGTTATTGATAATTATATTTTCAAAATTATGGCAACTTTTTTTACATTCTAGGGTCTTAGCGCTATTTTTGTTTTAAAAATAGACTTAATTTGAAAACTGACACAACAGCACAAAAGAAAATAAAAAAAGCAGCTCCCTATTTTCCCATCTCTGGTATCTTCGGCGCTAAAGGGCTTAACTACTGAGTTCGGAATGGTATCAGGTGATCCCCTTTGCTATGGCCACTGATAATTATTTTAGCACAATTAAAGAATAAGTCAAAATATTTTTCTAATTTTTTTTGTAAATTTTTAAATTAAAAAAATTTTGTTTGATGTTAGAAAACAAATAAAAATTTTTGTCAGTTAATACAAGATACAAAAATTTAATTATTCATCATATTCTGCTACATCAAAATTTTTATTAAACATTTGCTCTATATATTCCCTATTTTGTTCATATGACATTTTTGATCTCTCTATGAGATTCTCTTTGAGAAAGTTCTCTGATACCATTAGCCTACCAGAATTCAACTTGGTTCCAGGAGATCATGATCTATGATCTTGTTTTCAACCTTTACTGAAATCAACCTGTTCCAAAAAATATGAGTATGTGCTTTTTATTATTATCTTGTTCTGATTACATATTCTAGACTTGCCAATATCATAGTTTGTTTTGAAAGTTAAATAATGTAATGGCTCATTGCCTTCATATTCAACATAGTCACTGTAAAGCCTGCTTATAGCAGCTATAGCATTGTTTGCATTTCTGTCAGCTTTTAAATTAATATAAAACAAATGCCCTTATAAGCTAGTGAAAAATCAAAGCTGCTTGTGTTTGCTTTACTATTATTCTTCATAAGAACTTTTAAATGACAATTTGTTGAACTAATATATTTCTCAATTTTTCTAATTAAATACTCTTCTAAAAGATATCCTATGGCTGTTGATGAATTTATAGAATTATTATCACGCTGAAGTATATTAATATCTGCAACGCTAACACTTATCTCGTTATTAGTCGTCTCAAAAATATCATTAATTATTGCTTCAAGTTTACATTGAAATTCAACAGCTACTTCAAAATAACTATTCATTGAAAAATACCTTATTTACTAATTTGGCTATTTCATAGGATAATTTGACAGGAACTGCATTGCCAATTTGTTTAAGAACACTAGACTTAGTTCCTAAAAATATAAAATTCTCAGGAAATGTTTGTAAGTTTGCCAATTCTCTAGGAGTTAGTACTCTTGGCAAGACAGGATGAATATGAACTCCGCCGTGATTTTCCTTAACTGTAGGAGATGGCTTGTCATAAGAAATTTTTCTAAACGCATCAGAAAAAGATTTAGAAAGACTTTCGCCCTCTTTTAGTTTCATAAATCTCTCTTTTATTTCCTCAGAATGCTTAGAGAATATGTGATTAGGTATTTTTTTGTCATCAGTAACTTTTTCTAAGTGAGCTATTGCATCAAAAACAGTAACTGTTTTTTCTTTATACTTAGCTAGTACAGATATTACCTTGTCAACTTTTTCTTTGTCTTTACAGCCAATAAAAATTACACGCTCTCTTTTTTGTGGGACACCAAAATTTGAGCTGTCTAAAAGTATAAATTTTGTGTAGTAATTCTCTTTTGCTAACATTTTTTGTATCTTTTCAACAACCAATTCATTGTCGCTTTCTCTAAATGATAAAATGCCTTTGACATTCTCTAAAACAAAACCATATGGTTGCACTCTACTGATTACATCAATTGTATATTTGTAAAGTTGATTTCTTTCGTCGTCCTTGCTTCTTCTTCCTGCTAATGAAAATCCTTGGCAAGGGAAGCCTCCAATAACCAAATCAGTTTTGTTTTTTCAATTGCTCTCAAGTTCATTTCTAACTTCCAAATCTGTTATATCCTTGGCTATAACATTTTTCCTAAAATTGAAGTTATAGGTATCAACTGCTGGTTACCAAAACTCAATGGTGTCTAATATATCAAAGTTGTTTTGAGTAAAACCAAGAGTTAAACCACCAGCACCTGCAAATAAATCTATAATTCCCCGTTTGCTCATTATTGTGCTTGGCCCCCCCTGTCTAGTGCTAATTATTATATTAAATATTATAATAATAATTCTGATATTAAAAAGTCATAAAAAGATATCCAACTAAAACAACATAGCAAAGGCATTATCATAAATAGTAATAGAAATGTATTTCTATTACTATTAAACAGATAAATTCGGCTATCTGGATGATACGCAACTACTATAAAATCTTCATCTTAAAACTTTTTTTGCATGTGTTTGAAATCACATCATCACTATAATTATGTTTTGCAAAAAAATCTTTGGCAAATTCGCTAACCTTTGATCCTGCTCCTAGTGGAAAAATTGTATTGTACTCTTCATTCATTTTTGCAATTAATGTCAAAAAATGATCTCTTGCTAGTATAGAAGCCGCTGCAACACTAATACTATGTGATTCAGCTTTGTTTGCTATCAAAACATCTCCATTAATTTCTTTGAAGTTAGCTCAGTTATTGATTAAAACCAGCTCATTGTAGTACTTTAACATATTTTCTGCTGATGCATATTTGTCAATAAATATGTAATCATATTTATAATTGTTTAATTTAGCAGTCAATGAATTAATAGCCTTAAGGTGCACGAACATTTTTAAAATGTTAGCGTTGTAATTTTTGTTTAATTTATTATATCCTGAAGGATTTAAGTGAGCTAAAGAATAAGAAATTAGCTTGCTATTTTTAAGTTTTAAAGCTAGTTCTTTAATCTTTTTATCACTTAATTTTTTGCTATCTTTAATACCTAATTGTGCCACTTTTGCTACATTTTTGGCATCAATAAAAACAGCACAGGCACAAAGCGGGCCAAAGTAATCACCAACGCCCACTTCGTCAACACCTATTATGCTTTTATTTTCTAGCAAATTGCTTTCAAGAACAAAGTCAAAAAACTTCAATTTATTCTTCTTCCTGAATAGATACTTTTCGCATTTTTAGCGCCATTGCTTTTGATTTAGCTATTTCCTTTTCAGGATTATCTAAAAACTTATCAATGTATTCGCCTACAGCACCATCTTTATTAGTTTTTTTCAATCTCACTGTAGCATGTCTTTTAACTAAATCAGAGGCGTTACCTAAAACAACAGAAACTGTTGCTACTTTAAACATAGGCACGTCGTTAAATCCATCGCCAAAAGCAATAGTATGGTCTAAATCAACTCCATAATATCTAGATAGTAAAGAAAGCGCTCTTCCCTTGTTTACAGTAACGTTGGTAATATCAAATACTGGTGTAAGCCCTTCTCCTTTTGATCAGTAAGAAAATTCACCAAGGTCACCATATCTAGCTCTTAGATATCTTCTTAATTCTTCAGCATCAGTTGTTTCTTTAACATCAAAAACAATTCCTGTTGGACTTAAAGGAACTTTGTTAAGGTTAATTCCAACTGTAAATTTTTCCGCTGAACTAAAGCCAAAAACTGCTTCAATATCATCATCACGGTGTTCTAATTGAACTCAGCCCGGTCCTTCAATTGCAAGGTTTGAGATTTCCTTTTTTACCTTTTCATCACCAAGAATGTAAAGCATTTCATTTAAGTTTAAATACTTAATGTGAGGAATAAAATTATCATCTTTTGGATTGTGAATTTGTGCGCCATTATAGTTAGAAACAACAGTAGTAAGTCCTAATTTGTCATATATTGGTTTTGTACTTCTTCAAGGACGGCCTGTAAAAATACATACAACATGTCCTTCTTCTTTTGCTCTTTGAATAGCTTTAATGCAATTTTCAGGAACTATGTTTTCCCTACTTGAAGAGAGCAAAGTTCCATCTAAGTCAATGGCAAAAAGGAACTTTTCCTTTTTATTATCAGTTAATGCGCTCATAATTTTCCTTATAACGTTAGTTTATGAATATAAAAATATTTTCATAATTAATTTTACCAATTTTTGAAATTTTCATAAAATTAATAAAAAATAGAGCTTATAGCCCTATAAAACAATTGTTTTAGTAATTTTCTTAAAGTTTGTTATTTTTTGTCTTTTTTTAGTAGTTCATCAACTTTTGAAAGTATTTCATCAATAGTTAAATCAATTGAATTTTTGGTTTCAATTGCATCGTTCATTATTTGCTCTTCGGCTTCTGATTCTTTATCATAAGAATGAGTGTTTGTATCATCATTAACGCTTGAATAATTAGAAATTAATGACACAGTACGTAAATCATCAATGTCAAAATTAATAAATTTTGCATAAGCCGACTTTGCATAATCTTGTATTTTTTCAAAATGAGCTTGACCTTGATTGTTGACAATCAATATTTTAGAATTAGCTTGCAGCGGATCACACTGTTTTATAGGGCTATTTGTCCTACTCTTAGCAAATAATGCAACTCCCTTGTTTGTCTTGGGAACTTTTGTGATTTCTGAAATGTTAATAACTCTGGCTTTATTATTTTCATTAATTAGCGCAACAGAATCATTAGAATTTACCACTGCAAATGCTGACAATTCATCATAATTTGCTAAATAACAAGCTTTATTTCCATTAGATTTTAGTCCATAAATAGGTACTTCATTTTCTGAATATAATGAAGCAAAATTATTCTTAGTTATAAGCAATACATCTTTTAAACCATTTGATAATTTAGCTCCAATTAATTCATCATCATTTTTTAGCTTCATAGCGACAAATGTTTTGCTAAATCTAGAAACATCAAATTCTTTTAATAAAACTTTCTTGCCTTGTCCTTTTTTTGTAAATAAGCAAACATAGTTAGATGAATCAAAATCTGAAACCATGATAGCGCTAACTAGCTCTTCACCTGATGCTAAATCAACAAAATCACTAAGATGGGTTCCAAACTCTTTCCATTTTGACTCATGAACCTTAAAAACAGGCAAATAAGCATAATTACCGAAGTTTGTAAATAGCAATAATTTATCCAATGAACTAGCATTATCATAAAATAAAATGTTGTCATCTTCTTTTATGCCATAAGTATTAATTAAATTAGATTCGTATGTTTTTTTAGAAACTTTTTTAATGTATCCGAATTTACTAATGCCTAAAAATACTTGCTCTTCTTTGACTAAATCTTCCTGGTTTATTGATGCTTTTATTTGCTCATTTTCAATTGATGTTCTTCTTGGCCTACCAAATTTTAACTTAAGGTCTTTAAACAAAGCAATTAAGTACTTGTTAAATTCTTCTGAATTATTCAATAACAGCTCGCATTGCTTAATTTTTTCTTCTAACTCTTCTTTTTCAATTAAGAAGGCTTGCTCATCAGTTTTACTTAATTTATAAAGCCTTAACTCTGCAATAGCAGTTGCTTGATTTAAAGTAAAATCAAAAGTTGCCATCAAATTATCAATAACACCTTGTTTTGAGTTTTCACTCTTACGAATTACTTCAATAACTTTATCAGTTATTTTGGCAACTTTTAAAAAGCCAATTACTATTTCTAGTCTTGCTTTGTGCTTAATTAAATCAAACTCAATGGTTTTGATTTTTATATCTTTAACATGTTTTAAATATGCATCTAAAAGCGCAGAAATACCTAGTGTTTTTGGTGTGTAATTATCAATAACTACATTATTGTAGTTGTAATAAATTTTCATTTGAGTTTTTAAAAAAAGATAATTTACAATTACATTTTCATCAGCTTCTTTATCTAATGTAATTAATATATTAATACCATTACGGTCTGTTTGATCTTTAACTTCTAAAAGACCTGATACTTCTTCAGAATCGACAATTAAGTCTATTTCATGGACTAATTTGGATTTTATTACTCCATATGGAATTTCTGTAATTTCAATATATTTATACTTATTATCAGAATAAACATTGTATCTTGAAGCTAGCGTTATTCTGCCTTTTCCTCTTTCGAATGCTTCATGAATTCCTTCAGTTCCATAAATTATTCCGCCTGTTGGGAAATCAGGCCCTTGAATAATTTTGGCTAACTTGCTAAGTTCAATAGCAGGGTTTTTGACTTTAGCAATAGCAGCATCTAAGATTTCATTTAAATTATGTGGCGGCATTTCTGTGGCAAAACCTGAAGCAATTCCTGTTGATCCATTAATTAATAAATTAGGAATTAAAACAGGCATAACCACAGGTTCTTTTTCTGAATCATCAAAATTAGGAGCAAACTTAACTGTGTTTTTTCTTATATCCCCAATAACATAATTAGCAATTTCCGAAAGCCTTACTTCAGTATAACGCATTGCAGCAGCAGGATCATCGTCGATTGAACCAACATTTCCGTGCATTTCGACTAAAGTGTGCCCCATTTTTCACTCTTGTCCCATTCTGACCATGGCATCATAAATTGATGTATCGCCATGAGGATGATATTTACCAATAACATCGCCTACAACACGAGCTGACTTTTTAAACGGTTTATTATTTTGCAAACCTAAATCATACATTGAGTAAAGAATTCTTCTTTGTACAGGTTTAAGGCCATCACGCACATCAGGAAGCGCTCTTTGTTGAATAACATATTTAGAGTAGCGACTAAATCTATCAGCTACTACTGTGTCAAGGTTTTCTTGAATAATCTTTGATAACAAATCATTTAATTGTTGTTCTTTTTTCTTATTCATAATTTACCTATAAAGTTATATTTCAAAGTCATCTTCTAATGTGAAATTAACATTTTTGTTAATTCATTCTTTTCTAGATTCAACATTATCGCCCATTAGCGTTGAAACTCTTCTTTCTGCTAAGGCAGCATCTTGAATTCTTACTTGAATTAATGTTCTAGTTTCAGGATTCATAGTTGTTTCTCACAACTGATCAGCATTCATTTCACCTAAACCTTTATATCTTTGCACTTCTGCATTTTTCATTTTAGTTTGCAAAAGTTCTTTTAATTCGTTTTCATCCCAGGCATATAAAATTTCCTTTTTTGCCTTGTTTATAGTCAATTTAAACAAAGGAGGCAAAGCGATATAAACTTTTCCTTCTTCAATTAATTTGCGCATATGTCTGAAGAAAAAGGTTAAAAGTAATATCTGAATATGCGCCCCGTCAGTATCAGCATCAGTCATTATAATAACTTTGTCATACTGGATTTTACTTATATCAAAATCCAACCCAATGCCGGCGCCTATTGCATTAATTATGGTGTTTATTTCTTCATTTTTAAGAATATCAATTAGCCTTGCTTTTTCAGTGTTTATAACTTTTCCTCTAAGAGGCAGGATGGCTTGATATCTTCTGTCTCTGCCTGATTTAGCTGATCCGCCGGCTGAATCCCCTTCAACTAAGAAAAGCTCTTTTTCTTTAATATTTTTAGTCTGCGCTGGAGTTAATTTTCCGCTTAAAATTTGCTTTTCTTTAAGTACACTTTTAGTTTTTCTGGCTTCTAAACGTGCTTTTCTAGCTGATTCACGAGAATCGGATGCACGTTTAATTTTCTCTAAAATTTTCTTGGCTATTTGCTTGTTTTCAGTTATTCATGTTTTTAGATTTTTAGTTACTGCTTCTTCTACAGCACTTTTAGCTTCAGGTGTGCCTAATTTATCTTTTGTTTGACTCACAAACTCTAAATATTTTTCAGGTATTTTGACCGATAATACTACAGTTAAGCCTTCACGGACATCTTCGCCATCAAATGTATTCTTGCCTTTTAATACTTTTTCATCAAGCGCAAAATCATTAAATGTTTTAGTTATAGCAGACTTAAGACCAATTTCATGAGTTCCACCATCTCTAGTTTTTACATTATTAACAAATGAAAGTATTGTTTCATTGAACCCGTCAGTGTACTGAAAGCCACACTCTATTTCTATTTCGTTAACAACTTGTTTAAAGGAGTAAACGTTAAATAAAGCGGTTTTGGAATCATTAATAAACTCAACAAAAGCTTTAATACCATTTGAGTATTTAAACTCTTCACTTCTTTCGCTTTGCTCATCAATTAATTTAATAGAAAGATTGCTAATTAAAAAGCTACTTTCTCTTAATCTTTCAGCAATTGTCTCAAAATTAAACTTAGCTTTTTTAAATATTTCATAATTTGGCCAGAATTGAATTGAGGTTCCTCTTTTGTTTGTTGAGCCTATAACATGGGTTTTTTGTACAATATTGTCGCCGTTTTCAAAAATGGTCTCATATATATGTTTATCCCTATAAACAAGGCATTTTAGCTTATTGCTTAAGGCATTAACTACTGATGAACCAACTCCGTGTAGCCCGCCTGATGTTTTATAGGCGCCTTCATTAAATTTTCCACCAGCATGAAGCTCAGTAAAAACTAACTCCACAGCACTTTTGCCACTTGGAGTTTTGCCAACAGGAATTCCGCGACCATTATCGGAAACAATAACGGATCCGTCTTTTTTTAAAATAACAATAATTTCGTTTGCTTCGCCAGCTAATGCTTCATCAATTGAGTTATCAACTATTTCTCAAATTAAGTGATGTAAACCATTAACGTCAGTTGACCCTATATACATTCCAGGTCTTTTTCTAACAGCTTCTAGGCCTTTTAATTGTTGAATACTACTTGCATCGTAATTAGAATTACTCATATAATTCATTATATAATAATCTAAAAATGATGGTTGCTTAATGTTGTTATTTAGATTACCTTTCTGATGTTTATACCTATAAAACAGCCTAAAAAGATAAATAAAAATACAAGCTAGTTGCTTGTATCTTCAGGAATAATGAACATATTGTCAATAACTGATGAAACTATTCAGTAGATTTTTTGATGAATTGTTTGAATTGTTACTCACTCTTTCATTTTCTCTTCGTTAAGCTCGCCTCTGTCATATATAAACTTGCTTTTACCTTTTTCTTTATCAAAAGTATTTTTTTCAAACAAATCAAACAATATGTCTTTCATTCTGCTTACATATTCCTTGCCATAAACTTTTATTTTGTAATCAGGATGCATATTAAACTTTAATTGAGCAGCATTTAAAATGTCTCAAACAGGTTCAGTTTGATTCACTAGTTCATATATTTCATTAAAACCTTGAGATGCTTGAGAATCGTCAAGTCCTAATTTACTCAAGTATTCAACTATTTGAAATGATTCAGGTGTTGCAGTATATAGTTCAAAAATGTTATTTATTGTTCCAATATTACTAAGCTTTGATTGAGCATTCTGACTGTTGTCAGTTAATATCTCAGTTTTTTCTGATGCTTTATCATATTTAAGCGCATCGCTTTCTGATGATGTGTTGAAGTTAAAATATAATGAAATTGCATTTTTCTTTTTTGCATTGTCGCCTAGAATAAATGGAATTAATCCGTTTATAACTTTTTGTTGTTCATTTTTATCATGAATATTTTTTAATACATTTGCACTTAATATAGGTTTAGCATGACCTTTATCATCAGAAGAAACCAAAATATAGTTTTCAGGTCTTACAAATTGTTGCAAATACCATTCGAATGCGTTAATTACTGATTCATTATTACTGCTCTCATTATTTGATGTTAATAAATCATTACCAATTTTAGCACTAGCAATTAGCCCAGGGGTGTATCTTGAAACACCTTCAGCTTTTTTAAATGATATTGCACTAAGCATCTTGTCATTAGCTTCAATAACTTTATTGTTTGTAGTCATAAATCCAGTAACATTAGCGGCTAATATTGCACAAGGGACTATTCCAGCAGTTGATAAAATTGCTCCTATTGAACGGCTTCCAACTGTTGAAACTTTATTTTCACGCATATTTTTAAGAGGTTTTCTAATAACTTTTCTTAAAATTAGCGAAATTATTTCAGCAACTATTAAAAATAGTGCTTGAATTCCAAACATAGCTATACCATAAAACATTTTTCGTAATATTTCAGCATCAATTTGCTTATTACCAGGAAGAGTTATTTTAGTTCTTTGCACAATAAAATCAACTATAGGTTTAGCAGCGAATAAGCCTACAATTCAGCCAGCTAGGCCAAATAATAAAATTATTAGCCCACCATAAATTCCTCTTTTTAAGCCAGATAATATAGCTAAAACAACGATGAAGATTACTAAAACAATGGGAATCAAAATAGACCAAGAATTAAATGCAATTTTTTCGAAACTTTCGATTATTTTCATAATTGCTCCTTAATAAATTAATTCTCCTTTAGAAGAGTCTCAAGGATTATTATTATCTATTCTGTCAATGAACAACTTGCCTTCTAAATGATCTAATTCATGCTGAGCAACAATTGCTGGATAGCCACTAAGATCATATCTTTTTATTTTCTTCTCAAAATATGAATAGGCCTCTATAACAATCCTTTTATGCCTATAAACAAGCCCTGCTTGATTAGGTATATTTCTGCCAACACTTAGGCATCCTTCGCCTTGTGAAAGTGCGATTTTTGAGTTAGACATAGCTATAACAATGGGATTAAAAAAGACATCTCTTAACACTTGGCTTTTATCATCAACCATGTCTTCAGTTATATTAATATAAAAAACTCTTTTTAAAATGCCATATTGAACAGCAGCAACACCAACTCCTGCTTGAAATTTAGAGCCTTGCTTTTGACTATCGTCAATATGATAAATCATTGTTTTTGCAAGCTCAATGTCTTCGCTAGTTAATGGAATAGGAACATTTTCTGATTTTTTTCTCAAAACCTTTTTAGGTAGCTTAACTAAATCTACATTATAAACATTCATAGAAATATTATAATTTAAAAAAATTGATGCTTATATAATTGATTTATTAAAGACCATAAGGAAGCAGATGATAAGAGTTATTTCAGGCAAGTATAGACACAGGCTTTTAAATTGGCCAAAATCTAAAGATATTAGACCAACAATGGACAAGGTTCGTGAAGCCATTTTTTCTTCAATCAGAATGCAAATTGAAGGAAAAATCGTGCTAGATCTTTTTGCAGGCTCAGGATCAATGGCTATTGAAGCTGTAAGTAACTATGCAATGAAGGCCGTGGCAGTTGAGAAAGATAAAGAAGCAGTTAAGATAATTTATGAAAATATTAATGCTTTGCAAATAAATAATATAGATGTCTTTAATACTAATGCGCTTGCATTTTTAAAGTCGAAAACCGGCAGAGTTTTTGACTATATTTTCCTAGATCCGCCATATGCTGAGTATGATTTGCTTAATGAATGCATAAAATTAATTAAGCTTAATAACTTTTTATCTCCTAATGGTCTAATTGTTGTTGAAACTAATGATAGTGAAAAAATAAGCCTCCCTGAAGGTCTTATGGTTCAAAAAAATAAAAAATATGGAAAAGTCCATATTCTATATATTAGTCATATAAACTAACTAAATTAAAATTGATGTCTTGTTCATAATTTCAGTTAGTAATCATACATGGTTTAGTATTGTTGATGCAACGTCAACAGATTTTAATATGCTAAATAATTCATTTTGTGACTTAAATCATATGCTTAATTTTGCTGATTTTTCATTGTATAAAAATCCAAAGCCATTTTGTTCTAATCTAAATTCTGAAGCGAATTTTTTAAGATCATCAATTAATGTTTTTGAAAGCATATCATTTGTGGCATATAAGCCTATTTCACTGTCTAATTCGATAAATTCAGAATCAATATTTTTAATAAGTTCTTCTTTATTATTAAGTTGTTTAAAGGCATAAAAACTTGAGTGTTGTGACTTGTTAATAAACTCTTGACTAACAGTGCAATCTAAAAGTAAAATATTGTCTTTTACATTGTTATTTCTTAAAACTTGCACTTCGTTAATAGCTCATTCATTTTTGTTATCAATATCATGTGCAGTAAATGATTTTACAACAGTTGCGCTTTCAACTTTATCTTCTTTTGAATACATTTCTAAGGCTGTTTTATAGGCTTCAGTGTTAATTTCTTCTGGTTTAGAAAATTCTAAATTAGCATAAGTGAATATTTTAGAAATCACAGGTGCAAAGTCAACTTTTTTATAAGCCTGTTGCTTGGTTTTGAATTTATTTGAAAAGTATAAAGAAAGTATGTATGAGCCAGCAAGCATAAAAAGTATTATTAAAGCAAAAAGAGCTCAGCTTATGTTTCTTGCTGTAGTTGAAATAGGTATTTCTTTAGAAGCTTCAGTAGCATTTTTTACCGCTCAAGGATCTAGTTTATTAAAAAGTATTAAAGGTATTAAAAGTAAAAGTGCTAAAGATAATAATGAGATAGATAGAATAAAGAAAAGGAATGTTTTTTTAGCTTCAGTTGTTGTTTTTTCTTTAAGCATCTTTTTGAACTCATCTTTAGACAATGCATTAAGTTCTTTTGAAACTTCATCATACTTATGATGCATATTTGAAGTTATTGATGTCATTTAAGCCTCCTTTTTTATTTAGCTTATTTGTATGCATTAATAATATATGAATTTTAACAATTTTTGGTTTTTATATATTAATTTTATTCTTAATATAGCATTCAAAATTCTAGATATTGTATACTGAGCTAATATGGTGTTTCAAGTAATTCAGCTTGCTGAGCCATTTCGAAGAATTTGTGCTCAATTTTTCTGCTTCAGTTTAGCTTTGTTTGGTCAATTTTCTCTAATTTTTTAAACACGAATCAGTAAGAAAAGCCCATTAAAACTAGTGATGATAATAAGCAGTTAAAAACAAAAGCACCTACAATAATTCAGTTAGCAATTTCTTTGTTTCCGGTTGTTTTATAGACACTATAGGCAATTCCATAGGATATAGGAATGACAATAATAAATGAAATAAAGTTTTCAAATGCTGATGAAAATATAGTTTTCTCAACGTCATTAGCTCCTTGAAAGGCAAGTAAGGAGTTAATAACTAATGATACAGCAAGAATTCTAAGTGAAATAATTCTAATAAAAGTCGCAGTTCCTTCAATTTTGTCACTATCAACATTTAAAATTCACACTCAGATATTATTAGCAGTTGCAGCAACAAAAACGTAAACAACTATTGAATAAAGCAAGGCAATAAGCATTGTTCATAAGTAAACTTTTTTACATCTGTCAAATTTTCTTAGTGTGTAATTGTATGAAAATAAGCTTCTTGCTCCATCATTAATTCCAAAAATAGAGATTAAGAATAAGCTCACAATTGGCTGACCTTTTGCTCAAAAAAATTGGAAATATTCAGGCATTGCAAAGTGAGAATTTGCAATCAATAGGTTCATAACAATGAATGAAAATCCTATCCCAAATGTTCTTAAAAAGCCGCCTAAACCAAGTGAAAAAATTGGGCCAAGTAATTTTTTGTTAAATTTAAACTTAAATAAACTTTTAATTGAAAGCCACGTTTTCTGCTTTCTATCCTTTACAACTATATAAATAATGTAGGCAAATGTGTTGAAGAATCAGCCAATAACTGTGGCAACAACTCCGCCAAGCACCCCCATTTTAAAAACTATTATAAATAAAGCGTCTAAAGCAATATTTATAAGGTTGGCCGCAATACCACAAGCCATTACATAGGTGTTATAACCTTCAGAACGGATAAAGTAAGACAAATAAAGCGTTAAGCACTGTAAAACAGTCGCGCTGGCATAAATGTAAATGTATTGTTTTGCTCATTCAACACTTAATTTGTGTGCTGCATTATAAAAATCTTGTAATCTTTCAACATTAACGTTTGCACTGCGTGCAATTGCTGGATCAATTGTAGTAACTCCTGCAATTTTGTCTATCAATCCTGTTCATATTGCTGTAAAAGTAACGAGAGATGAAAAAACAGAGAGCATAACACTAACCCAAAACATAGTTGCTCATAAGTTTTTGCCTGTTTTTTCTAGCTTTTTGCCTATACATTTTGTGTAGTAAATTGATGATCCCACAGGAACTAAATATACAATTGCATTAGAAAAAATAATTAATGGAGTAAATGAAGCAGTTGTGGTTGAGACAATAGTATTTGAATTTATAACAGTTAGTTTTGATACATTTGCAATAGCAGCTTGCTCGTTATAGGCACTAAGCATCTGGCTATAACTTTTAAATATTTCATTGGCACCTACATTATGAAGGCCAAGATTTAAATATTTAACTATTTCGCTATCAGCATTACCAAAAACATTACTGTATTTAGGTACAAATTGCAATATGAAAATTTGATCTATAAATGAATATAGACCAACCATCATAGATGCTAATAAACTAGGAATGGCAACTATTCATATAGCCTTAGAAATAGGCATTTCACCGAATAATTTTCTGGCTCTTTCCTGTTTTTCACTAACTGACTTATGAATAACAGCCTCCTAATGTTTAAGAACATTTTACTTATAAGCCTGTAAAACAGGCAAATTATTTGTGATACTTACTATTGTTTAGAATCATAAAAGCCCTATATATTTGCTCAATTAACATGATTCTAAATAACTGGTGTGGAAACGTCATTTGCGAAAAAGATAACTTTTGTGCGCTTTCAAAATACTCTTCACAAACTCCATCAGAGCCGCCTATTATAAAAGTAATGCTTTGATTTGTGTTCATTTCGATTAATTTAGAAAAAGCAATTGAATCAATTTGCTTGCCTTTTAATGAAAGTAAAATCACTTTAGAATTAGGCAATATTGATTCTAAAATCAATTTAGTTTCTTTTTCTTTTTTAACTTCAATATTTTTTTCTTCACTAAATTCTTTAAGCTCAGACAATGATAAAGAGCAAAAGTGGCTTACTTGCTTAGCATATTCCTCATATAAACTTTTGAATTTAGGACTAAGCGAACCAACGGCAACTATTTTAATTTTGGTCATAATTTTTCTTGTGTCTTGATTCTAAGTGAAACATTAACATTTGAATATCAGCAGGATTTATTCCACTTATTCTGCTAGCTTGACCAATTGTAGCTGGTCTAATTTTTTCAAACTTTTGTCTAGCTTCAATAGCTATATTTTTAACATCAAGGTAATTTAAATCTTCAGGAATTTTTAAATTTTCCAACCTTACAGCCTTATTTGCATCTGATTTTTGCTTTTCAATATAGCCATGTAAACGCACCATTGTAGTTATTTCTTCTAAATATGGAAAGTTTGGAATAATGTCGCTTGGATCTACATCAGGTCTAGAAATAACGTTTAATAATGTTGAACCATTTGTAATGTTGTATTTTAATGCTACATCGCTTTTACCAGATAAATATGTTGTGTTTAATCTTTGAATTTCATCGTCAATTAACTTATATTTATCTAAAACTTTTTGATACTCATCTTTGCTGATCATTCCTGATTTATAGGCATATTCGCTTAATCTGTCATCAGCATTATCATTTCTTAATAATAATCTATATTCAGCCCTAGAAGTTAGCATTCTATAAGGTTCCTTTGTACCTTTAGTTACTAAATCGTCAATCAAAACGCCAATATATCCATGATTTCTTAAAATCACAATTGGATCTTTGTCTTCTAATTTTAGTGCTGCATTAATACCAGCTATAAGCCCTTGTGCAGCGGCTTCTTCATAACCACTAGTTCCGTTAATTTGGCCAGCTGTAAAAAGATTATGTACAAGTTTTGTTTCTAAAGATTCTTTAAGCTGCAATGGATCTAGAGCATCATATTCAATTGCATATGCTCATTTTTGTACTTTAGCATTTCTTAATCCTGGAATTGACTTAATCATTAGCTCCTGAACATCAATTGGCATAGATGTAGATAAGCCATTTACATATGTAATTGCTCCATCAGCTGTTTCAGGTTCGAAGAAAATTTGGTGCCTTTCTTTATCAGGAAACTTCACAATTTTATCTTCAACAGAAGGGCAGTATCTTGGCCCTATTCCTTCGATCACTCCTGAATACATAGGAGAGCGATGAATGTTTTCTTCAATAATTCTATGAGTTTCAGGGGTTGTATAAGTTAAATAACATGCTATTTGTTTAGGCATTTTTAAATTTGAGCGCGATGAAAAAGAAATATTAACGTCGCTTAATACTTCTTGCTCAACTTCATCGAAGTTTATTGAATCAGAATAAATTCTTGGTGGAGTTCCAGTTTTAAGTCTTTGCAATGTAAAACCTAATTTTGCTAATGATGCACTTAATTTAGGGGTTGTTTTTTCATTATCAGGGCCACTTGTTGTAATATCTTGGCCTCTTAGAATTCTAGAGTTCATATATGTGCCTGTTGTTATAACACAAACTTTAGCTTCTATTAAACCAATATTTTCAACTAAAACTCCTTTAAAATAGCCATTTTCATCAACTATAACTTCTTCTGCTACACCTTCTAATAACTCTAAATTAGGTTGCTTTAAAACATATTCATAGGCAAGCTGTGAATACTTTTCTTTATCAATTTGCGCTCTTAACGCTCTAACTGCAGGGCCTTTTGAAAGATTAAGCATCTTAAGCTGAATAGTTGCTAAGTCAGCTCATAGACCTTGCATTCCGCCTAAAGCATCAATTTCTCTAGTTATAATTCCTTTGGCAGGCCCACCAATTGATGGATTACATGGCATCATTCCTAATTTTTTAGAGTTAAAAGTTAATAAAAGTGTGTTGTGTCCTTTGTGTGAAATTGCAAATGCAGCTTCTAGACCAGCATGACCCCCACCAATAACAATAGCATCGTATTTCTTATTCATAGTTTATAAATTTTAATATATTTATTAATAAATATATCAACATAAATTGCTTAATATTAGAAAAGTAAGAATATTGTTAGTATCTATGCATTTATTCCATCATCAATATAAGGAAACTATTTTGCATACAAGTCTGTTTTATAGCATTGTAAGTATAATATAGCATCTAAAATGTATGTATCATTAGTATTTGTATTTATTAAAATAATAATTTGAAAAAAGATACTCTTAATTATTTATAAGCAATATACATTGTGAATGTATTTTGCCATTCTATTTTAGCATTATTTAACTTTGAACAATTAGAATATAATCCAAGTATGGGAAAAATAAATATCGGCAAAATCTATAAACTTAAAACTAACGATAACGCAACTTTTGTTATAAAAGACGATAATATATTAGAACATAAAGCAACTTTTACTAAGTCTGATAGAGCATTTGTGATTTTTGCTAATGCAGACATAATTTACTTCTTTTCATCTATGCTAGTGCACATAAATGATGAATCACAAACACTAATGGATTTATTCAATCAAGTTAATAAGGATGCATCAATATACACAGAAGAAACAATAGAATCATTCAGAAAAGCAAGCTGCTCTATAATGTTTGCGATGAGGCTTGATGAGTTTGATGCTTATTTTGATGTTTGCACAGACGAAAAGGAACAATTCATACCGTCGCTAATTTACGATGCCGCAATGAGATTTATGAATAGTAATATGGACAAAATTAAATTTCCTATTGTTGTTCCTGATCTTAGCTAAAAATGAAATTTATTAAAATTTTCCTGTTTAGAAATCGAAAAAGCGACTAGATTATTTCTAGCACTTTTTTATTTATAAATCATAGTTTATATTTTAAATATCATAGTTAAATGCACTAACTTATTCCACTCATAAATTCAAAAATTTATTAATGTAATTATAATTTTGGCACTATGAATAAGCTAAATAAGTTAATTAAAAATACTGAGAACATTTAAAGGAAAATGTATGAATAAAAAAACTATGCAAATGTAGTGGAAGTAGCGCCGGTTCCTTTTTGATAAAATCAGCATTGCCTTTTGCTATAAGTATTCCAATGCTTGTTTCATCATCTTGTGGGACGTTTTATCAAACTTCTAATGAAAGCGAACTCTCTATTTATTTAAATACTGATATTTTTGAGAGCAAAATCAGAAAGATTATTGATAACAGAATACAAGTATTTAGTTTGGGTGATAAATGAGTTTTGGAATATGGTCCTGAAGTTAAAAAGAAAATTGGTGAATTTCTTAAGCTAATATCTAGTTTTACTTATGCACCAAATTATGAGTTTCCAGGAATTGAAAACGAATACATTTCATACTTGTACTATACTGGGAAAACAGATATTTGTTTTGTTCAAATAAAATTTAAGAGTCAAAAGTTGCAAAAGAATACGATTCAAAAAATGTTCATAAAACTTTAACTCTTGACAATTTATCTTACTTTGATGGCATTAAATATGCAAAAGAATTATCAATGAGAAAATATCTAATCAAAGATCATGCTGATAATAATTACTGACAAAATTTGTCTTATCTTCTGCTTAATGATATTCACAAAAATTTGCTTAAGTTGTATCCACATCTCAATCAATACATAGACACAATGGCTAACTTTGTTAAGCCTGATGACAAAGCAATTATAAATGCTGGGAAAAATGTAAAAGTTGAAAGCAGTGCTTTTAACGTTTACAATGATAAAAAGAATCTTGAACTCCTTTGCAACAATAAACAACTATTCTGTAATAAATAAGTATCGAAAGTTTGGCATTTTTGATGTTAAAAAGGAAACTTTAATAATTGATTCAAAAAAACATAAACGCTTTGACATTTAAATTTAATAACACTTATTCAATAAATGATATTAGTGCTAATGCAATAAAATATAGCTCAGACTCTGAAGCACCAGTTAATGACATAAGTATTAATTTTTCTTATAGGCCTAAATCAATGAGCTTTAGGGAATTTTTTAATTTTATAAAGAAAATAAAATCTAGAAAAAGTAATCTTTTAGAAAGTGAAATTGGAATAGGTATATTGATTTAACAAACTGTTAGAACCTATAAACAAGTTAAAAGGGAATAAGTTTAGTGTTTTGAAAATAAACACTTATGATTTTGGTAAATTTACACGTGGGAATTTGGCTATCACTGCTACTGGGAATTATGGTGGCCAAAACAACAGTAAATATGACAAAAATGTCTTTTTAGATTACATCATCTTACTAAAACTAGATCCTAAGTCAAAAAATACCGAGTTTTTTATAACCCCTGAGAGCTGAAACATAAATGATATACATAAAAAAGATTGAGAGCAATTGTTGCCTAATATATTAAAAAGTTTAGAAAAGTCTTCATCATAGTTTAATACAATAACTATAATGCAGCAATTTTGTTTATACCCCTGTTTTATAGTGTTTTTGGAATTATATAATATGCAAAAATTGAGTCATGCTCAATTTTTTGTTTGTTTCTGACTTATTTTTTAAATGTAAACTGATCGATTTTTGCTTCTGTAAAAACAGGAATCAATATCTGCTTGTTATTTGAGTTAGAATAATCCTTTAGGTCTCCAATTCCCTGAGCAAAAACTGGCAGCTTAATATTAAATGAAAGCTTTAGTTTGCCTGTGTCACCATTTGCTAACTCTAGCTTTAGATCAAATATAGATTCATTACTTATCCAAGTAAAAAATGGATATAGCACAAAACTATTTCCTAATGAAGGTAAATCCAACACTTTCGCTGTTTGGCTAAAGCCATCTTGATATGCTTTGTTACTATCATTTATATAAACATTGAGCTCACTTACTATTTTCTGCTTTAAAAATTTTTGTTGACTTTTTTCAATATCTTTTAGTATGTTTTCTCCTGCCTTAATGCTGTCTTTAGTTCTTTTAGATAAAATGCTTTTAATAATTTGTAAATTCTTAAAAGACATAGGAGTTAGTGAAAAACCGATTACATTGTTAGTTGTATTTTGCAAATCTGCCTTTTTTAAGCCTGCAAAAGAAAAAGTTTTGGTTATTGATGGCTCATTGCTATTCTTCTCTGGATTGTTTTTGATTTCAACTTCTAATTGTAAAGTACCTGCACTATCATCATATCCAGCCGCAACAATTTTATCAATGTACTCTTCTTTTAAATTTTTATCATATGCAAAAAACGCTTCTTTAGTTCCGGGTCCAAATGGTATAGTGTCAGAACTAAAATATTTGCCATTTGCATTTAATAATGCTTCATAATTCACTTTATTACTACTTGTAATATCGTTATATCTTTCTGGATTATCAATATATAAAAGCATTCTAGCAATTAATGATGGGAATAAGCCTTTAATTTTTTCATCAGGTTCTTTAGCACTTATATAATTCTCTTTCTTGTTTGTGCTGCTGCTATTTTGTTCTTTCTTTTTGAATCCAGCAACTGTAAAAATAAATGTTTTTGTAACATTTTTCTTTGTAAAACTAATTGAAAGATCAATTAGTAAGCCATTATCAAAATCATAGTTAACTGATTCTGAGCTAATTTTTAGAGTATATAACTCTAAGACTTTTTCGCCGAAAACGTCTTTAAAAAAGATGCTTTCGTCTTTTAATATCTCATTTAAAGCTGTCTTTGGATCTAGTTTGCTGTATGAATAATTTGCTATTTTTAAACTTTTGCTTAATGATTCTATATCACTGAAACTAACATCATTATTATTGGTGGTATCATCAGGTTTTGATGGCTCAGGTTGTGATTCGTCCGGTTTTTTAGGCAATAAAGGATCGCTTGGCACTGTTGTGGGCTGGTTTTGAGTACTACCATTATTATCTTTATCCTCACATTTTGTTGCTAAAGCAGTGCTTAGCAGTGGAACAAAAGCAGCAGTTAATAAAATCTTTTTACTTCTCTTCATAAATAACCTCTAACAAAGATAATTTTATATTTTTAATACTGAATGTACCAAATAATTATGCTGTTATTCTGATAAGACTGTTTTATAGTCTCTTTAGGAAAATTTAATATTTTCAAGCCTAAGTAAATTAAGATAATTCTGATTTATGCAAATCAACAAAATTATTTATTTTTAATAAATAATCCTCCCTGATGCTTTCTGTAATTGCTTAATAAAATATAATAATCATATGAATGAATTTATAGACTTATATAACACCACTGAATATTCATTTTTAGAATCATTAATTAAAGTAAAAGATTTAGTTAGACTATCTAAAGAAAACGGCAAAAGGGCTGTTGTTTTAAGCGACCATAATAATATGTTTGCTTTAGGTGAATTTTTAAAACAATGCACTGCTTATGAAATTAAGCCAATTATTGGAGTGGATTTAGATGTTGAAGAATCTAGATTTATTTTGCTTGCTAAAAATTATGAAGGTTTTAAGCTAATTAACTCACTGATTTTAAAAAAATCTAGAGAAGAAATTAAGCTCAGCGACATTATTAGTTACAATCTTTTCATTATTGATCACCCTTCAAATGGATTGTATGCAAAAAATAAACATCATAAGCTTTCTGATAATAAAAATTACTATATTTCTTCGCCAGATTCTTCAATTCCTAATTCAATTTATGTAAAAGAAAACAAATTAATTGATGTTGAAGACAACGAAACCCTTAATATTCTTTTAAAACTAGGAAACAATAAAGAAGCTAATTATAATTTTAGTTATTTTGAAGACTATACAACTGATCCTGACTTCTTAGCTAGAATTAATTTTATTGTTGATAACTGCAATGTGACTTTTCCTAAAAAAGAGCTTAAATTAGCTTCTTTTTGTGAAAGTGATGAAAAGAACTACGAGCTTTTTATTGAAAAAATAAAACAAGGACTTATAAAACACAAAAAAGCTTTATTGCCCTATAAAACAGCCGTTAATGACAGAATAAATTATGAATGTTCAGTGATTAAAAAACTAGGTTTTATTAACTATTTTTTAATAATTTCAGATATGATTGAGTATGCTGATAGTAATGGTATATCAATTGGACCAGGCAGAGGTAGTGCTGCTGGTTCATTGATTAGTTATTTATTAGGAATTACTAAAATCAATCCTCTCAAGTACAATCTATTATTTGAAAGATTTTTAAATATTGATAAAGTCTCATGACCAGACATTGACATTGATATTCAAGATGACAGACGTGATGAAATTTTTGCCTATTTACAAAATAAATATGGCAAAAATAGGGTGGCTGTTATTTCAACTTTTCAAACAATGGGAACCAAGCAAGCTATAAGAGATGTAGGAAGAATGCTTGATATTCCTCTTTCTGATGTTAATAGAATAAGTAAGTCTATAAATGCTTTTGCAAATTATTCATCAATTGAAGAAGAATTTGCAAAAAATTTAACTTTTAATAAAGAAGTATCGTCATTAAAAGACTATGAAAAGTTTATAAATCATGTTTCAAAATTACAAGGGTTGCCTCGTCAATACGGAATTCATGCAGCAGGTTTAATTATTTCTGATAAAGATTTAAATGAATATGTTCCAGTGTTTGAAAATGCTTATTCATTCTTGCAAGTACAAGTGCCAATGGAATTTGTTGAAAACTTTGGCTTACTAAAAATTGACTTGCTAGGACTTAAAACTTTGACAGAAATTAAGCACATTGAAAAAAGAATTAGTAAGCTTAAGCTTTTTGACGAATTAGTCTATGAAAATGACTTAGAGTTACAAGATCCTATGGCTATAAACTTGCTTAATAATGGCAACACTGAAGGGCTTTTTCAAATTGAATCTTCAGGAATGAAAAGCACAATTAAAAAAGTTGGCATTCAAAGTTTTGAAGACCTTTTTGCTATTATTTCTCTTTATAGACCTGGGCCAAAAGAATATATTAAAGACTATGCAAATAACAGAAAAAATCCAAAATTAATTGAAAAAATAGATCCGGTATATGATGAAATTGTTGCCCCAACATATGGCATTATCATCTATCAGGAGCAAATAATGGAAATATCTCAGGCTGTTGCAAAAATGTCTTTTGCACAGGCTGATTTATTAAGAAGAGCAATAAGCAAGAAAAATGAAGTAGAGCTGCATAAATATAGAAAAACTTTTTTTGAAGGCGGACTTAAAAATAATTTTAGTATTGAATCACTAACCAAAATTTATGACAAAATTGAAAAATTTGCTCAATATGGATTTAATAAATCACATGCAGTATCATATGCTTACTTAACAATGAAAATGGCTTACTATAAAGCTAGATATCCACAAGTTTACTTTAGCGCTCTTATTTCTAATTCATATGGCGATCAAAATAAAATTGCTTCGTTTGTTAATGAACTAAAAAACATGAATTTTAGTGTTTATTCGCCAAGCATTATTCATTTTACTAACTCAGCCATAGTTGATAATGGAGATATTTATCTTCCTTTTAATATGATTAAAGGTTTAGGGGCTGAAAGTATTAAAAAGATTGCGCTAGATATTAAGGAAAATGGCCAATATAAAGATTTATCGCTCTTTGAAATCTTGCTGCGTTTAAGATTTGCAGGCATAAAAAATGCAATGATTAGCACACTAATTAGAGCAAATGTGTTTCGTGCTTTTGGCTACCAAGACTATATTAATGGCGTAGATTTACTTATGCAAGAAGAGTACAATTTGCTTAGCAAGGGCGCTAATTCATTTAGCGACATAGTCAATAATTTAGACTTTGAAGGCTATAAAAAAGCTTCAGAAAACATCGAGATGCAATCTAAATTTAATCTAGAAGAGGAATCGAGAAATGAAATTGAATTGCTTGGAAATATCTATAATGCCTATAAAACAGTGCAATACGAAAAAAAATATAAATATAGATTGTCTGATTTATTAAAAATGCAGGGTAATTTTAGCACTGCTATTGAGATAGTGGTTAAAAAAGAGCCTAAGGACAGGCCATATGCAATTATCGAAGTCTGTGACCGCACCTTAAATTACACATTTTTTGTTAACAAAAACAATTTATCTAAATATAGAACTTTAAATAAAGGCGACATTATTGAAGCCCATATTCGCTCAAATGGCAATAAAATGTATCTAGATTCATGACAAGGAATTGAATAGTATGAACAGTGAAAATAAACTTATGCTTTTAGTAGATGGCAACTTCTTGATTTTTCAATCGTTTTATGCCTCATATAATAAATATAATCCTAATAGCGTTCTAGTAGCTAAAGATGGCACAACAACTAATGGTGTTCATGTGTTTTTTCAAACTTTATTTAAGCTAATTAAATTTTATAATCCTTCACATATGTTTATTGCTTTTGATGCTAAAGGCAAAACTAAAAGACATGAAGAGTATTATGATTATAAAGCTGGTAGAGAAAAGGCACCAGAAATCATTTTTGAGCAATTTGATCTAGCTAAAAAAATTCTTAGTGCAATGAATATCAAATGATTTGAAAAAGTTGGCTATGAAGCTGATGATTTAATAGCAACAGTTGCAAAACATAATTCTCAATTTAATAACTATATTTATTCTAAAGATAAAGACTTACTTCAGTTAGTTAATGAGAACAATAGCATAATAAAAGTAATTAAAAAAGTTGGGAATTTTACTGAATACAAACTAGAAACAATCAATGAATTTGCCAATATATACGGAATTAATCCTAATCAAATTCCTGATTATAAAGGTTTGGCTGGTGATTCGTCAGATAAACTAAAAGGCGTTGCTGGAATTGGGCCTAAGAAGGCTATAAGTTTGCTCAATGAATTTGGCACTTTGGAAGCAATTTATGAAAATATAAATAAAATTACTGGCAAAACTAAAGAATATTTAGAAAATGATTGTGAATCAGCTCATTTTTGCAAAAAATTAGCTATATTAAATTCAGATGTTGAAATGGACACTAATATAGATGATTATCAAATAATCCTTAATCAAGATAAAGCAATAGAAATACTAAAAGAATTTGGTTTTGACAGTGTTCTAGATACATATGTTAATGTACTTTTACCTAAGTATAAATTGACTTAAAAACCTATAAAACAGGACTTTTGATAACATACCTTGATATACTTTGCTGTGCTTAAGAAATTAAATCAGCTTTTTATTTAATGGTATACTAGCTAAAAGTGGTTTTGGTATTCCCAAAAGTATTAAAAAAATGGATAAAGTTTAAAATGCTCATCCATTTTTTTAATATTAATAGGCTATAAATAATTATTAACATTTACCTTAAGCACTATAAATAAGGCACATTTACACTCTTTTTCTAAATTTAAATGCTACTATTGCAAGTGCAACAAAAATGACTGATACTGCTAGTGAAATTAAAATAAATACTCAAATAGGCGAATCAAATAATAAAGGCAATGAGTTATTCCAACCATAATTTATTGTGGCAACTGAGTAGCTAAAAGGCAAGCACATTGCAATTATTTTTAAAGCAGAAGACTTTGTAATAACACTAATAGGTAAATACATACCAGATACTCATGCAGGTGGCAAATAAAATAGCATTGAAAGCGCATTAGCCATTTTATAATCTCTAGCAATTATGGCAACTATAACCCCTAATGAAGAGCATATTACTGAAAGAAAAATCATTCCTAGAATAATATAACCAAAATTAATGTTGCCTAAAGCTATTTTTGAGTGTCAAAAAGTTAAAGAAAATATAAATACTCAAAGTGCACTTATTCAAATTAATATTGTATAAAACGATATTATGCTAGCTACAAAAATTCATGGTTTTAAGGGTAAAACAGATATTCTTTTGTAAATAATTGTTTCTTTAAGATCACTAAAAGACATTGAAAGTGAGACAATTCCTACAACAGGACAAGCTGAAGCAATAATTCCCGGGATTAAATCATTAACTTCAAAAGTAGGAATTGCACTTAAAATTAGCAAAAACATTACTGGAAAAACAAAGGCAAAGAATACATTATGAAATGACTTTTTTCAATAATTAAATAATAAAGCATACATTGCTTTAAATTGTCTATGCATTGTTGCCTTCTTTCTTGTTACTTGATACTTTTTCTAAATAATAATCTAGCAATGTTTTGTGATTTTCTAAAATTTTGTCAATTTGCGTGTCTTCAATTATTAAGCCTTTATCAATAAAAATTATTCTTTCACACAATTCTTTTATTTCATTTAAATTGTGACTTACTAAAATTAAAGTCATTCCTTTGTTTTTGATTTCTTGTTTTAGTAAACTAATCATTTCTAATTGACTCTCAATATCAAGCCCTGTTGTTATTTCATCACCTATATAAATCTCTGGCTTATTGAATAAAGAAACAAATAAATTTACTCTCTGGCGCTGTCCTCCAGAAAGTGTGTTGACTTTTTGCTTATACAACTCTTTTAGCTCAAACTTATCAATCATTGTTTCAAAGTATTCTTTGTCCAAAATGCCTGTGTATAAGGTTTTATAGAAATTTATTAGCTCTTTGACATTAATAAAATTTGGATACACTTGCGATTGGAAGTTTATGCCTATTTTATAGGGTATTTGGCTTTTTTCAAAGCCATATTCAACCTCACCTGAACTTTGTTTTTTAGTATTAGCAATAATTTCACATAAAGTAGATTTTCCGGCGCCGTTAGCACCAAATATGGCAACACTAGTTCCTTTTTCAATTTTTAAATTTATAGGCCCTAATACGACTTTGTTGCCATATTTTTTAGTTACATTTTTAACTTCTATTAAACTCATAATATTAACAACCTTTGTCTATATTTATATATTTTAGTACTATTAGCAACTATTGTTAGAACAAACTTATGAAAATAAAAGTAGGCTTTAATTTTGCTTTCACACAAGTAATTTAACTCGATAATTTATGTAATCAAAGTACGCATCTTTTTTAGTTTAGCATGTATAAAGGCTTATAACTATTGAAACATCATATTTCATGTAATACTTTTTTACTTTCTTATTCATTATTTATCATAATTTA
Source organism: Mycoplasmopsis agalactiae 14628 (assembly GCF_000266865.1). GTDB lineage: Bacteria > Bacillota_I > Bacilli_A > Mycoplasmatales > Metamycoplasmataceae > Mycoplasmopsis > Mycoplasmopsis agalactiae_A. The sequence goes on along the minus strand of NZ_AJPR01000011.1, from coordinate 233,228 downwards.
CTATATGTATAAAATTAAATATAATTTTATTAGTTATGAAAAGATTGAATAAATTAATTTTAGCCCCTATATTTTTTGCTCCCGTTTTTTCTGTTTCTGCTGTGCTTCCAGCAACAAATAATCAAGTTAAATTAAATCCGATTCAATCAATCAATATAGCTATAAGCATTTAGTTAAGATATATACTCTGTGTTGCAGCAAGCAGTAGTATGAGATATAGAGTGAGTATGAACTATCTACTCATCCAGCAAATATGATAAAGTCGGAATTATTAAATTTGAGGAATTCAATAGCATTATCTGATTCACAAAATAGTGACTTTGAGAACATATTAAGGAAAATGTATGGTTAGTAAGTTTTACAAATCTGTTTTAAAAAAAGTCAAATAATGGGTGCATGCCCTGTTTTTATAGGCTCATCTATTGCTATATCTACCACATTTTTGGCAGCATCATGTGGGGAATATCAGCAAACTTTGTTTGAAAGGGAATACAATAAATTTTTTGATTTTAATTTATATGAAAAGCGAATAAAAAAGTCATTAAAGTCAACTGAGCCAATTTCTCAGATGTGTTCTGATCTGGAACTATTTAAATATGACCCTATATTTTACAGAAAGCTAACTCAAAATTTTTATAACTTCGTTAGGTTAATAAATAGTTTTTCTTATTCTCCAAATCAAGAATATCCTGAAATTGAAAATGAATATATTGGATATCTGGTTTATACAGTTAAAAACTATTCTTCATTTTATTCTAATAGTGTCGAAAGTTCAAAAATTGTTAAGTAATATAATCCAAAAACAACTTTAAGTGATTTACCAACTGGTAATTTTGTTAATTTTAGTGGCATGAAATATTTAAATGAAATTTCAAAAAACTTCGATCTTAAAAATAAAGATAAGATCAAACTTAGCAATTTAAGGAATTTATCGCTTAAAATTTCTGATGACATTTATAAAAATTTACTTAAATTGGAGTCACATTACAATCGTTATTTTAGAAACTTTTCAATAAACAATTTAATAGTTCCCAATTCGGATGCTTCTCATAAATTAACAAATTCAAAAGTTGATAACTATGTTGGTAATTTTGAACACATAAAAAGTGTTGCTAGTCTTTTACCCACTATTAATAATCAAACAATAATTAACAATTATCAAAAATTTGGAATTTTTGGTGTTAAAAGAGAGACATTGCTTGTAAACTCAAATAAAATAAATGCCTTGACATTTAAATTTAATAAGTTATATTCTGCTAATGATATTACTGTAACAGCATCTTATAGTCATTCAGAATCTCGCGATTTAATGAACTACATAAAGATAGATTTGTCATACAGGCCTGATTTAATGAGTTTTAAGGAATTTTTAAATTTTAAAAAGAAAACTAAATTTTCTAAAACAAACTTACAAAAAGAGCAAATTGTTTCTGGATATATAGACTTAGAAAAATTAATTGGAAACTATATTACAATTGCCCCGGATAAATTCAATGTTTTGGAAATAAATACACAAGGATTCGGCAGCAAAGTTTCTTCATGAAAAGAAAGTGTAGATTCTGGATATTATGGCAATAGAATTACTAGCGACTCTGAAAAAAATATTTATCTTGATTACATTAACTTTTTGAAAATAGATCCTAATACAAACAATACTAACCTGCTTATAACTCCTGATAGCTGAAATGTAAATGAGATTCCTAAAGATGATTGAAAAAAATTATTCCCGGTTATAAATGAATCTATTTCTTAAACAAAAAAACATACTAAGTGTATTAAAGACATAAATTTAGACGCAAGATATAAAATTGTGTTTGCAAAATACTTCTAAAAAGAGCATCAATCTTTCCATAAATGAAAATTCAAGTGCAACACAAATTGAAATAAAATTTAATTGTGAGCACTTGAATTTTTAATCAAGCAAACATAGAAAACTATGATTTTTAATGCATTTTTGTTAGCTTATTAAAAATATTAAACAATAGAACAATAACTTACAGTATATTACATGTGGTAAAGTTTGTAAATTCATAAACTAGAAGTTATTTATTATTTTTATTTTCTAGTCTCCGCAGCTAATCAGTCGATCACTTTTTGAAACTTATCGCCAATGTGGGTTGTATTGAACTGATCTTTTAATTCTTTCTTAACTGTCTCTTCTTGATTTTTTAATCTCTCTTGAATCTCAGATTTATGATTTTCATAATATGCAATTGCATTTTTTAAAGATTTGTTCGCTAATTCATCGCTAATATCATCTAATAAACCTGATGTTGCAACACCTACATATTTTTCAGTTTCACTGTCGCCGTAACCATAAGGTAAAGGAGTTCCATTTTTCTTACCAATTTCAAATCCTGGCTGAAGAGTTATATTACTTTCTCCTTTAGTATATAAGTCAGCTAAAATGTTGTAAACTGCCTGGCCGATTAATTTCATAACTGATGTAAAAATTCTATGACCTTTTAGTTTATTTTTTTGTTCTTCATCAACACCAATAATGAATTTATCTTTATCAGCCATTTTTTTAATTTCCTTTGCTGTGTCCGTTGACAGTGAACCAGCAACAGGGTAAGCAGCCGTAGCTTTAACTACAGAGTTAATAGCTGTAGTGGCTCGTGGTGCTCCTGAGGTAAATAAAGTATTTAGCTCAATAGTTTCATTTAATGATTTTGTTTTAGCTTCTGGGTGTTCTTTATTTCAGTCAATAATACCTTGAAAAGTACCAGCTATAAAGTCAGAAACTGCTGGATAAGGAACACCACCAAAAGCACCAATTGTACGTTTTTCAGGTTGATCTTTATAAACTTGTGAGAAGTAATCTGCAAGCGCACGACCAGCTATATAAGCAGCTTGTTTAACATCAAAGATAACTGGAATTAAGTGTCCTTCGCCTATTTTTTGAGTAAATGCTTTAGATTTATCATCGCTTAATTGCAAAACATCAAAATCAACAGTGATGAACACAATGTTATTATCTTTAATCTTCTTGATGTAATTATCATCTAAATCAACAAGTGGAGTTTGGTGCATGAATCCATAAAGAACAATGTACTTAAATCCGACATCAATGGCATTTTTATAAACTTCCGTTAATTGGTCTCATCCAGGTTCAAAAGATTTGTTTCATAATTCCTTATTTCCAATTGCTTTTGCCTTATCCAGGCCTAGCTCATATGAAATTTTATGAACTGCTTCCCATGCTGATTGGTTAAATGATTCATCATACACTGAGCCACCACCTGCTATAAATGCTGTTTTTGGTGCATTTTCAGTATTTAAGCCTGATCTTAATTTAAGATTATCTTGAGACTTAATATTTGCAAGTGTTGTTATAGTTTTAGTGTTACCGTCATAAGATATCTTGAAGTGCTTATCATAGTCAATAGAGTCTTTTACTTTATCCAAAATGTTAGTTATAACATTTAACTGGTCTCTGACCTTTCAATCTAAATCATTTACATTGTTAGTGTGTCATCTATTAAAATCTTCACCAAAATGGCTATTAAATCCATAATCCTTTTTAGCAATTTCAATCACTAAGGATGTAAGATCATCTATTGTCTTTTCTAATTTTTTAGGCTGATAAATTGATGACAGTATTTCATCTAATTCTCTTGTCTTTGGATTATTTCCGTGTGTCTTTTTAAGAATCTGAACCGCATCATGAACATGATTTAATATTTTGAAGTATTCCTTTTCAAGAACTGGAGCAATCAAATTGGACGATTCTTGATTGTCATTTTTATGATCTACTGCTCTGTCATTTGGCTGATTTGCCCTTCAATCACCACTTTTATTATCACATTTAGCAGCTATTAAAGGAAGAAGTGTTATAGATGTATACCCCCCCCCAAAGCAAAAAGTACCTTTTTGTTTTTCATCTTTTACCCCTAATTTATAAACTTATTGGTTGAATTATGCAAGAATGAAAAGTTCATTTATTATTGACTGTAAATATTTCCATAAGATGCAAGCACTAATAACTTTTTCCTTTGGATAATAATCATTGTGATTTTGCATACATTAAAAAACTTGCACTAAGATACAAGCATTTTTTAAGCTTTAGTCCTAATTCAATAATTGATATGTTGACTAATTTATATTATTTCTCAATAGCTACTTCAAAAATTTCATCTGAAGCTAATGGCAAGTCTGTTGATTCTTCTAATAGAGAGCCAATTTGAAACTCTAATGTTAGTTTTCCATTTTTTAGTTTTATATTTGTTCCTGAAGCATGAGTTGATTTAATACCTTTAAAGTCATTAGGATGAACAGTAACAAGATCTAAAAGCTTGTTGCTGTGAAGCGCTATAAACAATTTTTTAAAGCTTTCTGAATACTTTTCAATAGCTTTATAAATATTTCCACCTATATAGTTTCTGTCTTTGTAAACTTTTATAAATATTCTTTTATTCTTGACAAACTCTTTAAGAATATAAAGACTTTTTTGAACTTTTGTTGGCACAAAGCTATCAGGTTTTTTAATTTCGTCAGCAAATAAACTAGTTAGTAATTTAAAAGCTTGCTCTAACTTATGTGGCTGTTTTATAGTGATAGACGATATTATTTCATCTATCTTATTAACCTTTTCATTATCTTTATGTGACTCTTTTAGAAGTTTTAGCGCATTCTGAAACTTCTCCAAAATTTGGTCATACTTTTTACTAAAAATAGGTCAACAGAGTTTTCACTTGCTTTATTAACCTCTTTATTTTTATTTACATCAGGGTCTTCTGAAACTAAAATTTTAAATTTTCCATCATTACTTGTTTCATTAATTTCATCTTTACTACCGCATTTAACAGATAAAACAGAAAATGAGCTTAGTACACTAATTGCACTGCTCAATGTTAAAATTATTCTTTTATTTTTCATACATAATCCTTACTTTTGAATAACTATAATATATGCCAAAATAAAATATTGGTACTTATTTTTACCAATATTCCTTATTTATAGGGGAATTAGTTTCATATTCAGTATTAAAGGTGCATATAAACCTGTTTAAAGCTTTAATACTTGTAGTGTTTTTACTGAATGATGCTGAGATTATATAGATATATAACACACATACAAAATCTTAAAATTTTTAAATTTTTTGTCATAGTTTTTAAACAACAGCATAATGACTCTTATTTTCAATGTTTTGCATTTTTAAAACCAACAAATTGCTATTTTTTAATTACTAACTAAAGTATTCTAAAAAAATAAAAAAAATATTTGGTGCTATATGTTTTTAGTCTATAATAAAGTTGATGCATTCCATTAGTGAATGAGTACTGTATCCACAGGAACAGTTGCTTAAGAGTATATAACTCCTTTCCCATAAATAATATATAAAGTTCTGTGCGCGGAAGCTTTTTAATTTGAATTGTCTTATGAATTAAAAAAGGGAGGGAGACCTCCTTTTTTTAATTCTTGAGCCACTTTTTGTAAATAATCTATGTTTTTATAATAAAATTGTTAATATTAAATAATATTAAAATAACATCTTATTAATTTATTAATTTAAGATAACTAGTAAATTTAACTACCATAAGGGAGATATATGAGTGCTAAATCAATAGAACTAAATAAAGAAAAAGGTTCTGTAGTTGTTGAATATGAGTTTACAGGCGAAAAATGAACAAAAATTTTTAACAAAACCAAAGCTAATAAAATTAAAAAATTAAAAGTAGATGGTTTTAGACCTGGTAAAGCTCCTAAACACATAGTTGATAAATATGTAACACCAGTTACTGTTGCAAGTGATTCAATTCATGAAGCATATAATGTTTTTGCTGACGAAATTTTTGAAGAAGTTAAGAAACAACATGAAAATGCATTGCAAAATGCAGTTTTATTAGAATTGCCAGTGTTAGCAGAAGAATCATCTGTTATTAAAATTGAGTTTCCACTGCTTCCTGACTTATCAGGCATAAAACTAGATGAATCAATTAAGACAAAAGTCGGCAAGCTTAAAGTAACTGAAGCTGACATTGATTCATATTTAGATGAATTATTAAGCAAAAACGCATTATTAATGCCTCTTGGCAAAAAAGATAAAACAAAATTAGGTGACGTTGTGACACTTAAATACAAAGGTTTTGTAAACAATGAACCTTTTGAAGGTGGTGAAGCTGACCAATTTGATTTAAAATTAGGTAGCAAAACATTTATTGACACTTTTGAAGACCAATTGGTCGGTAAAAGTGTAGGCTGAAAGGGCGAAGTTAATGTTACTTTCCCAGAAAGCTATGCAGTGCCTACACTTAAAGGTCAACCAGCAGTTTTTGAATGCGAAATTCTAGATGCTAAGAGATTAGAAAAAATCACATTAGATGAGAAAAATGTTAAGGAATTACACCTTCCTAATGTTTCAACAATTGAAGAAGCAAGGGCATATGCTAAAGAAATATTAACAGTTAAAAAATATGCTGAAATTCAAAGAAATGTAATTGATTCATTAGTTGCTGAATTAGTTGAAAAACACCAATTTGCAATTTCAGACATTTTAGTTGCTACTGGTGCTCAAAAAAGATTAGAAGAAATTAAAGCTAACTTAAAAACTCAAGGCATTAAATTCAATGACTACTTAGACTTAATTAAAACTTCAGAAGCTGACTTTAACAAACTAGTTCTAAATGAAGAAAAAGAAGTAACTAAGAGACTTTTAGTTCATGAAGAGTTAATGAAACAATTTAAAGACAAGGCTGAAATTTCTGAAGAAAACAAAAATCTTTGAGCAATTAACATTGCTTTTGGCCAACAATTTATTCCTCTTCAATTTGTTCTTCAATACATGAAGCAAAATCCTTTAGCTGAAGGCGAAGAACAAAATGGTCAATTCACTGAAGCTATTAAAGAAGTTGCAATCACAAGATTGATTCTTGCATACTTAGACAAGAAAACTTCAGATCAAAATGACAAGGTTGCTTTAGAATTGGCTAATAAATTAATTAAACAAGCTGAAGAAGATATCAAAAAATTCGAAGAAGAAGCTAAAAAAATTCACGAAGAAGAATTAGCTGAAGAATCTAAAAAAGCTGAAGAGAAATCTGAAGAAAATGAAAGCAAAAAATAATACAAAATAAAGACATCTGCTACTTGCAGGTGTTTTTGTTTTTTGGTTACAAAATATCAAAAACTAAATTGTATGATGTAAAAAAGCTGCAAGAATTGTACTGCTTTTCATATATAACTGTTTTATAGTATTTTAAGCAAAACAACGGAAGTAAAATAAATACTAAATATGCTGGATATCTTATGCAAATTATTAGATTATCAAAACATTCCTTATAGTTAAATATAAAATATAATTAATGCCAAAACCAGAAATTATTTATGACTATCCATACTATTTCAAGGACAATAATAGTGAACAAAATATCATATTTTGTCACGGTTTTAACTCTAAATATACTGCATTAGAATTATTTGCTAATCAACACAGTAAGTTTAATTTTTATGCGTTGCAATTCCCTGGATCTAACTTAACTAAACCAATAGAAGATCACAAGGTTTCTATTAAAGAATACTCTCGATTGTTAATTGAATTTATAATTAAAAACAACATCAAAAATGTTATATTGATAGGTAAATCAATGGGGGCGGCAACTGCCGTATTAGCCTATAAAACAAGGCCAGAATTAATTAGTAAGCTAGTTTTAATTACTCCAATTAATAAAAGCCAACTAGAACTAGATGTATGAAAGCAAAAGAAATATTTACCAACAAATTTTGATGAATATTTACATAATTTTGTTCCCTTAATCTATTATGAATATAAGTTATTGCAAAAAGATAAGGATTGGATTTTTAAAGCTAGTGCTAAATTTGATCCAAAATATTACAATAATGAATGAGTTAAAGAGCTAGATAATCAATTGACTGATTTAAAAATTCATAACGAAATTGAACAAGCATACTTATCAGTAAAAATTCCAACATTAATAATATTAGCTGATAAAGATAGGCTGATAGATTGTGAATTAAGCAAACAATACTTTCATAAACATATGCCAAAAGCAAGAATTGAAATAATAACTAATTCTGCACATATGGTATATAAAGAAAAAAGTGATGTGCTTAATAGTTTGATTGAGCACTTTTTAAATGAATTAAACTAAAAGTACTATAAAACAGGCAAATAAGCCAAATGTGGCTATAACATTGTTTTGCCTTTCTTTAAAAATGTGTTTTTAGACTAATTCTTTGATTTAAATTCAAATGTCAGCAGAATATGCTGATTTTTTCATATTTTTTTGCACATTTATTACTGGTTAGCGAATTAAGCATACATACTACAAATAATGCCAACTAGTATTAAAAGCCTATAAAACAGTCTTATAAGTAAATCTTATTCATTTAAGAGTATTCACTAAAATGTATGTGCTTCAATCTCTGCCCTTTAGTCAGCAAATAAATTGAGAATATAATTTCATTGATAAGAAATTATCACTTTGTCTATTTATTTTTTAGTTAGTTTTTAATATAAAACTAACTCCAGGGAGTTATATGAACGTTATATTTTTTGGCATTAAAGAAGTAGAATTTCCTATTTTTGAAAAAGTTAAAGAAAAATACAAAGACTTAAAACTTACAGCTGTTACAGAAGTTATTTCAAAAGAACGTATCCATTTAGTAGATGGTATGGACTGTGTAGTTGTTAGAGAAAATGATGTTGTAAATCGTGAAATTTTAGAATTGCTTAAATCTAAAGGTATTAATTACGTATTTACTAGAACAGCAGGATTTGACCACATGGACTTAGCTGCTGGACATGAATTAGGTATTAAAATGGCTCGTGTACCATCATATTCACCTACAGCTATTGCTGAATTAGCATTCTCATATGCTCATCAATTGTCAAGAAGATCACTTCACTTTGGCTACAAAGCACACAATAAAGACTTTACAGTTGATGACTTTGGTTTTGCTAAAGAGCTAAGATCAAGCACAGTACTTATTATGGGTACAGGTAAAATTGGCTATGAATCAGCCAAAATGTTTAAGAGCTTTGGTGCCAAAGTATTGGGCTACGACCTTATGCCTAATAAAGCATTAACAGATGTTATTGAATATGTTTCGCTTGATGATGGCCTAAAGCAAGCTGACATTGTGACCTTACATATGCCATATATTAAAGGTCAAAATGACAAATTAGTTAATGCAGAGTTGCTAAACAAAATGAAAGATGGCGCTATTTTGGTTAACACTTCTAGAGGCCAAATACAAGATGAAAAGGCAATTTTAGACGCTGTTAAAAGCGGCAAGCTTGCTGGTGCTGCTATTGATGTGTTTAACAATGAAAAAGCGTATTTATTCAAAACTTTTGACAAAATTGAAGACCCAGTTATTGCTGAATTAGTAGACTTATATCCTCGTGTTATTATGTCTCCACACATTGGCTGATATACACAAGAAGCTGCCACAAGCATGCTTGAAACATCATTAGATAACTTAAAAGAATACGTTGAAACTGGTGATTGCAAAAACAAACTATAGTTTGTAATGCAATTAATTTCCTGGCTTAGGCTAGGAAATTTTATTTTTGTTTATGCCCTAATTAGACTATAAATAAGGAATGTAGGTTAATTTCTTCATAAAATGAAAATAAAAAAATGATCTTTAAAAGCTAAAGATCATTCAAAATGTTTTTTATTGTTGTTTCTTCAATTTAACAAATGTCACAATTGACAATAATAATGATAGAACACCGAATACAAGTCCTGAAACTGCTGTTCCTTTGATTGTGACTGTTGGGTCTTTTGTTGAAAGTAGAGTTCCAACGCCTGGGTTTGTGTTTTTATTAATAGCTACAGCTGCTAAAATTATACCTAATAAAGCAAGTACATATCCTATTGCAGGTAGTATTATGTTTTTCTTATCTGCAAATTTGCTTCTGAATAGAAATACAGCAACTGAAAGTAGGATAACAGCTAATAATGCTCCAACTAATCCTACAGCTCCTAATGCTGTTCATGTTGTGCCAGCAACACTATTGATGTCGCTACTTAAACCTGATGCACCTAACAAATCTTTCATTTACGTAATAAATCTCCTTCATAAATAAATTACCAAATGAATTATATTTAAACAGTGAATAGAAGGATATATAATGGAATAATATGCTAGTTTTTTTCATATTTAATTGACTTTTAAGCCTGTTTTAAGCCTTTATATGTCATAAGCATATTATTAATACTATGGGAGCAGTAATGAAAAGAGTGAGAGTTATTGGTGCTGGCATTTCTGGAACTGAAGTGTGTTATCAGCTACTAAAACGTAATTATTTAGTTGAACTTTTTGAAGTAAAATCAATTAAGAAGAACCCTATTCAAACAAATGATATGTTTGCTAATTTAGCTTATTCTGATTCCTTTCACTCTAATTTAATAACTAGTGCTAAGGGATTATTAAAGCAAGAAATGCGCTTGCTTGATTCATTTATTATTAAAGCAGCTGACTATGCAAAAGTAGCAAATGAATCACTCTTAGTTGACAGATATAAATTTCAAGAATATATAACTAAATATTTAAAAAGTCATCAAAATCTTAAAATAATAGAAAAGGAATATCTAAAAATTGATGATTCAGTGCCTACAATTATTGCAACTGGCCCATTAAGCAGTGCTAATTTAGAAAATGAAATTAAAAATCTTGTTGGCGAATCTAACTTTAATTTATTTGATCAAGTTGAGCCAATAGTATTAAAAAGTTCTATAAATTGAAACTATGTGCAAAAAGGCGCTCTAGATGATAAATTATTTTATTGCAGTTTAAGCAAAAATGAATTTGAACATTTGTATAACTTAATTACTGATGCAGAAATATTTATTTCCCCATTGCCTAATGAAATTAAATTATTGCATGATAATGGTTTTAGATCAATTGAAAGTGTTGCAAAAAGAGGTAAAAATGAGCTAAAAAATCTATTGCAAGCTAACGAAATAGTACAAAATGAAAGCGCTTATGCCACTGTTTTATTAAAAGAAGATGAATACAATGAAAATTTTCTAAGAATTGTAAATTTTCAAACAAGCATCAAAATTCCATGACAAAGCGAAATAATAAAAGCTATTCCAGCATTAGCAAATGCTACTATCTTAAGATATGGGGTTATGCATAAAAATGATTATATAAATTCAGCTAATGTCTTAGATGATAATTTTCAATTAAAGTCTAAACCAAACATATTTTTTGCAGGTCAACTTACTGGCACTGATGGATATGTAGAGGCAAGCGCAAGCGCTATTATTTGTGCAATCAATGTTGATAGGTATTTAAATAATTTGCCAAAAATAGTTCCAAGTAATAAAACAATCATCGGTAGCTTATGCAATTATGTACTAAAAGCAAACAAAAGTGGCATACAGCCAATGGAGGCTAATTGAGGGCTTGTGGAAGGAATTAATTTAGTTGCTTATAATGATGAAAACAGAAAAACGCTTTCTGAAAGAGCTTTAACTGAAATTAAAGAATTTATAAGACAAATTTCCTAATTAATAAATTTTTCTAATGCCCTTGTTTTATAGTAATTTTAGAAAAAATAGCACATCTGCTGTGCTATTTTTGCCCTTTATCTATTCAAATGTTTCTTCATCATTATTTGATGATGAATTGTTGTTTGAGCCTTCGCCTTTGTTTGAGCTTGCTGCTGCACTTTTAGCCATATTGTAAGCCGCATTTAACTCATCAATTTTTTTCTTAAGTTGCTCAACATCTTTGTTGTTAATTAGTTCTTTAACTTCTTTAATGTAGTCAGAAATTTTCGCTTTTTCGTCTTCAGGAATTACAATATTGCCTTCATTCATTTCTTTTTCTAAGCTATTAACTAAGTTTTCAGCTTGGATAATTGTGCTTATTTCTTCGGCTCTCTTAGCATCAGCTTCACGGTTTTTTTCAGCGTCCTTTATCATTTCTTCGATTTCAGAATCACTTAATTTAGATGAGTTCTTAATAGTAATTGATTGCTCTTTGTTAGTATCTTTATCTTTAGCTAAAACAGTTGTGATACCGTTTGCATCTATTTTAAAGCTTACTTCAATTTGTGGCACTCCTCTTGGAGCTACACGAATACCGCCAAGGTTAAATTGTCCAAGCAATTTATTTTCACTAGCTAGTGGTCTTTCACCTTGCACTATTCTAATAGTAACTTCGCTTTGATTATCTTCAAATGTTGTAAACACTTCACTCTTAGTAATAGGAATACGTGTGTTTCTTGGAATTAATGGTGTAGCAATTCCACCTGCTGTTTCAATTCCTAGTGTTAAAGGTGTGACATCAACTAATAAAACATCATCAATTTCGCCAGCTAAAACAGCACCTTGAATAGCAGCTCCCATAGCCACAACTTCATCAGGGTTAACTGAACGATTGGCTTTTCTATTTAAAATTGATTCAACTAATTGTTGTACTGCAGGAATTCTAGTTGAACCACCAACTAAGATAACATCATCTAAATCAGAGATCTTGATCTTGGCATCAGCTAATGCTGTTTCAATAGGTTTTCTACATCTTTCCACTAAATGTGATGTCATTTCTTCAAATTGGCTTCTTCTTAAAGTTGCTTCAACACTAATAGGTTCTGAGCATTGTTGCATAACTAAAAATGGAAGCATAATTGTTGCTTGTTGCGAGCTAGATAAGTCAATTTTTGCTTTTTCAGCAGCTGCTTTTAAACGAGCCATTGCCATCTTATTGTTTGTAACGTCTGTTTTATAGTCTTTTTTGATTAAGTCAATTAATCATTTAACAATTTCATGGTCTCAGTCATCACCACCAAGTCTGTTATCACCTGCTGTTGATAAAACTTCAAATGTTCCTTCAGCTAATTCTAAAATTGAAACGTCAAATGTTCCACCACCAAGGTCAAAAACAAGAATTTTTTGTTCTTTTTTAACTTTGTCAAGTCCAAAAGCTAAAGCTGCGGCTGTAGGTTCATTAATAATACGCAAAACTTCTAATCCAGCTATTTTACCAGCTATTTTGGTAGCTTCACGTTGTGCATTATCAAAATATGCAGGCACTGTAATAACTGCTTTTTCAACTTTGTGGCCAATTTTTTCTTCAGCATACTTTTTAAGATGCTCTAGAATCATTGCTGAAATTTCTTCGGGTTTATAATCTTTATTATTAACATGTACAGTTTTGCTTGTACCCATTAATCTTTTAATAGATGCTACAGTGTCAGGATTTGTTTCAATTTGGTTTTTTGCATTATCACCCACTATTATTTCGCCATCTTTAAAACTTACAACTGATGGAGTTGTTCTTTTTCCATTTAAGTTTTCTAAAACAACTGGTGAACCATTATCAACGATTGAAACAACCGAGTTTGTAGTACCTAAGTCAATACCAATAATTACTTCTTTTGCCATATTAAAGTCCTTTCAATGTATAAAAAACATTCATAACAATATTATTTTAGCACACAATTTAGCACTCTAGCTCTTTTTTTGCTAAATTTTAATTTTAGCTTTTTTGTTGGTAATTAAATTACTTTAAATAGTAGTTATATTTTGCTGATAATATTTGTTAATTTTTATTTAAAACCAGTGGATTTATGTGGTCAAAAATTTAAAAGTTATACATAGCTCAAACTTGTTTTGAAAGCTGTATTTTTCTGTGTTCAAGCTAGTTAAAGTGATACATATAATATATGGAATTATTTTCATTTTTTAGCTGGCAATATGTGGATTTTTTTATAATTTTTTCATTAAATAATTAGAGGTATGATATGAAAAAATCTAAATTTATACTAATTGGGGGGGGGGTTAGCTTCTGTATCAGCTATACCTCTTATAGCTGCTACATGCTTTGATAAAAATGATAAGAAGGAAGGAAACGAGCTCAAAAAACAGGAGCTAAAAACTTTTATTAAAGTCACAGAATTAGGTGAATTACCTAAAAAAGATGCTGACAGCATAAAAAGTGCACTAAGCGCTAAAAATGCTGGCTTGAAATTAGACGAATTAGTCTTTGAAATAAGTGAAAACGAAAATAAAGCTACAGTTAAGGCTAAGGCTGATAGCAAGAGCTATGAAGGCACAGTTGAAGTATCGTTTTCAGTAAAAACAGAAAATAGTGAAACTACTGTAACAAAACAAGATCTAAGCAAAGTTATAACTAAAACTGATTTGGGTGAATTGCCTAAAAAAGATGCTGACAGCATAAAAAGTGCACTAAGCGCTAAAAATGCTGGCTTGAAATTAGATGAATTAGTCTTTGAAATAAGTGAAAAAGAAAATAAAGCTACAGTTAAAGCTAGTGATGAAAGTAAAACATACACAGGTGAAGTTGTTGTTGCTTTTAGTGTTAAAAGTTCAAGAAGTGAAGAGACAAATCCAGCGACTGGTAAGCCAGGTACAGCTGCATTTGTTTCAGCATCAGATACAACTGAAAGACTATTTGATGATTTATTTACTGATAAACTAAAGAAAATTGAAGAAAATAGAAAAGCAAAGTGAAAAGACCAACTTGCTAAGGTAAAAAAGATCTTAGAAGAAGCTAGCAAACAAGATCAACCATCTGAATCAATTAAGAAATGAAAAGAAAAACTTGCTAAAGTCAACAAGATCTTAGAAGAAGCTAAAAAGAATGACAAGCTAGATTGAAATAAGTTATCTAAATCAGGTAAAGAACATTATGCTGCATATCTTTCTGAACTAGAATTAATTGCTGATCAAACTTGAAAAGAAAACTTTACTAAAAAGCCTTCGTCAACAGATACTGTTTCCAAAGATAAAGCACAATTTGAATCAAAATTAAAAGAAATATCTGAAAAAATAAGCAAATCCCAAAATGATATTCAATCAACTGTTACTGGTGATAATGAGGATGCAGTTGTTAACAAGAAAGAATTTGATAGTGTTTATCCAATTGTTGAAAAATCACTTAAGCAAGCCGAAGCAGACTTGAATGAACTAGAGGCAAAATTAAAATCATTTAATGATAAGACAAAAGAAGAATTAACAATGTTGTTAAAGAAAGCAAAAGATGAGTTAAAAATTGCTAAGTCTATAGCAGATGATATTGCTGAAAAAGCAAAAGCATCAGACAGCACAGTTAAACCAACACCGCCTTCAGCTTCTGATTCTTCTCCAATTGATGCTGGTTCAGCATGAAATGCTTTGCGTGCACTTTGAACATCAATAAAAGATAGTTTTAACTCATTACAAACATATGGTGAGGTGCTTAACTTCATTAAAAATCATAAAGACTTCAAGAAATATGCTTCAATAGTATATCTATCAAACAAAAACAAGGAAAGTGAACACCCAGCAAAGAATAAAAAAATTCTTATTGAGATTTTAGATGATAAATCTAATAAACACACTAAATTTTCTGGTACATTTGGCAACGTAGCTAAAAAGCTTTCAGATGCAAATATTGCTATAAGCGATACAATTGAAAAAATATTTGATGATCTATACGCTGATAGACTTAAAAAGATTGAAGAAGCTGAAAAAAATAAACCTAAACACAATGATGAATTTAATTGAAACAAGTTATCTAAATCAGCTGATGAAAATTATGCTGCTTTTCTTGCAGATCTTGAATTAATTAATGATGAATCTTGAAAAGAAAACTTTATTAAAAAGCCTGTTCCTGAAAAGCCTGTTTTAAAAGACAAAACAGAATTTGAGGCGAAATTAAAGGAAATATCTAAAAAAATAAGTAAGTCTCAAGATGATATTCAATCAACAGTAACTGGTGATGACGATACGGTTATTAACAAAGAAGATTTTAATAAAGTTTATCCAACTGTTGAAAAGACTCTTAAGCAAGCTGAAACTGACTTAAATGAACTTCAAAAAGAATTAAATTCATATGAAGACAAAATAAAAGAAGAATTAGCAAAATTGCTAAAGAAAGCAAAAGATGAGTTAAAAATTGCTAAGTCTATAACAGAGGACATTGCTGCAAAAGCAAAAGCATCAGACAGTGCAACTCAACCAACGCCGCCTTCAGGAGCCGATTCTTCTCCAATTGATGCTGTTTCAGCATGAAATGCTTTGCATACACTTTGAGCATCAATAAAAGATAGTTTTAACTCATTACAAACATACGGTGAGGTGCTTAACTTCATTAAAAATCATAAAGACTTCAAGAAATATGCTTCAATAGTATATCTATCAAACAAAAACAAAGAAACTGAACATCCTGGAAAAAACAAGAAAATTCTCATAGAGATTTTAGATGGCAAATCAGATAAGCACGCTAAATTCTCTGGTACATTTGGTAATGTCACTAAGGGCTTTTCTGATGTTTATGTTGACACAAGTAACACAATTGAAAAGTTATTTGATGATTTATATACAGATAGACTTAAAAAAATAGAAGAAGCTAAAAAGGAAGATAAATTGACTTGAGACAGGTTGTCTAAGTCAGCTGGTGAAAATTATGCTGCTTTTCTTGCAGATCTTGAATTAATTAAAGATGAAACTTGAAAAGCAAACTTTATTAAAAAACCTGTTTTAACGAACAAAACACAATTTGAGGCAAAAATAAAAGAAATTTCAGAGAAGATAAAAAAGTCACAAAATGATATTCAATCAACTGTTACTGGCGATGACGATGATGCAGTGGTTAATAAAGAAGAATTTAACAGCATTTATCCAGCTGTTGAAAAGACTCTGAAGCAAGCAGAAGTAGACTTAAGCAGAATAGAAAAGGAATTGAATTCTTATTATGAAGATAAAACAAAAGAAGAGTTAACAAAATTACTAAAGAAGGCAAAAAGTGAACTCAAAATTGCTAAGTCTATAACAGAGGGCATTGCTGCAAAGGCTAAAGAATCAGACAGCGAAACTCAACCAATGGCTCCCGCTGCTCCAAAACCAGCTCAACCTGGTGTTAACGAAACAATTGATCCTTTAGTTGCAGTAGGAGAACTAAATATAATATGATACAAAGATTTTGCTGAAGGACTTCCAAGAGGAGTAACAGCAAAACAAGCATTAGATAAATTTTTAGCACATAAAGATATTAAAAAATACGCATCTATAATAACTCTGCAACCAGGCGTAGACCCAAACAGTAAGCTAGGCTACAATGACCAACTTAAACTTAAGGTTGGCACTATTACATTTAACGGATCAATAAGAGGCTTTAATTAATTGAAAAAAGCAAAAGCCATATGAATTTTGCCTTTTGTGTTTGTTTCAATTTAAATTACTAAACATAAATTAAATAATGTAAGGAATTAACATGAAAAAATTTAAATTTATGGCGTTTGCTATTGTTGCGTTCATACCACCTATACCATTAATAATGGCTGGATGCAACAATAACAATAATAATAGCAACAATACTAGTCACAATAATAACAAAAATCCTAAAGATAATGATCTAGGCTCAGTAATTAAAATTACTAATTTAGGTGAGTTGGCTAAAAAAGATATTGAAAACATTAAAAATGCTTTAATTGCAAAAAATAGTGGATTAAACTTAAGCGAATTATCCATTGAAATAATTGAAAAAGAAAATAAAGCAGTAATTAAAGCAAAAGATAAAAGTGCATCATATTCAGGTGAAGTAGTTGTTACTTTTAGTGTCAAAAATTCTAAAAATGAAGGCACAGCTACTACTGCAGAAACTAAATTACAATTTGAAACCAAGGTAAAAGAAGTGAGCTCAAATATTACTAAGGCTCAGGAAAGTGTTAAATCAACTGTAATAGGCACAGATGAAGATTCAAAAGTAGACAATGACAAATTCGAGAAAGCTTATCCAACTGCTCAAAAAATAATGACTGAATCAAAGAAAGAAATCGATAAGTTAGAAAAAGATTTAAATTCTTTTGATACAAAATCAAAACAAGAATTATCAGGTTCTCTATCAAAAGTTAAAAATCAATTTGATGCTGCTAAACTTGAAATAGACAGCATTGCTGAAAAACATGAGCAACAAAATAATCCCGTTACTGCTCAAGAAGCTTGGAATGCACTTAGAGCATTATGACCAAGAGTAAAACTAGTTGTTATTAATGTACCAACATTTAAAGAGGTTATTGAGCATATTAAAAAGCATGATGAATTTAAAAAATATGCTCATTTAATTTCATTATCTTCCAAAAGTAATCCAGGTGATCGCCCATCGGTTACCAAACCCATCTATATAGATGTTAAGGATGAATCGCAAACAATTCAATTCATTGGCTCTTTTGCCTAACAAAAAAGCAAACTAAAAAGCAAACAGTGTGTTTGCTTTTTAAATCTGTTTTATAGGCTTTTTGGTTAATTATATTGTTTTTCAACAATGCTTTCGTTTTCTACAACAATAATTCTGTCGCCTTTATTTATACCATATGGCATTAGTATGTCTAGTGCCTTGTCGCTGTTTTCTTTAATTAAGTCAAAGTATTCTATTGAATCTAATGAAGTTCACACACTAGAAGTTATACCAAACTCACCTATCATATTAGCATCTTTTAATATGCCAATAATGATAGTATTTGGTCTAAATTTTGCTACTTCTTTTAATAATTGGCCTGTTCTTGATAAAACAACAGCAAATTTGTAATCGCCATAACGTGTTCTATTAGCTACTTCATATGCAATTCTAGCTCTCTTGTTTTCTCTTAAGTTAGATTTTCTTCTAACTTCTTCTAATTGCACATCATAGTAGGTGTTGTCATAAAATTCATTTTCAGCACGTTTATTAATGTTTGACATTGTGATAACAGCTTCTAAAGGATGAGCACCAGAAGCTGTTTCGCCTGAAAGCATAGTAGCATCTGAACCTAATTCAATTGCATAATAAACGTCAGTAACTTCTGCTCTAGTTGGGTGTGGATTAGTTTCCATTGAATCGAGCATTTGTGTAGCTATAATAACTGGCTTGCCGGCTTCACGACACTTACGAATCATTAACTTTTCAAAATACGGCACATCATAATAAGGAATTTCTAAACCTAAATCGCCTCTAGCTACCATAATCCCATCTGATGCTTCTATAATTTCATCAATATTATCAATACCTAAATGGCTTTCAATTTTGGAAATTATTTGAATATGGCTAGCATTATTATCAATTAATAGCTTTCTTAAATCATTAACATTTTTAGCTGAATTTACAAATGAAGCAGCTATATAATTAACCCCTTGTGAAATCCCAAATTTAACATCATTAATATCTTTTTCAGATAAAAATGGCAAGCTAAAGTCAACACCAGGAAGATTTATTCTTTTGTTTGTCTTTAAGTTATGTGAATTAAGTGTTTTTACTACAACAATGCCTTTAGCTACTTTAGTCACAACTGCAGAAAGCTTACCATCATCAAAAAGTACATAATCTCCATCACTTAGGTCTTTAGACATATCATATGAAACTGATAATTCTTTGGCATCGCCTTCTAATTCTTTGTATTTAGCTTCTGTTGTATGGATTTTAATTTCAGTATTAGCTGGAATAAATTGGGCACCGCCCTTCATTTTTCCAACTCTAATTTCTGGACCTTTAGTGTCTAGAATTAGTGAAACAGGCAAGTGCATATCTTCAGATATCTTTTTAGCTATTTTAAATTTATTTAAATGCTCTTCATGACTTCCATGACTAAAGTTAACTCTAATACATGTAGCACCTGCTTCAATTAAGGAGCGCATTGTATTATAGTTATCGCTAGAAGGGCCAATAGTAGCAACTAATTTACTTCTTTTGTCTGTTAAATTCATATTTATTCCTTTATCAATATAACTTTAGTTATATTTATATCTATTTTAATTTTACTTATATTTGAAATTTGTTTTTTATTTTTGTTCTGTTTTAGCATTAATTGTTATTATCCAAATATAAAAAAGCACCTTTGTGCTTTAATATTATGAATTGTTTGATGTTGAAGAGCTATTTTTCTTTAAATCAGCTAGCTTCACGGTGCCAATTATACTCTCATTGTATCCGTTTTCTAATTTAGCAGTTATTTTGACTGCAATTAATGCTTCGCCTTTAGAATCATCTAAATTAACAAACGGTGAATATTCATCAGTATTCTTGCCTTGGCCAAAATATTGTTTAAGATCGCTAAACTCTTTAATTACCCCATCATTTTCGCTAATTTTGTGATATGAAACAGTGTACTCCCCAGATGAAAATTTGTTTTTAATATCCTGTGAAGCACCATTTTTCCAGCCTAAATCAACTAACTCAATATAACCATTTGTTGTATTATGATAGTTATCATTTGGCGCAGTAGTTGATGTGTTGTATTTTAAACTAGAAGGAATAATATCTTTTAATGATTTGTTATCGCCAGCTAAGTCTTTTATTTCGATGTTACCTAAAGCAGTTGTTAATTCAGCATGCTTAACTTGTAATTTAGAAGCAAATTCTTTTGAAATTTCAACTTTTTTAGCACTGTTCAATTGACCTTCGTCACTAAACTGAGCATTTGGAACATATGTAAAAAGACTGTAATGAATGCTGTATTCATTATCTTTATTTTTAGTTATATAAATAGGTTTTTTGCTATCAATGCTAAATTTAAGAGGGTTTTTATCATCAATGCTTTGTACTGTGTGATTATAGTCTAATAAATCAGAAAAAATCTTGTGTGCTTTTTCAATTGATTCGGCTGAATCCTGCTTTTTCATAGGCAATTTAGTAAAGTCACTGCCTTGGCTGTCTGTAACTGAATCAAAAGAATTAATCTCTTTTTTAAGCAACTTATTTTTTAATTTCGAACTGACTCTAAAGCCATGTTTGTAGTCTGAATAATTTTGCAATAATTCATTTTGATTTTTTTCTATGTTAACTTTTTTAAAGCCAGTTAATTTATAGTCAACTCATTTTCAGTTAGCTTTTCTGCTGTTATATTCATCAGCACTAGAAACAGCTGATGCATCCTTTGAAGATTTTTTCTCAAAGTAAACTCTTAAATATAAAGTACCGTCGTAGTCATTTGCATAAGAGTGATAATAAATAAAGTGTTCGTTAGCTAAATCTTCTAATGTGTAGTTGACACTTTTGTTAAAAAGAGTAAACGGAATTTTATTTTTACTAAATTTTTTAGACTCTAACTCTTTTCAGTATTCTTTATCAGTTTTTAATGTAGGCTCTTCATTATCATTTTTTGGATAACCAAAAAATGAGATATAGGCAAATTCGCTAGCATATCTAGAAGAAATGTCAAAGTCTTTATGACTTGGATTGACTTTTAATTCTAAATGTCTTGCTCTATTTAAAACAGCTCCTGTTTCATTTGAATTAGCTTTTTTTACATAATGAAATGTTATCGCTGTACCAATTAGTGCACCAGCAGCTATTCCAAATCCAATAGAAGAGAGCAATACTTTCTTTTTAAATTTATCCATGTTAGCCTTTCATAAGTTTATTAACTTATTTTTTAAAAATATTCTCTTCAATAAAGAATACTAAGTCGTCTAAGCCTATTTTATTAGTGCTTGAAACTAAAAAAGAGTTAGTTGATTCATTAAGCAAATTAGAGTCTAAATATTCATTATGCTTTTTAACTAAAGCAGATTTTTCCTTTTGGTTTAATTTATCAATCTTAGTGTAAATCAGGTGAATTGGTAAATTAATGTCTTTTAAAAATACTATTTTTTCTAAATCAATTTTTGTTATGCCAGTGCGTGAGTCTATCAACAGAAATATAACCTTAGGTACTTTATCTTCTTTTAAAAAAGCATTAATCCAGTAGTTCATTTCTTCAATTTTTTCTTTTGATAACTGAGCATAGCCATAGCCAGGTAAATCAACTATAAAGCGCTCATCTTCTTGAAAATAATTGATAAACTGTGTTCGTCCAGGTTGTTTAGAGACATATGATATTTTTTGATTAACTAAAGCATTGAGCAGGGAGCTTTTGCCTACATTTGAGCGTCCTCAAAAACAGATTTGCTTGCAGTTTTCACACTTTATTCAAGTCTCTTTTTTTAAGGCAGATTTAACAAATTTTCACATTATTTTCCCAACTTATTTTTGTGTCTTATAACTGTAGAAGAGTACTCAATCATGTCATAATCAGGCATTATCAAAATCGTTTCTAAATCTTTATTCATGCTATTGTGTCCAGCTGCTAAAACTAATTCATATTGAAAATCAATATTATTTCTAGCTGAGCGCACTAGAAAGTTAGCCCCTAATTTTTTAGCTATTTCTGCTATTAAATCGTCTTTGTTAATTAAAACTTCAACATTTTTAAATTCTTTTAGCTTTTCTTTAGCTTCATTAAATCTTTTATCAATGTCGCTCACGCTTTCTTTATCCGGGTTAACTGAAACAATAACAAAAAGCTTGTCAAAAATTTTTAAAGCTTTTTTGACAATTGCAATGTGGCCTTCATGCATTGGGTCAAATGAACCAGGATAAATTGCGCTTTTCATAAATTTTTATTTATATAACTCAATTGCGTGTTTTGCAATTAATAATTCTTCATTTGTTCTTATAACATAAACCTTAACATCTGAATCAGGTGTTGAAATTAATTCATATTCGCCGATTTTGCCAAAGTTTTTGTTTTTGTCTAACTTAATGTTAGCAAAATGTAAGCTGTTAACAACTTGTTCTCTTAATTCAGGTGTGTTTTCACCAACACCAGCTGTGAAAACAATAGCATCCATTTTGTTTTCTAATTTGTTAGCATAGTTTGCGACGAAATCGACTATTTTTTGGCAGTATAGGTCAAATGCAAATTGAGCTCTTTTGTCGCTTTTTTCCATAGCAGCTAAAATGTCTCTAAGGTCATTTGAAATGCCTGAAACGCCTAGCATACCTGATTTTTTATTTAAAATATCTGTAAATTCATCAATTGAAAGATTCATATTTTTCATAACAAATTGGTGAATAGAAGGGTCAATGTCGCCTGAACGAGAACCCATCATAATTCCAGCTAATGGAGTAAGACCCATTGTTGTATCAATTGACTTGCTGTCTTTAATAGCACATAAAGAAGCGCCGTTACCAATGTGTAAGTTAATAATATTAACTTTTTCTTTATTTAATAATTCTTGCACTTTAAGTGTGATGTATTCATGGCTAATACCGTGAGCACCATAACGTTTGATCTTTAATTTTTCGCTTATTTCATATGGTATTGGGTATGTTGCATAAAGAGCAGGAATAGTTGTATGAAATGCTGTGTCAAAGTCTGCAGAAAGCTTTGCATGTGGCATAACTTTTTTAAATGCTCTAATAGCTTGCAATGCACCAGGGTTATGTAATGGAGCATACATTTTAACTTCATCAATAAGTTCAATTTCCTTATCGCCCAATTTTACAGAGCTATTGAAATATTCACCACCTTGCACAACTCTAAAGCCAATAAGTTCGATTTCTTTTGGATCAGTAATAATTTTGTTTTCTTCAAAAATTTCCAAAATGTACTCAACTGCCTTAGCATGGTCATCTAGCTTCACGCTTTTTTCAAATTTCTGGCCATTAAATTTAATTGCAATGTTACCATTGCCACTTTCGCCAATTCTTTCAGCTAGTCCGCTAGCTATAACGTTTAACTTTTCTTTATCTAATAACTGAAGTTTGATTGAACTGCTTCCAGCATTAATAACTAAAACTTTATTATTCATATATTACTCCTTGTTGTTTGCTTGAATTGCTGTAATTAAAACTGTATTAACAACATCATCAGTTAAGCTTCCACGTGATAAGTCATTAACTGGCTTTTTAACACCTGTAATAATTGGGCCTATAGCACCAAAACCACCAAATCTTTGAGCAATTTTATAACCAATATTTCCAGCTCCTAAATCAGGGAAAACTAATACATTAGCTTCGCCAGCAAAAGATTCGCCCTTGTATTTGCTTTTTCTTACGCCTTCATTAACAGCAGCATCTAGTTGAACTTCGCCTATTGCTTTAGTGCCTTGGTATGTTTTGTTAAATTCAACTGTAGCATCAGCAACTAATTTAGTTTCAGGTGTAACAGCTGAACCACTTGTTGAAAAGCTTAAAAATGCAACTTTAGGTTCATCAATAAATGCTTTAGCAAACTCTGCAGCATTATTTGCTATATCAACTAATCCATTTAAATCAGGTTTAGGATTTACTGAAATGTCACTAAAGAAGTAAAGTTTTTCTTCTTTGTGCATAATCATAACTGATGAAATAGTTTTAATTCCTGGCTTAGGACCAATTGCTTTAAAAGCAGCTCTTAAAATGTCAGCTGTTGAATAATTTAAACCACCAACAACACCATCAATTTCGCCTGTTGCTAAAAGCATCATTGCATAAAAAGGACGTGTGCTTAGTGCTTTTCTAGCAGCTTCGATGTCTTCTTTTCCTTTACGTAATTCAACATACTTTTGAGCCAATAGCTCTAATTTATTGGCATCTTTGTTCATGTTTACAACATTAGCTTTAGTTTCAATTTTGTCATCATTTTCAACTAATAATGTAATTTCTAGGTTGCTAAATTCAGCTAATTTATTTGCAGCCTCAATGCTTCTGTTATCACTACCATCAATAAGTAATATTTTAGTTTTTGGAAGTGTGTTTACTATGCCTTTTAGGCGATTTTCAAAATCCATTTTCAATGCTCCTTGGAATAATTAATAATCATTAATTATGTCTATAAAATAATGCTTTTATTATATAAAAAAATGAACCTATTGCTAGAATTCAATTTCTTAAATTTGAAACTCATATTTAATAGCCTTAGCTAAGTTTTTAAATAATCAAATAACAGTAAGTGGACCAATGCCTCCTGGTATTGGTGTATAGCCTTCTAATAACTGATACTCTTCAGGAGTTAAGGATGCATCGCCAACAAAGCATCTTTTGCCCTCTCTTTCAATCATGGTTGTGCCAGCATCAATTAATCATGCGCCATCTTTAATGTTTTCTTTTTTAACTAAATCAGGTTGGCCAGCTGCTGAAACTAATAAATCAGCTGATTCAACGCCTTTAATTCCGGTGTTTTTATTATATGTTGAAACTAGAGCACCTAATTTTTTAAGCAAAAATGCTGTAGGCTTGCCGACTAAATAACTACGTCCAATGACAGCAGCCTTTTTGCCGTTTAAATCTATTTTATAGTAGTTAATTAAATCAATGATGGCTGCTGCTGTTGCGGGTGTAAAGCTTAATTCATCATATTTATCATTATAAAAATTGAATGTGCTTTTTTCACACAAGCCATCTACATCCTTTTCTAAACGTATACCATTCATTATAACTTTAGGAGAAATATGCTCAGGCAATGGTAATTGCACAATGATGCCATCAGATTCTTCATTTAAAACATCAAGCTTTTTAAGCAATGAATTTTGACTAATATCTTCATCAAATTTATAAAGTGTTGCCTTAACACCTAATTCTTCAGCCTTTTTAATTTTATTTTTAATATAAAGTGAAGAAGCAGGGTTATCACCAACTTGTATAATTGACAAAACAGGCTGTCTACCAATTAATTTGGTAATTTCTTCAAACTCTTTTTTTAATTCAACAGTTCTCTCTTCGGCAATTATTTTCCCATTTAATATTGTCACAATTACACCTCCTTTTCATACTCAGCCAATTGTTTTTGATACTTTTGTAATTTTTCTTGTTCTAAGGCTATTTTATCTTTTGGAGCTTTAGAAATAAAATTTGGATTGCTTAGCATTTTTTGAGCACGGTCAATTTCAAATTTAGCTTGCTCTATTTTTTTATTAAGGTCTATTAATCGATCTTTTTTAAGAGTTTCATTTTCTTCTATTCATACTTTTATTTTGCCATCAGTAAAAAGAATGTTGTCATTTTCTTTTAAAAGCCCATTAGTCATGCGGTTTATTGCGTTTTTTGACTCTTCTGAAAGACTTTCGCTAACTCAATAATTTATAACTTCTTTTTTACTAATTGATTTTTCTTCTCTAAATCTTCTTAAAATTTTAACTACATTAATAATTAAGTCAATTTCTTTAACTTTAACTGAGCGGCTTAATTTTAATTCAGGGAACAACTCGTCCAATAATTCTGTTTTATAGATGATTTGGTATAAATGATCTGTTATAAAAGGTAAAAATGGGTGAGTAATAATAAGTAGTTTTCTTAAATTTTCTAAAGCATGTTTTTTGTTTGGATATATTCTTAGTAATTCAATATACCAAGATGAAAAGTCATTATAAATAAAGTTTGATAACTCAGTGCCTGCAATTGTAAGCTCATATCTATTCATTGCTTTAGTAATTTTATTTTGTAAATGCTTAAGCTTATTATTGATTCAAATATCAGCTGCACTAGGCTTAGAATTAGAATCATCATCAAGCATTTCAATATAGCGGGATATATTTCATAACTTGTTGCATAATCCCCAAGCAACTCTTACTTTTTCAAGTGAAAATCTTGTATCAAGACCAGGAGATGAATTTGTAACTAGGAAAAATCTTAGTGCATCTGAGCCATGTTCTTCAATTATTTTAGATGGATCAACTCCATTATTAAGCGATTTAGACATCTTGCGATTTTGCTCATCGCGAACCAAACCATGCAGTAAAACAGCCTTAAACGGTTTTTTATTGGTAAATTCCAAACCAAAAAAGTACATTCTTACTACTCAAAAGAAAATGATGTCATATCCAGTAACTAATAAGCTTGTTGGATAATATCTTTTAAGTAATTCATCACTTGCAGGTCATCCTAAAAATGAAAACGGAGCTATACCACTGCTAAATCAAGTATCAAGCACATCAGAATCTTGAATTCATCCTTCTCCAGGTGAATCAACTTGAACTTTTATTTCGTTATTTTTATACCAAGCAGGAATTCTGTGGCCTCATCATAATTGCCTACTTATGGTTCAGTCATGAATATTTTTAAGTCAGTTATTAACAGTTTTAATAAAACGCTTAGGATAAAACTTGACTTGGTCATCTGATTTTAGGTGTTCAGTGACTTTTTTAGCTAAAGCATCCATTTTAACAAATCACTGTGGCATAACTAATATTTCAACTGGTGCATTGCTTCGCTCAGAATAGCCAACATTAGAAACTGTTTTTTCTTCTTTGACAATTAAATTGTTATCTTTTAAATATTTAGCTATTTGCTCTCTGGCTTGTTCTCGAGTTAAATTATGGAATTGGCTGTTTGGGTAGTCAATTTTGCCATCTTTATTGATTGTCTCTTTTATTAGCAAGTTATGTTTTTTGATAATATCAATGTCTGCTTCAGCATGTGCAGATAATTTCATTAAACCTGAAGCGAATTTTTTATCAACATACTCATCTTTAATAATTACAATTTCTTCATTAGTTAATGGATGAATTACATACTGATTTTCTAAATGCTTATAGCGCTCATCACTAGGGTTAAAAACAACTGCAACATCACTAAGCAAGGTTTCTAGTCTAACAGTTGCTATAGTTACAAAATCATTGCTGTTTTTAATTTTGTACTTAATGTAGTACATAATTTGTTCAGTAGGCTTATTAATAACTTCAATGTTAGATAATGCTGTTTTTAAAACGGGATCTCAATTGACTGCTTTAGTATCTTTATAAATTAATCCCTTGTTATAAAGTTCTATAAATACCTTATTTACAGCATCATTGGACAATTTATCTAAGGTAAAACGCTCTCTTTCAAAATCAAGTCCAATGCCTAAAAGTTGTCATTGCTGTCTGAACTTATTAGCATACTCTTCTTTTCACTCTCAAATTCTGTCAAGGAACTTTTCTCTGCCTAAAGTATGTTTATTGACACCTTCAGTTTCCATCAAAATTCTTTCAACTTTGCTTTGAGTAGCAATACCAGCATGATCCATTCCAGCTATATAAAATGTGTCATAACCTTCTAGTTTTTTAAATCTTAAAATAGTGTCTTGAATATACTGGTCTAATGCATGCCCAATGTGAAGAGCTCCAGTTACATTTGGTGGCGGCAAGAGTAATGAAAAAGGTTTTTTAGTCAAATCATGCTGACTAAAAAACTTTTTATCTACTCACTTTTTTGATATAGCTTTTTCAAACTTTGAAGGAGTATATGATTTATCAATTACATCCATAGATAACTCCTTAAGAAATTATTGCAGGAAATTGGCTCTAATTTTCATATAGAAAACAAAAACAATTATACCATAATTGCTTTCATTATATATATGTTTAGATTTGACAAAATTATAAAAAGTGAAAAATATAGCCAAAAAAGTGGTAATTTTGTTATTTTTTTCTTTTTGTTAGCAAAGTTTCGCTTGTGCTGCTTTTAAGCTCTAAATATCTTTTGTACTGTTCATAAAGTTTTCCAGTTGAATTATTTTGAATTTCGCTTTCATCTCGTTTTATATCAACAATGATATTTTCAAGATCTAAAAATGCTGAATCTAGTTCATTTATATTAAACTCTAGCGTCTCTTCATCTTGATTATTTGCACCTTCATTTTCAGACACAACTCAAGTTTTATATTCACTAAATGATGAAACAATGTAGTGGTTTTTGCCAACTTTTATTTCTTCACTGAACATAAATTCATCATCATTTATTTCAAATGATTCATCGCTCTTATTATTTTGCAAATTTGCCTTGATTATAGGGTTAAACGGTCTTTCTAATATTTCTTTTGCGCTTCCGTGTTCAACGTCTTTATTATTTGCGATCATGAAAGCAAAATCAAATGAAGGAGACTTTAGTACTCTTTTATCGTTAGTAATAAACATAAAACTATTGTTATTTAATTTCGATAATTCGTCAATAACTCTAATTAGTTCAAGCTTTAAATTAATGTCATCAATGCTTGGGTCATCTTCAATTATTACTAATCTTGGCTTACTTAATAATTCACTAATAAAAGAGAGCTTAATTTTGTTAGTATACGATATCTTATCAGCTGACTTAACAAGGTTGGAAATATGAATAGATGATTTTTCGAATATGTCTATAAAATGGACAAATAAGTAAAAACTATTAATAGTTTTTTTGTCAAAAAAACGCTTGTCAAATAAAATTGACTTAAGTGCTAAAATTTTGTTAAAAACACTAGCAAACGATAAGTGGAATTTTTTAAGATTGCTTAAATTTTGGGCAAATGTTGCAAATTGTTCATTCTTAATTTCTGAATGATAAACTATTCCTAAACGAAGATAGTTTCATACTGAACCTATCTTTTTCATATTGGCTGTTATCTTGGCAAATTTATCAGCTACCTTTTTAACATCAATAAAGAATTTCTTGCTGTTTTTTGTTGTTAAATTAAAAGTGTTCTTAATTATTCCTAATCTTCAGTCAATCTCGCCGCTTAATTGTTCAATTCTGTTTTTTAAGTCATTCTTAATTTGATCAAACTTAAAGTTGTCTTTAACTTTATAAAATTTATCTTTTGTATCTTTGATAGTTTTTAAATTATTAGCAATGTTTTTCTTAATATCTTTTTCTCTATTGCTTGATAATTCAATATAAAAATCTAAATTGAAGTCAAAGTTGTCTTCAATTTCTTGATAAATTTTATAAGGCTTGTCAAATTTAGGCAAACTGCTGTGATTTATGATGCTGTTGTCAATAAAAATCTTGAGCTCTGTTTTAAACTTATTAATTAATTTTTGTATTTCATCAGAATCCAAGTACAAGAGCTTGCTTTTTTTAGATTTCAAGCTCTTGTAAATATATTTTTCAGCATAAGATTTTCGCATTAAAAATTGATAGTGCAATGAATTTTTGGGATACTTGCTAGCTTTAAGCATATCAATATTGCTCATATGATTATACTTATCACATAGATATCTTAATTCTTCATTGGCATTGGCTTTTAGTTCAGCTGCTAGCCTGTGTAATATTTTTATACCGTTAGCATTGTCCCTAATAATAAGCTCTTTTTTAACATCAATCATAGTTGGATTACTAAGCTTTTTCATAAAGTTGTACTGATTTTGCAACAAAGTAAGCTCACTGTCGCCTAGATAGTCAACATTGTTTTCAATAGCATCACTTAAAAATATAAATTTTTCTAAAAATGTTGTTCCTGCTTCTGAAACATGGCTTAGTATCTCGAAAATACCTTTTTCATATTCGTCTCTATACTTTTCCAAGAGTTTATTGGCACTATCATAATCTTTTGCTTTCAGCGCCTTTTTAATTAAGTCAATGTAATAGTTTTGCCACCTTTCAATTTCAACTAATGCTGAGTAAAATAAGCCTATTTTAGACTTAAATAAGTCAAAAATATTGCCTTTTACTATATATTCATATTTCTTTAATGTTTTAATAATTAAATCAAGAATGCTATCACTTACATATTGCTTTTTTGATAAAGTAACAAACTTTAAAAATGAAGGAATGTTAGTAAAAGCTGCTAAAGCTTTTGATATGCTAAAGTAATTAACGCCTGATAAAGCTTTCTTGCCTCTTACATATTTATATGAATAATTAGACTTTACATTAGGCAAAAAACATGAAACCATTTGGTTAGGATTATCATTTAATATTTTTCAAAAATTTCCATCAAAAAAGGTTTTAGAATCATCATTAACTAAAAAAACTAATCTTTCATTGTTAAAGATTTTAATTTTTTTAAGATCAACATTATTTTTATATTGACTATTGCTAATGAAGCAGTTGTCAAAATTTAATGCAGTATTGACTCTCTTATTTTCAATCTTCATAATATGTGCCTAACCTTCTTTAATGATTTATTTATTTAAAGTTGAATAGATAATTCATTAAAATATATAATACAATTATAACCTAACATATGGGGATGTAATGGCTTCGACATGCATTGGGTTTTATAACAATTAGTGGTCTTGCAAACCTAAAGGCAACTAGGCTTAATACGTGCAAACGATAAAAAGTCAGAAGAAGTTCGTGTTGAACTTCCAGCATTTGCAATTGCAAATGCAAACTCAAACCTTGCTTTTGCTTAAGAATTAGCAGCAAGTGGTTTATGCAAAGCGTCCAATTTGCATAAATCGGTTTACTGGACTAGTTTTATCTAATGTGTCTGTAGGTAAAATGAAATTTTAGACACAATACTAAATTAAGTTTGTTTGTTTTCTTAATTTAGTATCGCTAAAAATAAACTAAACTATGAAAAGTTGTTATATATTCTTGGTGTGTGGACTCGGGTTCGACTCCCGACATCTCCACCATTTGCAATCAATTGCACCAAAAACAGCATTTTTTGCTGTTTTTTCATACTTTTTTCCACTTTTTTAAAAAAGTGGCACTGTTTTAAAAATCCTTTTTGATATATTAAGAAGAAATTTTTTTAAACACAAAATAATTAAAGGAAATAATAAAATGAATAAGAAAAAATTAATACTAATTAGGGGGGGGGGGGGCTCTGTTTGCTAGTTCTCTTCCTTTAATTGCTGCTTCATGTAATAAAAATAGTGAAAAACCAATGGATAAGCCAGCTGATATGCCAACTGATACCCCATTAGATATGCCTAGCGATCAGGGCGAACAAAACAGCGCACCAAAGATTATAAAAACTGATATATCAAAACTAAAATTAGATATAACTTCAACTAATAATACAAGTAAAAATGATGTCTTGGAAGCTCTTAAAAAACAAGCAGGTTTAGAAAACATTACTGAAAGTGATTTTGAATTTAAATTAGAAAAAAGAGCTTTACTAAATAGAGAAGGAAAGATTGTTATTGCTTCAAATTCTGATTCTGAATTAATTGATGGGAAACTTGAAATTTCAATCAACAAGCTTACTGAAGTAACTCCCAAAAAACATGTTTATAGTGCAGATAAAACAGAAGTTCTTGAAATTGGATATGATAAGCATGGCAAAATTGAGCAATTTAGTAGAAATGTTAAAAAAGTTCCAGAAATCTTGCCTGAAGAAGTAATAAGCTTAGAAAGCGCATTTGATCGTAATTGAAGTGGTACAATCCAAGGTTTGGATAAGTGAGATACTTCAAACATAGAAAATATGAGTAAAACATTTTTTGGAGCAGTTAACTTTAATACTGATATATCTAACTGAAAGACTGACAAAGTAAAATCAATGGATTTTCTGTTTTCAGGTGCTAAGAAATTTAATAAAGACTTAAGTAAGTGAAACACTTCTAATGTTACAAATATGAAAAAAATGTTTCAAGAAGCAGAGGTATTTGATGGAAATATATCAAGCTGAAACACTCAAAATGTAACAGATATGTCATTTATGTTTGATGGGGCAAAGGTGTTTAATCAAGATATCTCTTCATGAAATGTTGATAATGTGACCACAATGGAAAAAATGTTTCAAAAAGCCTCTAAGTTTAACAAACCAATTTTTAAATTAGTCAATCCTAAAGTTAAGAATATGCAATACATGTTTTACTTAGCAAAAGAATTTAATGATTCAAATATTTCAAATTGAAACACCATATCTGTTAATGACATTAAATCAATGTTCAGAGGGGCAGATAAATTTAATCAACCTCTGAACTGAAAAACAGACAACATCACAGATATGTCTAATGCATTTGCTGATACCCCAATATTTAATGGCGACATAACAAAGTGAAAAACTGATAAGGTCATTGATATGAGAGGCATGTTTCAGAATGCTAATAGTTTTAACAGAGACATATCAGATTGAAATATTAAAAATGTAAAAAATGTATCTGGCATGTTCACAAGAGCAGGGAGTTTCTCGCATTCATTAAAAAAATGAGAATTCCAAGATGGAGTTGAGCACAATAACTTTGCAAATGGATCAAAAATATACAATATGCAAGATAAACTACCAACATTCAAACCAACTAAAACCAAATAATTTACAAGCACTATTTTCCGTGATTAATGTAAAATTAGCTTATGAGCAATTTAGATAATGAACAAGAAAAATCTCGCTTTACTACCTTTGAAGAAATTAAGGATATAAAGATTTTATCTACCGAAGAAATAAGTAAGCTTAATGAAACCGATAGAGATACTCTTGTACAAGATGCTGTCCAAAATTTAGATGAATATACAAGATCTAAATATGTAGAAAACAAGAAGAAAATTATTGTTTCTTCCTTGTTAGTGTTGGCGTTGTTCCTTTTGATTGTAGGAACAATTGCAATTGTTGTTTACAAAATTCTTAATTCTTAATGATTTAATAAAGCAAAAAACAGGCTGTAAATATTTAGCCTGTTTTTTTATTCAATTGCGTAGTGCTCTATTTGATTTGATAAAAGTTCTTCTTCAAGGTCTTTTAGCTGTGTTAATTCTTCTTCTAGTCTTAATGCTGTTGCCAAATTTGGCTTAGTCACAGGGTTTTTAGGTGCAAATAGCTCACATGTTTCTTTAGCTTTTTCAATTGAAATATCATAGGTTTTAATATGCTTTGCAATATTAATTGTTTCAACTTTATCATTAGCAATAAGCGGCCTTAAAATTAATAAATCACTAGCACTTGCAATTGTTGATAAGCTTTCAATTGTTTGACTAGCTACTTGTCCTAAATTTTCACCATTTGATAAAACCATGATATTTTTGCTCTTAGCAAATTTTGAAGCAATTCTATAAAAACTACGTCGCATTAAGTTGATTCTGTAGGATTCATTAGATGTAAAAGAAATGTAGTTCATTAGCTTAGAATAGTTAGCTAAATAAAGGTGGCTTTTGCCTTGATATTTAGATAACACAGAGACTAAATCTTTTATTTTGACAATTGTTTTTTCATCGGTTTGTGGCGGCGAAATAAAAGAGAGAAAGCTTACTTTTAGTCCTCTTTTCATAAGATTAAAAGCAGCAACAGGACTATCAATTCCGCCTGACATTAAGTGTAGTGTAGAGCCACTAATTCCGACAGGAAGACCGCCTAATGCTTCATAACTTTTGCTAAATAAATATGTTTTATCTGAACGCACTTCAATGTTAATATTGCACTCAGGATTATGAACATCTACCTTAATTAAAGGGTAGTATTTTAATACAGAAGCGCCAACTTTTTGGTTAATCTCCGCGCTAGTCAATTCAAATTTTTTGTTGTTTCTTCTAGCTGATATCTTAAATGTCTTATCGTACTGATTCACCAGTTTTATAGCACTATTAGTAATTTTTTCTAAGTCATTTTCACAAAAAATTACTGGGCTGTAGCTAGTTATTCCGAAAACATATTGTAATTTTTCTAAGTTAGATTCAGAGTATGTTAAAAACATACGATCATATTTAGTTTCTGGATATTCACCAGTTATTAGTTTAATGTTTCTTGCTAATTGAGTTATGAATGAGTCTCTGTTTTTTCCCTTAAGTGTTAACTCACCATATCTTATTAAAATTTTTTCATACATATTATTTTCCTTTTGAAGCTGCAGCTAAAAATTCAAAAGCTTCTTTAAATCTTAATGAAACTATATTTCTATCAACATATAACATGTACTCTTCCATTTCAGGACTATTGTTTATGTTTTTTTGTGCTAATTTCTTCGTTAAAGCATCAATCATAGCTTTATAAATATATTGTGTATAAACTTTTTTATAAAGTTTAATTAATAATTCAGTTCACTTAGTTCATAGCTCTGAACCTAAATCAATATAATTTTTAGTACTAAAATCGTTGTTGATTTCTTTGTTTAATATGATTAATTGCCTAAATAGCTCATCATTTTCAGATAGCTTTTCTAAAACGTCTCTATGGTTTAAAACTTTTAAACATCATTGATTGTTGATTTCCAAATAAAGCTTGTCATATACTTTTTTAGCTGTAAAATAGTCATATTGGTAAATTATAGAATTAAAAGACTGAAGCAGTGAGCAATATTGCTCTAAGAATGTTTGTAATTCTAATAAGCCTATTTCTATGCCTTTGTAGGCTTTTTCTTTAAGAATTTCAAAGTCTTTAACTAGATTTTCTCAGAAGATAATAGTTGACATATAATCCTGTTTTATAATACTTTTGTAAAAATCGTCTTGATCAATTTCATGAATAAATGAATTAACTAAAGAGTTAATTTTTTGAATTTCATCTTCTAGAGTCTTAAATTTGCTTTTGATAAAGTTTTTAAACTCACTGTTATTTTTGTTTTCTTTAAGTAAGGTAAAGTATCTAAGGTAAATTAACTTAGTTTCTTTTAGTAATTCTTGATATGGCATGGAAGTAAAATTATGTTGCAATCTTTGCAAGTTATTTTTTAATTGCATTATTTCATTGTTGAATTTAGAATCAAAATTTTTGTTACTAAACATTTGTGGTAATGCAGAAAAAATAGCATTTTCTAATTTCACTAGCACATCAACTTTTTTGCAAAATGAATAAACTCTTTTTTCGTATTCATTAATTTCGGCTGAAACATTTGTTATTTCATTGTTTAGCTTTTTATCTTCAAAAGCAAAATTATTTTTTTGTAATTCATCTAATTCATGAACCAATATATCGTATGTATGACTAAGATTATTTTTATTTTTGTTAATATAGTTCTCTAGCTCCAAAAGAATTGTTGAGAGCTTAGAGCTTATTGAATCGACTATGCCTCAATGTATGTTTAAGGTTTCAGATTTTTTACTAAATTTAGTTCATAATTCCTTATATTCATCGAATAAATTATTAAGCTTAAGTGATTCAGTTTTTAAAATATTATATTTCTTGTTTTTATCATTTTTAATCTTGTTACATAAAGTAAATAATGGCTTATAAATAGCTCTTATTTCTTCATTAATATTAATTAGTTCGCTAAGATCTTTTTTGTAATCGCCTTGAGATTGCGATATGCTTTTGAATCTGGAAATTGTCATAGAACCATTAGTTGTTTTTGAACTAACAAATTTATATATTTCATTGGCCTGTCTCTTAATTTTTTTAACTTTGTTATTTCTAATTAAAAAGAAAGTAATAATAAAAATGATCACTGCACAAATGATTAAAAAAACTAGTAGTGATATTAATGCAATTTTAGATTCAGAAACTGATAAAGTTTTGTTCATATAATTAAAAATTATAATAAAAGATAAAATAAAAAACCAAGTAAAACTGGTTTTAAAGCATTATTATTGAGCGCGCAAGTTTAAACTTTTATATCCTTCAACTTTTTTACCTTTGTAAAAGCCACAGTGTTCACAAACACGGTGTTGTTGAATCATATTAGAACAGTTTTTGCATGAGATTAAATTTTGCACTGGTAAAGCATCATGTGTACGTCTTTTGTGCTTACGTTGTTTAGATGTTTTACGTTTTGGAACTATAGCCATTGCACCCTCCTCATTATTAAAAATAGTTGTTGAAAAATAAGTATTTAAATTATAGTAAAAAAATAAATTTTTTTATTTATTTAATAAATTTTTATGATGCTTATTTTAAAAACAATAATGTGTCCCTATTGGCCTGTTTTATAGGTCAATCAGTCAATTGAAATAATATTTATAATCTTATAAATGTTGCAATATAAAAAATTTAGCCTGCTGGCCAAATTTTTTAAGATTTTAATTTGCTGTCATAATAAATGTTGATTTCTGTCTGAACTTCATGTGTAACTGGATGAATTGGAATATGTTTAACGTGGTATTTAAAGCCTTTTAACTCTTCCAATTTTTTGCCTGTATTGTCTGATTTAAACTCTTTAAATGTATATTCGCTTTCAATTTTATATAAGTTTTGAAGATAATCTTTTTGGTAGTCATTAAATGCCTTACCATAACCTGGAAACTTGTCTTCAGAAAACTCGTTGTCTAAAACATATTGATATAAGCTTTGAATTGCTGGAGTATATCTTACATAATCAAAAACAAAGTATGCTCCATATTTTTCATATCACTCATCTTTGTCTTTGTCAGCAGCAACATTTTTTCTAGCTTTTTCAATATCATCAGAGTTTCAAAACTCATCAGGTTGGTCATAGCCTGCAAAAACTGTTTTATTTACTGCATCAATCATATCTAATGCAACATCTTCTTCAGTTGAATCAGCAATAACAAATCCATCAACTAAAAGTAAGTTAACTGAAGGACGAATAAATCTAACAACACCATCAGGAACTTCTGAATTTTTGACATTATCTAATGAATAAAAAGCATCAACTGCATCGCCATTATAAATAATCGCTACATTGAATTTCTTTGTAGGGTCAACTAGTGTGTTAAGCAAGTCTAAACCATTTCCACTAGTTCTAACTCTTTCAGTGTCTGTGATTTTAAAGCCAGTTGAATCTTGAAACATATCAACAAATTGGTCGATTAGATCTCTATAAATTTCAGTTCTAATTTTTTTATTAGTTATATTTGTTTCTTCAGTTATAACAGCTTCACCAGTTGGCTGAGAAACTCTTTTTCCTGTTTTAGTATCTAGTCTATATGATGAGCCATAGATCATATTATCACGCACTGCATTTGTGTATTGATAATATTTAAAAGCATCTTGTTCTGAATTGGCTCCATATGGATTTCTAAGCAATTTAAGAGCTTCAGACATTGGTAAATGATTGTGCTCTTCAATTGTTTCTTTTCCAGTATTCTTATCAACAACTTTTTCCTTATATTTATTATTAGGATTATTAATTATTTCAATAAGCTTAGAGTTAATTTGCTTTTCAATGCCATTGTGCACGCCTGCAAAGTAGTCACTAATAGAGTTTTCATACTTAGCATCATATTCTTTTTTGGCTATTTCATAGTCTTTTTGGGCTTGTTCTCCGTCACTTTCAACTGGTTCTTCAGGAGCTTCCATATGAAATGGTTTAAACAAATTGTTATATTTAGCTATCTTTTGAGGATTGTACGCAATGACCATGTCTTGCATAAAGTAAGGTATGAAATAATCATATAAATGAAGTCTTTCTTCATTTGGCAAGTCTTTTTGAGTCTTATTAGGAATAATTGTTCCATTTTCATCAAAAACTGGCACATTATCTAATAATGCATCATACGATTTAATGTGTTCAAAAACAACAGGGTTATATATAACTTTTAAATTTTCTTCAGTAGTTTTGGAATCATCTCACTTCGCTTTAAAAATCTTTTTGAAGTCAGATCTTTTAAACTTTCTTAATAATGGCTTGCCTTGATTGCTGTTAATTAATAGCTTAGTAGCTTGACTATCACTACCAATTCCACCTGCTGTTTTGTTAGTTAATATATCTCTAGTAAATTCATCCAAAACAGCAAACTGTTTGTATTCAAAACGTTGGCTTAGCTTTTCTAAGTTATACTCATCAATATAAGCTTGATAGTTAGAAAAAACTGGTTTAAAAGCACTCTTAGTATATTTATAAGAAACTGCACCTACTGCAACAGCTGCTGCTGAAAGAGCAGCTAGTGAAAAACCAACTTTTTTAGTTAGCACTTTAGACTTAATAAACTGCATAAATTTATTGCTCTTCATCAGTGCCTCCTATATCAAAGAAAGATGTTTTACTTGATAATTCTTCCTTATTTGGCTGTTCTATAGACTTTTTGGCCTTTTTGCTAGCTCTAGCAATCTTTATTCATTTATATGAAATATAAATAGCATTAAATGATAAAACAATGATTAGCAATGAAGCTCCAACAACTAGTCCTCATGCTCTAAATTCACCTTCATATAATTTGGTACCTAATGTAGATGTATTAGAAACTGTTCTTAAGATAATGAAGTCATCAAAACTCAAGAAAGCAGCAACAATAGCAGCAAAAAAACTTGAAGGAAGCATGTAAACAAAATAGGTCTTAAATCAAGCTCTAAGTTTGCTATAACCTAAGTCTTGAGCAGCTTCAAATAATGATGCATTGAATTTATCACTTCTTGGAAACATTAAAGTAATAGCATAAGGAAGAGCCATTACTGTGTGGCCAACAATCCCACGAAATAGGCCTTCACGAGTATTTGCTAATGTGCCAAATAATACTGAAAATAATAAAGCAAGACCAATAGCACTGATGTTATCTGGGTTAATTAATGGCACATTATTAGTTCCTAGAATCATCTTACTATATACTTTATTTTTTTGTCTTCACATGCCATAACATGTAAAAAGAGAAATAGTTACAACAATAACTGAAACTGCAAAAGCTATTACTAATGAATTAAGCAATGCAATGCCTCTGCCTTCATTAAAAAATGTTGCTCAGTTGTTGGTGGTAAAACCGTTTCAGCTAGTTCTAACAAATCCTTTACTACTTGGATTATTAAAACTGAAGATAGCTGCATATAAAAGCGGGATGTAAAATGCTAACAATATTATGTGGATATAGAAACTTTTAAAAACTTTAGCTACCTTATTCATATCTTGCTCTCCTTCTTCTTCTGAATACTCTTGGCAAGAAGCTAATTAGTGCAAATGTTCCTATAAATATGATTGATACGACAATTACTAAAGTTGTACCAATTGACACTTCATATTGATTAGCTGGATTGGTGTAATTATTAATTACAGTACCAATTAATTGATGTTGTGAGCCATCAGGCAATAATTTATCACTTATAACAAAGTTGGTGGCACTAGATAAGAAAATAATACCTAGTCCACTTAAAATTGCCTTGCTACTATATGGTAATATCACCCTAAATAATGTACGAACAGGACCATTACCTAAATCGTGAGAAGCCTCAATTATATTTTCTGGCATATCTCTAAACACTGAATAAAGTGGCATTATCATATATGGCAAGTTTAAATAAGTTAAGCCAAAAATCATGAATCAGATGGCATTAAGATCGTTTTCTTTAGAAACTAAAGTTAAAAAGAAACCACGTACTGCATATATTTTGGCAATTGTAAAGATTACTAATGGGCTTAAAATAAGGCTCATAGCGTAAATTGGCATAATTCTGTTTTTGCTTCTTGCAACAAAATATGCATATGGCAAGCCTATAATTAGGCAAAGCAGTGCTGAAATTATTCCAATGAATAAACTTCTTCAAATCTTAGTTCAAGTTTTTGAATCTTTAACTAGCTTGAATGAATCAAAAGTTGGATCAGCAATATGAATAACTGAGTTGACAATTATTAAAATAATTGGTAAGAACACTAAAAGAATTGCTATGAAAATGTATGGGAGTAAGAATAATAATCTTCTGTTGAGTCCTAATGAGGCTTTAATTCCTGAATTCATTAGAAGTATAGTCTCACTTGCTATCTTTATTCATTAAATGAATACTATCAATTGTTCAACTAATGTCAACAACATCATTTAATTCAAATTTCTTAGCGGTTTCAACATAAATATATTCGCCCATATTAAGCTTAACTTTTAGGTAATAATAGCTTCCACGGTAAGCAATATCTTGTATGGTTCCTCTTAGTTTTTCTTTAGTTTTCTTGCTTTCTTTGCTTTTTTCAACTTCTTCATCTTCATCAACTAAAATAATGTCAATGTCTTCAGGACGAATTAAAACATCCACTTCTTGCTCATTAGCAAATTCGTCTTCATCATGAACTGTTTTAAATGTTTTGCCCAAAAGGTCTACTGTACAGTCTTCGTTGTTAAAAATTCCATTAAAAATATTTGAATCGCCAATAAATGAAGCTACTCATTTATTAACTGGATAGTCATAAATATTTTTAGGACTATCATACTGTTCAATTCTGCCCCCACGCATAACTGCAACCATGTCTGAAAGCTCTAGTGCTTCATCTTGGTCATGGGTAACAAAAATAAATGTCAGTCCTAGTTTTTGTTGCAAGCTTCTAAGCAACACTTGCATTTTTTGCCTAATTTTAGCATCCAAAGCACTAAGAGGCTCATCTAAAAGCAAAATACTTGGCTTAATAATTAAGCTTCTAGCAAGTGCAACTCTTTGACGCATACCACCAGAAAGCTCACTGATTGCTTTCTTTTCATTGCCTTCTAGTCCAACTAGCTTCACAAAGTCTTTAACTAGCTGGTCAATCTCATTTTTAGTTAGTTTTCTTTTCAAAAATTTATTTTCAAAAGATTCAGTTTGTTGCTGAACATAGTTTTCTCAATATGAATAGTTAAAGTCTGATCTGTCCAATCACTTTTGTCTTCTTCTATAAGTAATTGTATTTGGCTTTAATGTTTCCATTTCTTCAATGTACTTATCTTGCAACTCGTCTAATTCTTGCATTTTTTTCTTAGCTAACTCAGTTCACTTGATTTTCTTTTCAGCCAAGATTCTTTCATATCTAGGGTTTATAGTTTCTTTAGGAACTCTTTTAAGTGGAAGACCAAATTTTATGTTACCTTCAACATTTAAATGTGGAAATAGAGCGTAGTCTTGAAAAATGGTTGATAAATCTCTTTTATGAGGTGGCAAGTCTTTAATGTCTAGTCCATTAAACTGAATTTCACCACGAGTGGTTTTCTCAAAGCCCGCAATAAGTCTTAAGATAGTAGTTTTACCACTACCAGATGGGCCTAATAATGTGACAAAGTCACCTTTTTTAATATTCAATTCGATGTTATCCAAAACAATTTTGCCATCGAACTCTTTGACAACTTCCTTAAGTTTAATGATGTAAGGAAGTTTTTCTTTTTTTTGTATCACAAATCCTCCTTAAATATTTTTTTAAAATTAAAAAAATGCATATGGGGAGGCTGTGTCGTATAAATTTTGACTATATTCAGTAACAAAAAAAGGCAATGAAGGATTTATGTCTTCATTGAATATCATAAGTGCTATTTTTAATCAATAACGGCTCTCTTTTATCACTTTTATAATCATTAGTTTAATTATTTTATAATATATTTATTTTTTAT
Source organism: Mycoplasmopsis agalactiae 14628 (assembly GCF_000266865.1). Classification (GTDB taxonomy): domain Bacteria; phylum Bacillota_I; class Bacilli_A; order Mycoplasmatales; family Metamycoplasmataceae; genus Mycoplasmopsis; species Mycoplasmopsis agalactiae_A. The sequence continues at coordinate 191,747 of NZ_AJPR01000011.1, read as the reverse complement.
CAAAAATTTTAATTTTGTATATATATTTAATTTCAAAAGGGGTAAAAATGAAGCAATATCCTAGCTATGATAAAGTAAATGATGAATACAAATGAGACTTGGAGTCAATTTTAGAAGGCCAAAGTTTTGAATATTGATTAGAAAAGTATGTAGCTGTTTTTAAACAGCTTATTGAAATTAAAGATTCAAAATATGAGAGCATTGAATCATTTATTGCTGGTCTTAAGTTAAATGAGCAAATGGAAATTGTGGCTAATAAATTACACAATTATATTTCTAATAAAACAAACATTAATTTGACTGATCCACAAGCTCAAGAAATGGCTCTTAAATTTGATTCAGCGAATGAAGAATTAAACAAAGAATATGGTTCAGAAATCAACAGATTTTTTAAAAATGCTGATAAATTAAAAAATTGAGTAAATGACGGAAGACTTAGTTCATATAGGAAAATGATCAATGATACTTTAGATTCATTTAATCATAAACTATCAAATGATGTAGAAGAATACTTGAATGAAGTTGCTTTTGGTGAACCAAATTTAGAAGATGTTTTTAATATTTTAACTGACGCTGAGCTAAGATATGACGATGTGCTTGATTCAAAAAACAAAAAGCATAAACTTGACCCAATTTCATACTCGAAAATGCTTAAATCTGACGATGCACTTTTGCGTAAAAATGCTGTTTTACAGTACAGAAAGTCAAAATTACAGCACAAAGAATCTTTGGCAAACATGCTTGTGCAGACCTTTAAGAATATCTCTGTTAATGCTAAGGTGAGAAAATATAAAGATTCAATTAATATGCTGACTTACGAAGATAAAGTAAGCGATGAAATACTATTAAAGTTGTTTGAAAACATAGCTTCATTAAAAAATGATATTGCTAAGTATTGAAAACATTACAAAAAGTACTATGAAGCACACTTTAAAGAAAAATTTAGAATTCTTTATGATTCAAACAGAGATATTTTTAAGGTAAAAAACAAATATAGTGTTGAGGAAGCAAAAGACATAGTTTATAATGCTTTATTACCTTTTGGTACTGAGTATTCTGATACTATAAAACAGGCTTATAAGGAAAAATGAGTAGACTTTATGAGCGTTAAAAATAAGCTATCTGGAGCATACTCAATTGGCAATACTTATGGCATAAATAAAAAGTATATTTTAATGAACTTTGATGGAGAACTTAACTCAGTTGAGACATTAGCTCATGAATTAGGACACTCAATGCACTCTTATTTTTCTGATAAAAATAATGACATAACTAATGCTAGTTATCCAATATTTTTAGCAGAAATAGCTTCAATTTTTAACGAATCAATGCTTTATGACTACTTGATAGAAAAATCAAGCAGTAAAATTGAAAAATTTACTATTTACAGTCACATAATATCCGGCTTTTTTGGCACTACAGTAACTCAAGCTAAATGAGCTAACTATGAATATGATCTTTATAAAAAAGTGGATGCAAATGAAGTGGCTCCAAATTATGAAGAAGTAGCAAAAATATATTATGAATCTCTCAAAAAGTACTATAAAAAGCCTAGAAAATACAAAAAAGAAGAACAAATAGCAGCTGTAACAATCCCTCATTTTTATATGGGTTTCTATGTTTATAAATATGCTATAGGCCAGCTTGTTGCAAACTATTTTTATAATCAATATAAGCTAAAGGGCAAAGAGTTCTTAGATAAATACATTAATAATTTTCTTTCAGCAGGCAATAGAGATTATCCACTGAATACACTAAAGTCAATGGGAGTTGATCTAACCAGCGATGAATTTTACAAACAAGGTTTTGCACACTTTCATAAATGCTTAGATGAATGAATTAAGTTAGGTGATGAAATTTTTGCTAAGGCAAAATCTAAAAAATAGTCTTATTTGCCTATAAAACAGGCATAAAAAATATTGGGGTTCCCAATATTTTTTTGATTTATCTATATGGTGTTCATTCTCACTCTTTAACTTCAGGTAAGTCAGTACCATATTCTTTAATATATGCTCTGTGTTCTTTAATTTTTTCTTCCATTAACTTAGCTAATTCATTTGCTTTAGATTCGCCTACAACTGGAGCTAATTTTTTAGCAACATTAGCTGTCATATGGAATCTGTCCATTTCGCTAAGTAAACGAATGTCAAATGATGTTGTTATATCACCATTTTCTCTATAGCCGTGAGTAATAATGTTGTGATTTGAACGCAAGAAAAATATATCTCTTAAGATTGCTTCATAGCCGTGGAAGGCAAATAAAATAGGTTTGTCTTTTGTAAAGATTGCATCGAATTCAGAATCGCTTAATCCTCTAGGATCAATGCTTGGGTGTCTTAGTTTTAATAAATCAAGTACATTAACAAATCTAATTTTTAATTCAGGGAAATGAGCACGAATATATGTAATTGTTGCTAATGATTCAATTGTTGATTCAGTTCCTGATGCAGCAACAACTAAATCTGGTTCCTCATTGGGTTTGATATTTGATGCTCAATCAATGATTTTTACACCTTTTTCAACTAATTCAGTAGCTTCTTCAATGCTAAAGAACTGATGTCTAGGTTGTTTTGATGAAATAATTAAGTTAATAACATTTCTATCTTGCAATGCTTTAGCCATTGTTGCAAGCAATGTGTTTGTATCAGCTGGAAGATATTCTCTAATTAATTCAGGTCTTTTGTCAGCTAAGTGTCCAATTAAGCCTGGATCTTGGTGAGTATAACCGTTATGATCTTGTTGAAAAGCATTTGAAGTAGCTATAACATTAAGTGATGGATAATCATTTCTTCAAGGAATGTCTAGAGCTTTTTTAACTCATTTCATATGTTGAGTAAGCATAGAATCAACTACTCTTAAAAATGATTCATATGAAGCAAATACACCATGTCTTCCTGTTAGCACATATCCTTCAAGCATACCTTCAGCTTGATGTTCTGATAGTTGCGAGTCAATAATTCTACCTACAGGTGATAAAAATTCATCATATTTTTCATCAATTCTGTCTAATCATTGACGGTCAGTTACTTTGAACATTTCATATAGTCTGTTTGACTTGTGTTCATCAGGTCCTCAAACTCTGAAATTATCTTTATTAAGTAGGCTTAATTCACCTAAATATGAGCCTAAGGTAACCATGTCTTGATTAATAATTTTGCCAGGTTGCTTAATATCTAGAGCAAATTTTGTTCAGTTTCCAACATTTATAGCTCTAGGGTTAATGCCACCATTAGCAATAGGATTTTTACCCATTCTTCTGTCACCTTTTGGTGCGATAGCTGCTATTTCAGGCTTCAATTGGGCATTTTCGTCAAATAATTCTTCTGGTCTGTATGATCTCAATCAGTTTTCTAATGCATCTATGTGTTGCATTTTTTCAGCTGATACAGGAACTGGAACTTGGTGTGCTCTGAAGCTTCCTTCAATTGCTTCATGATTTCATTCTTTTGGTCCGGTTCATCCTTTTGGTGACTTAAGAACAATCATTGGTCATTGTGGCCTTTTAGCTTTTTGGGCACCATTTTTCTTAGCTTCAGCTTGGTATTTTTTAATTAATTCCACACTTGCATCAAGTGCTTTAGCCATTTCTTGGTGCATGTATTCAGGATCACTGCCTTCAACAATAAATGGTTTTCAGCCTGCACCTGTGAAATATGAAACTAATTCTTCATTTGATCTACGTGATCAAATTGTTGGGTTTGAAATTTTTCCACCGTTAACATGTAAGATAGGTAACACCGCACCATCGTTAGCTGGGTTAATAAATGAATTTATAAATCAACCTGCTGAAAGAGGACCAGTTTCTGATTCGCCATCACCTACAACTGTAGCAGCAATAACATCAGAGTTATCTAAAACTGCACCTGCAGCATGTGATAATGAATAACCTAATTCACCACCTTCATGAATAGAACCAGGACATTCAGGAGCAGCATGACTAGCTGTTCCGCCAGGGAATGAGAAGTATTTAAATAAGTGTGTCATTCCTTTTATGTCTCTAGTAACATGTGGGAATAATTCAGTATATGAGCCATCAAGATATGTGTTTGAAGCTATAACTTGACCGCCATGACCTGGACCGCTAATGAAAAACATATTAAGGTCGTATTTGTTTATGATTCTGTTTAAATGTGCATAAATAAAGTTTTGACCAGGAACTGTTCCTCAGTGACCAATTGGGTAAATTTTTACATCATTATTGGTAAGTGGTGTTTTTAAAAGTGGATTATTTCTTAAATACATTTGGCCAACTGATAAATAGTTAGCAGCTCTTCATCAGGCGTCAACTAAATTTAGATATTCCTTGCTGTCAAAATCGTGTGACTTTTTCATAATTACTCCTTTGAAGTTTTATTACATAATACTCACAACATGACTTATAAATATTAGTATAAAAAATTATAATGTAAATTAAGGTGTTTTAAGTCTGGCTCAAAAAATAAAAAGTTTAATATGGAAATAATGCCTTTTTTCTTAAAATTGGATTCAAAAAAACGGCTTAGTGCCGTCTTTTTGATTTTTTATGCCATAAAGTTTGCGTTTGCACGCTCTTTTATTTCCTGACTTACTGAAAATGGAACTCTTGTTGTATAACCTTCTTTAGAAGCAACTATTGCTTTTGTTGGTCATTCAAAAATTGCTTTGTTTCATATGGTAACAGTATCATTATAAAGCTCTCTTGCAGCTGTAATTTCTGCTTGACTTCTTCTGTTTTCGTCCATAAGTCTGTGAAGTAATTCATGCGCTTTTAATTCTGGATATCTTTCAAATTGTACATTGACATTTCTTAAACCTTGAAGAGTTGAAGCAACTGAGTTAAATGTTTTGTCAATATCTTCAGCTACTTGTGCCCGATTAGCATCAGTAATATTTATCCCACTTCTATATGCAGTGATTTTTTCTAAAACTTCAGTCTCAAATCTAACTGCTTCTTTAGCAATAGATACAGCATTATCCATTATATTAACTCTATTTAATAAGTAGGCATTTATTGTTGAAGACTTGGCTTGAATTTCTTGTTCTAATTTTTGCAAGTAGTTTTTAGCCTTAACTTTCATAAATAGAAAAACTATTCCGGGGATTAATAATAGTAGTCATAATATAACTTCAAATAAAGTTGAACGTCACGTTACTTTAGCAGGAATTTGCTTATGAATAACATTAATATCTCTTCCTTGAGGATTAACTGGGCCAGTTAATTCATCTAATTGATTTGCCATATTTCTCCTTAAAACAGTCATTTTTATATTAAAAATTATATATTAAATTTTATTATTTCTCTGTTTGCAACTTGTTGTTAGCTTATATAAAACAGACAATCTAGTTTGTATCTTTTTGGAACACTCTTACGTAGCTAGAAAGTGTTTGGCCTTTAGCTAATGATTGGTCTTCATCAGCAAATTCTTTTAACACTTCGCTTAGTTCATTAAGATATGAATCGTGACTTTCAAATTCATTAATTTTTCCAACTTGAATTACAAATTCACGATGCTCAGGAGTGTATAGGGTTCAGTGAACTGGAATGGTGTGAAGCTCACCATCAGGCCCCATTTTAGTTACATAATCAGTTTCAATTGAAGTTGAAAAACCTTGTGCTTGGACACTAAATTCTTCAAAGTTAGAATCTGACTTATACACGTCCGAGATGTTAACTACAAATTCAGTGTCTGTTCAATCATTGCTGCCTTTTTTATATATTGTGCTGTGTGCCAGTTTTTCTAGTTCTAGATATGAAAGACTCTTGTCATTAGTTTGATTTAGTGGTTTTTCAATAGATGATATATAGTTAGGAATGCATAATAATGGAGCTATGCTGAAATAAAATTCTTTGAAAAATAAAGCCATTTTTTGGTTAAATTTATTGAAAACTTCATTATATGAATATGAATTGCAATCAACTATTTCTTTGAATATTTCATTATCGTCTTGATCCAATTGAGTGTTCTCAATTAAGTTGACATTACCGCTTTTAGAAAACTTAAAATTATCACCGTAACCATTTTTCTTATCCAAAAGCAAATTTGTCATATTCTTCTGTGCCAAAGGGGTAAAGAGCTCACGATATTCTCTTTCATTATCTCTATTAGTTGCATCAAATAAAGCCTCAAATTTAGTGTTGCTCATTACTCTAAATGATGAATTATTAGCAATAGCTTTCTCGGTAAGTTTAGATAATTCGTCGCTTCTTTTTCTCAAAAACTTTTCTATTTCCCGCTCATTCATTACATTAACTTTTGTTGGCTTTCTAAAGAAACTAAGTTTTGTTCCTTCATTTGAGCCAAAAAGCAAGTAATTATCATCACTAAATTCAGGTGCTGGTTTTGTCACAGTGGCTACAAGCACTTCTGATCTTTCTCTGCTTCTAGCTTCATTATTAACATAGTATGTCTCTGTTCATGTTATGGTTATAGAACCAGTATAATCAACATCAACATATCTTCAACCTCTTTTATTAACAAAAATAAAAGGAGAAGTGAATAAAGTTCCACTTAAGGTTGATTTACAATATGTGTTTTCACTCTTGCTTAAAAGATTCTGTGCACCATACTCACTTACAAAGCTGTTATATCATTCATTCAATAAGTATTTATCTAACTTAACTTCAGGCATTGTTTTTTGTAAAATTTCTTCTTTAATGCCATGTCTTTCTAAAAGTGAAAGTAAAGGCGCTATTGCATTTGAAACATTTTTGTAAGCTTTATCTTTAGCTATTATGTCTTTTATTAATTGCTTTTTGTTTTTAATATACTTAACTAAGAGAAGACCAAATGATAAACCAAGGAAAGTAACACCTAATATTGGTGCAATAATAACTTGCGCTAAGTCAGCACTGCTGTATATTGCTACATCTAAAATTTTGAACTTTAGAACAACTCCAAATCATAAAAATGCGACTGCTCCAAGAACCAAAAATACTATAAATCAGGCTAAAGAGGATGCGACAGCCTTACTTGTTTTCTCTTGTCTATTGGCTGCAGCTTCATAATTTTTTGCTAGTGTTTGGCACTCTTCTACAGAAATATTAGATTGCTTTACTGAATTTTCAAAATATTTATTTGCTTCTTCTAAAAACTTTTCTTTGAGTGGCAAATAATTTGAATTAGGATCATAATTTGCTCAAATTGACTCTGAAATACCCATACCTTGAACTCCATTTATATAGTGTTTTAATTATATAAAATTTAATGATTTAGTTCTTTTTTTATTGCGCTTACTTAAAGAAAAGCAAGAGAAGTAACTCTCTTGCTTTCGTGCTAAATAATCATATGGTCTTTGTCTAAATAATAGGCTAAAAACTCATTAACAGCTTTTTTACGATACTTATAGTATGTTGTTTTTGAGTAAAACTCTTCATATCAGTAATTGTTTTCTTTTTCTAAAAATTCTTTAGTTATTAAATGCTTGTAATTCTCTTCTAAGCACTCTAATGCCCTATTGAATTTATCAGAAAAAAATGTGCGACTTCTATGGTGAATTTTATTTCTATCACTATAAAGCAAGCTGCTTTTTTCGTCTAATTTTGCACTAGCTTTTTCTATCCTACATATTGTGGCAACAAACTTATATTTTTCTAAGTCTGACATTGCGTAATTTAAAACATTATGAAGCGATATGTTAGTTATCATAATTTTCCTTTGTTTGGCTTAAGTTATGAAAATAAAACCGCTATCAATGTTAGTAATTAATAAGCTTTAGCAAAAATTACATACTTATTAGTTTGTGATCTACATTCTTCGAAAATGCACTTATTAACCTTGCCAGGTTTTAGTGATTTTCTAGGAATACATCTAGTTGTTGCACCTGTCTCTTCTTTAATTTTTATTTCTGCTTCTTCAGCACAGCAGAAAGGAGCTAAAACAAATTTGTTCTCCTTAATCTTAGTTTTGAATTCTTCATAGTTATCAACAAGGACAGTATTTTCGTCAAGTTTTCTTTTGGCATTTTCATAAAGATTATTATGAATGCTATTTAGTAATTCGCGAACCTTGCTCTTAACATCTGATACACTAACTATAGTTTTTTCTAAGGTGTCCCTACGAACTATAGTTACAGTTTTATTTTCTAGATCTTTAGGGCCAACCTCGATCCTAAGTGGTACACCTTGAATTTCAGAATTTGAAGCCTTATAGCCAGGAGATTTGTCAGTTGAATCAAGCCTTACTCTAAATTTTCTTTCCAGTTGCTTAGCTAATTCATAGCAAAAGTCATGAACTTTAGGTTGTTTATTAGCAAATAATTCCAAAATATCAACTTGAACAGGAGCAACCTTAGGAGGAATAATTATTCCTCTATTATCACCATGGGTCATTATAATTGCACCTAGCAATCTTGTAGAGACACCCCATGATGTTTGGTATACAAACTCGTCTTCATTTTTATCATTTTTGAAAGAGATCTCGAACTTTTTAGAAAAGTTTTGTGCTAAATAGTGGCTGGTTCCAGCTTGCAATGCTTTTCCATCCTTCATCATTGCTTCAACCGTATATGTTGAGCAGGCTCCAGCAAATTTTTCATATGGAGTTTTCTTACCGATAATTGTTGGTATAGCTAAATAATTTTTTAAAAATTTAGCATACACATTGATCATTTCTCTAGTCAGTTTTCTAGCTTCAATGGCACTTTTATGGCATGTATGACCTTCTTGTCATAGAAATTCTCTGCTTCTTAAAAATGGATTTGTTGTTTTTTCTCACCTTACAACATTTGCCCATTGGTTGTATAAAATAGGCAAATCCTTATGAGAAACAATCATTTTTTTAAATAGGTCAGCAAATAAAACCTCAGATGTTGGTCTTACATAAATTTTTTGATCCAGCTCTTTGTCACCAACTTTAGTTATTGTTGCTAACTCAGGATTAAATCCAGCAATATGTTCTTTTTCTTTAGCAAGTAATCTATCAGGAATGAACAAAGGAAGATATACATTTTGAACTTTTAAGCTACTAAAAATTTCATTTAGTGCTTTTTGTATTTGTTCTCAAATTCCATATGAATTTGGTTTAAAAATTAATGTTCCTTTGACTGGGCCATACTCAATTAAGTTACCTTGCTTTACAACATCAGTGTATCACTTAGCAAAATCTAGTTCTAAAGGGGTTATCTTTTCTAGTTCTTTCATAGTGATATGAATTTTATTAAATATTTAACAAAAAGTTAAAAAAACAGGCTCCAAATTCATAAAAAATGGTTTTTCTAACAAAAAAGAAAGCGTTGCAGCTCTCTTTTGTGTTATGTTTACATTGCTTCTTCTTCAGGGCGTGTTAGAACACGGTGTCCATCAGCAGTAACTAACACATCGTCTTCAATTCTAGCACCACCAAGTCCTGGGATGTAAATTCCTGGTTCAACAGTAATAATCATTCCTTCTTCTAAAATGTAATCACTGTGTGAGCTTACATTAGGAAGTTCATGAACATCAATTCCTAGACCATGGCCTGTTGAGTGTACAAAATATGATCCATATCCTTGTTTTTGAATGTAGTCTCTACATATTTTGTCAATATCTGAAGCCATAACGCCTGGTTTAACTGCTTCCCGTCCTAAACGAGCAGCTTCTTTAACAATTTCTAATATTTTTTCTTGCTCAGGTTTGTCACTTATATTTTGTCTTCCTAGAATAAATGTTCTAGTAATGTCAGCACAAAAACCGTTGTATAAAGCACCAAAGTCAATCTTTAACAATTCACCATTTTTAATTCTTCTATCAGTTGGGTGGTGGTGTGGCTCAGCTGAGTTAGGACCAGAAGCAACAATTTCATCAAAACTTTCTTTTTGAGCACCATATGTTTTCATTAAGTGGTTCAATTTTGTTGCAATTTGCTTTTCTGTCATTCCAGGAGTAATTCATTGAACTAATTTTTCATAAGCTTTCAATGAAATGCTTATTACTTCTTCCATTGCCTTGATTTCTGCTTCGCTCTTCCTAATTCTTAATTCTTGTCCTTTAATAAAAGCAACTGTCTTAGGATTAATTAATTTAACTAATCTATCAAATTCATCATAAACGATGTAATCTTTTTCAAATGCTACTTTTTTATAGGCTTTTTCGTCAAAAAATTCCTTCAATGATTTTCCAGCTAATAAGCGAACTTCAACATTTTGAGCATACTTTTCACAGTATTCAATATATCTACTATCAACAAATAAATATGCTTTGTCTTTTTCAATAATAATGTAACCATCAGTGGTTTGAACATTTGAATATCATAGTCTGGTTTGTGGTGCTGATGACACTATACAATCTATGTTTTTTTCAGCAAATATTCTGTCTAACAATTGTCTATTCATAATAATTCCTTCTTTTTAAAAAGATCTCTATATTTTAATTATAGCCAAATTTTTTAAGCGCACTTTTGTCATTGATTCATTTATTAGAAACTTTAACTTTTAAATTCAGTGTCACCTTTGTATCAAACTGATGGCTCATCTTCATTCTGGCATTTGTACCAATTTTTTTAATCATTGACGCGCCTTTACCAATCAGAATGCCTTTTTGAGATTCTTTTTTAACATAAATAATGGCATTAATAGTTATTCTTTCTTCTTCTTCGATAAAGTCTCGTACCTCAACAGCAATTGAATGTGGAAGCTCGTCCGTCAAAAGATTTATTGCGCTTTCACGAATATATTCTTTAGCCATAAATCTCATTGATTTATCAGTAATATAGTCTTCATCATAGAATGGTGGCGCTTCATATGAATACTCTTTCAATATTTCAACTAATGAGTTCACCGACTTATCACTTTTATTAGAAACTGAGATAATTTTGTTAAAACCATATTCCTTTAAGCTATCAATTTTTTTAGCAATTTCATCAGGTGATTTAGCTAAATCAATTTTAGAAATAATGGCTATTTTATTTTTTGAATTTGCAATTCTTTCTAAAATTAACTTGTCACCTGATTTTATGTCTTCATTTACTGGGCTCAGGAATAGAACACAATCAATATCTTTAAGTGAGCTAAATGCCTCTTTGTTTAATGATTCGCCTAAAAGATTTAATGGTTTATGAATACCTGGTGTATCAACAAAGACAAACTGATACCCGTCTTCAGTATAAACACCCATAATTTGATCTCTAGTTGTTTGTGGCACATTTGAGACAATAGCTAAGTCATATTTAATAATTTTGTTTAATAATGATGACTTACCAACATTTGGTCTGCCCAGAATACTTATAATACATACTTTCATAATGGTACTCTCTATGATTTAATTTGTTCTGTTCTTATTGGATGTGGAACAAGTTCAATAAGTTTATTAACTCTCACATTGTCACCAGAATTATTGTATTGATATATTAAGGCATCATCAGGCATAAATTCAGTTAAAACCTGTCTGCAACCAGCGCATGGTGAAATTACTTCATTACTTGATGAAATAATGTGTATTTCTTTAAATGTTCCCACTTGTGCCCCATAAGCAACAGAACCAAATAGCGCCGATCTTTCAGCACATAGGCCTGAAGGAAATGCTGCATTTTCAACATTGACACCAGGATATTCTTTCCCATCTTTATCAATTGCTATAGCAGCTACTTGAAAATGCGACCATGGGCAGTATGCATACTTTAATAAACTTTTTAATTTTTCAACCATTCTTATTCCTCTCTTGTAATGTTTAATGGATTAAATATTGCATCTACTATTTTATTCATTTCAATTCTTTCATCTTCAACTTCATGATCATACCCCATTAAGTGAATTAGTCCATGAGCATACAAATAACAATATTCCCGGCGTAATGAATGACCAAATTCCTTTGCTTGCTCTTCAACCTTTTCGTGATTAATTACAAGCTCACCTAAAGGCAAAAAAGGCATGCTTTTATAAAGACTTTTATCGCCAAAATCAAAGGATAAAATGTCAGTTGCATAGTCCTTTTGTCTGTATTCTTTATTCAGCTTTTTGATTTTTCTGTTGTTGACAATAGAAACATCAACTGATATTTCCTTGTCCTCTAGCTTAAAATATGTTTGCAAATTACTTAAAATTTGTTCATATTCAGCTTTAAAATTGAAAGAACTGCCGTTTTCAATGTTGATATTAACAATAACCATAATACTATTATAATAAATTCATTTTTTATTGCTTGAATAGAAGATTAAATAGTGTTGTTTCTCCTAAGTGAATTACCCCATCAATGCTAATATCTTTTCTTAAAAGAGGTTTAAGATTATCATCATAACTAATAAAATCAATTTGTGCGCTATTTTTTAAAATCTTTATATTTGAAACATTAATGTCATATGCCTTGTCATTAATTTTTAAAATTATTTTTTGACCCTGTTTTAGCGAATAAAATAATTTATTGTTGCCTAATAAATGCATCCTATTTTTCTCATCTATATATAGGTTAATTTTTTCCGTTTTCTCTATTTTATAGTGAAATATGAAAACTAACAATATTATTGATGCTACAAAAACTAGTGCAAGCCAAAATCAAATTCATTTAGATATAGTTGTTAATTTCATTGAGTCTTATTTCCTTTGTATTGTGCACAAAATTGTTACTATGGCTTATCTCGAGAAACAGAGCATCTTTTTGATAGTCCTTTATCGCTTTCTTAAGCTCAGTGGAATTATCAGCACTTATATTTTCAAACGCTTCATCCAGCATAACAATTTTGTATTTTCGAGTAAGAAGTCTTAGTAGCAATATGATTTGTTTTTGACCGCTAGACAAATTAGAAGCATTATTATTAATTTCTGTGTTCATATTTATATTTGCTTTATTCAGCACATTTATCAATCCGTATTTTTCAATATTTTGATTAAGAACGTTTGCTTTTTCTTTGTTTTTGTCAATAATGAAATCAATAACTTTTACACTAGGAATGAAAATATCACTTGATATATAGATGGTATTACTTAACAAGTCTTCAAAATTAACTTGTTTTTGATTCATTCCGTTTATTAAATATAGACCAGTATAACTATCGAAGTCTCCTTTTATAAGTTTTAATAATGTACTCTTTCCTGATCCATTTGTTCCTTTAAAACAAGTGTTTTGGTCAATTTTTATGCTCTCAAAATTTAAAATATTTGTCCCCTCTTCATAGCCAAATTTAATGCCTTTTAGTTCAATATTTTCTACTTTATTGATAACAATTCCGTTGTTTGAAATATCTTTATGCGGTAAATTAAATACAAAATTTATTTGATTAACGTATTTTTTAATTATTGAGTTCGAAGAAAGTAAGCTTGAAATGGATAATAACGGATTAATGAAGAAACTAACACTAGTTAAAAACATCATCATATCTCCGTTAGTTAGCTTGTTTTTAATAATTAAAAATGTAGAAGCAAAAATTATTATGTTTGATATGTTTCCTATAAAAATGCTGTTAAACAAATTATTGTTTGAGCCTGTTTTATAGATTTTTTCGTCAACTTGCTTTTGGTTAATAGTCTTTTTGTATTGAGTAAGCCATAGATTATCAAAATATCCTTGGTCACTAAAATTATCTTTTGAATTAATATAATCAATATCAGCTTGAATTTTTTTAGATGCAGCATCAATTGAATAATTATGTAAGCTCTCTAATCTGCTTTGATAAATGTAATTAGCGATAATCACGAGTATAATCAAACAAGCAACCAAAGCAAATAGTAAGTAATTCAGTCATATAAGCAGTAGTCCTGACAAAACCAGACTGAGAATCTCACTTATAAATGTGTATGCAAAATTGGCTTGGAACTCACTTATATATTGAATATATGCAGCTCTTTTAAAATACTCAGAATTATTTAACTTGTATAAATTATTGATTGAAGTCTTTTTCAATTTTGAAAAAAATTCAGTGCTTAATTTTATGTAAATTTTGTTAGTTATCTTATTTACTATATATGACTTAAAGTACTGATTTATAGCCTTTAAGATACATAATCACACAAAAAGTGTAAACACAACAATGATTGTTTTGTTTAAAAAATTGGGAAGTATAAAATCAAAAACAATTTTTATAAAAAATGAAGATGCAAATGATAATAACAAATTAATAAACGTTGATATCAACAGCGGATATGCATACTCTCGGTTGGAGATTAAACTTTTTATTCTATTGTCAATGACAAACTTTCCTTTTTCCTTTGTCAATTTCAGTGGCGAAACTAAAGCTATGACATTTGCATACTGCTCTTTTAGCTCTATTTTATCCATCTTAACTAGTTTTCCACATTCTGGATCCTGAATATAAAATTTGTTTCCTTTAATTCTTAAAAGCACTACATAATGGCTATAGCCATTTCTGTTTAAAAGCAATATAAGTGGTAAATCTTGCTTGTTTAATGATGTCAAAGCCTCAAATTCCCCAGAATATGAATCTAGCTTAAGACCATTTTCACTAGCTATGCTTTTTAAATTAAACAAACTTATGCCATCCTTGCCATAAGAGCAATTAATCTTTAAATAATTTATGTCAACTTCTTTATGATGATAATAATTTATTAAATAACTTAAGACATGCAATCCACAGTCTCGTTGATCTTCTTGCTTACTTATTCTCATAACTTATAATGTAGTTAATTTAGATGTTTTTTAAAAAGTGGAAAAATTTGGGAAAAACACATGATTTTTCCCATTGTTGTGTGCGCTTAGACTTATGCTTTATCTATTATTCTTTTTGATGTAAAATTTTTTATACAAATATAGGAGTTTAAAAATGAAAAAGGGTAAAGTAGTTTTAGCTAGTGATCATGGTGGCTGTGATTTAAAAAATGAGATAAAAGATTATGTAAGCAATTTAGGATATGAAACAGTTGATTTAGGGCCAGAAGATAGTTCAAAGTCTATATCATATGCAGAACAAGGCCATAAATTAGCTAATTATTTATTAGACAATAAAGATGTTTCATTCGGAATTGGTTTATGTGGCACAGGATTAGGCATCTCGTATGCACTAAACAGACATAATGGAATAAGGGCCGCTAGAGTAACTTCAGTTGAAGATGCTAATCTTGCAAAATTGCACAACAATGCTAATGTGCTTGTAATGGGTGGCAGACAAGTTAATATTGATCAAGCAAAAGCTATGATTAATGAATATATTAACACTGAATATGAAGGCGGCAGACATCAAGCCAGAATTGACCAAATTGACAAATTTTAGATCAAAAAACACATGTTAAATTCCGGCATGTGTTTTTTTATTTGCTTGTTTTATAGGTTTATTAGTAAAATCTTAATGTTTAGTTTCGTCATAAATTTTGTTTAGTGCTGGTGGCTCTATGTAGCCCTCTTTGCTCTTGGCTAATTTGTGAAATTCATTTGCTAAATATTGGTATTTATCAATTGATCTTATTGTTAACTTTTGGTTGCTTTTATTATAAATAATAGGACTTTCTAAAGTAAATGATCCTTTAACATTAGAGTGAAGTGCTGAAAATTCTTCTCACTCTTTATTAAAATATGTATAAGTAAAAGGCAAAATGTTGCTGTTATTAAATACTGTGGTATATGAATCATCATCCTGAGCATCATCTCATGTTAAGTCAATATATCTAAGTTTGCCATCATCTTTAGAACGGTACACATTTCATGCATGAGGCTCTTTTGCTTCTAATTTTACAAATTTGTCAGATGATTCATCATATCTGTATCTAAAGACATCACCAGTTTGATAGCCTATGTCAATATTTAAAAATAATCCATATAATGTTAGTAATCTTGCATATGTTTCACACACACCCTTTATTTTTTCTTCATATTCTTTAACTTTAGCCAAAACACCTGGATTACGCATAGATAGGTTAATTATGCCTGTTCTAATTTCTTCGTTTAAAGCTTCTACATCATAGTTAATTTTTCAAGTTATAAAGTTATGAAGTGATCTTAATTTTTGCTCTTCAGTATAGTTTTTTGAAATTAAATAAGGGATAGTTGATAAAACATATTCTTTTAACTCTTTTCACTCTTCTCTTCTGTGACGATAGACCAATGAATTTGCATAAATAACTTTTGAAAGATAATCTTGTCCAGTGATGCCTTCAAGTGAATAATTATATGTATAAAAGTTCGTATGACCCTGTGAATTAGCTGGATAGGCAAAATATCCTCATGGTCCTAATGCCTCAGTTGTTTTAAAAGATGAATATCCTAGAGCTCATTCTTCTTCTTTTAAACTAAACTTTTTGGCTTTAACTATATCAGCAAACTTACTAATATTTTCAGTGTGCAAGTCGGTGTAGTCTGAATAGATAAACTTTTGCGATTCATTAAACTTTTCTAAATCATTTTTGTTTTCATCAGCTTTATTTAAGTAAAAACCACCATCAGCAATAAGCTTAATTCTTAAGTTTCTTATTTTGTCAGTTGGTGCTTTCTTTATAAAATCTAACTCTTTAAGATCTGGCGTATAGCCCTCATTTACAGGGTTAAAAGCTAAATCTTTATTTTTATCTAAAATTTCTAAAAATGTTTTGGTCTCATTAACTATTCATTTAGCATAATTATAGTTTTGGATATTATTTTTATCCCCAGAGTAAGCTAAACAAAATTCTTTAAACTTTTCTCATCCATCTTCATTAGTTAAAAAATTCTCTACAAAATAACCAAAGTGAATTTTGTTTTTATCATAACGTATTGTGTTGCCGTGAGGCTGTGCAATAAACTTGGCCGAATCATTCTGTAAATTAATCCAATTGGTCAAAATTGTTAAATACAATTTGTTGTGTTTAAACAACTTAATGTATTCATCTAGTTTATGAGCTAATGTGGTTTTAACATTACTTTTGCCTTCAAATATCTCAACTAATTCCTGTCACAATTTTTTTAAATCAGCATTATCATGGTTTGTCAATTGTCTATTTTTAGCTGGGATGCTTTTAGTCCAAAAACCATTTTTTAAGTGTTGACTAGATAACTGAACTTTGCTGTCTTGAACTTCATCTTTAATGTTTCCAAAAGTATATAAAATATCTTCAACCTTAACTTCTTCAACATCAGATTTAGCAAAGTTAAATATAGGTTTATCAGTCGTTATTATGTTTGCTTTTTTATTTGAACTATTACTTACTAAGTCTTTGTTTATAACTAAATCAATGCACGATGTTAAAAATCCTGGTGCTATAAGCACTGGAGAAAGTGCGAGTATTTTGTTTCATTTTTTTGACATAGTTTGCTCCTTAGTAATTTTATTTTTTGATAGCTAAATTTTACTTCCTGTCCTTGTTTACAATATTGGAAGTGTAAATTGTGCCTTTCATTCTCTTTATATCAAACATGCATATCATTGCATTTGGATCAATTTCATTGATTATCTTTAGTGCAACAGATGATTCAATATACATTGTGTTAATAATTAATACTTGTTGCATTTCGCCGCTATAACCACCTTTAAAATTGGCAATGGTGGCTGAGAATCTTTTGTCTTTGAGCGCAAAAATTTTATCCAAAATCTCTTTAGGCTTGGAAGTATAAGCTTCAATTTTAACCATTTTATATTTAGGAAACAGAATATCAACAACAATACCGTTGACTAATATCATAATAAATGAGCTTGCAAAACTGGCATTGAAAAATAGCTCAATATTTCAGTTGCCTGTAGCTAAACCTGAGGGAAGATAAGTTCCTATTGTATTTGCAGCTAGCAAACACACAATATGAATTGCTATATAAATAAAGCCGAGGTTTTTGAACTTTTTCTGTGAGTACCAAACTACAAAAATATCAAAACCAGCAGTGGTGGAATTAACAATTAAAAGTGCAGCAGCTAGCGCGCCTTGAATTATGGCTCACAATAGTCCATAAAACATTATTGAAATTGGATTGTTACCATTTTGTCCTGAATAATTAACTGCTCATGTAGTAATCTGAACGATATTATTTGGCTGTTTTATAGCATTAGAAGTAAAATTGCTATCAATTACTTTACCTAAAATCAGTCAGTTTTCTGAGCCAGAAATGCTGCTAAAAGCAATACCAAAAATTGTTGCAAAAAGCATAAATAACATTGTTAAAATAGCAAAGTTTTTGTTAATTTTTATACTTGCAAATATAAAAAGCGGAATGTTTATAACAAAGTTAACCATTCAGAAGCATATATTAAATATCACTCTAGCCAGCTGATCGCTTTTCCCGCTATTAATAGCTATAAATGCAGCTAGCCGCGCAATACTGTGACTTAGTGCATCAAGACCAAGCCCATATAATCCGGTGTTTTGCACTAGCAGTAAGCTTATAAATGAAAACAAAAATGAAATAATCAAAACAACAATTGATTGCTGTCAAAATTTAGTTAGGGTATGCAAAAATGAAAAGTGAAGAACTTTCTCTTCAACCTTAATTCTATTTATTTCATAAGTAGAATTTTGGTCAATAGTTCTTCTGCTTTTGTTTGGTTGGCTTAACTTTTCTTCATTTTTTTTCATCACTTATTTAAGTATATATTTTTAGTGATGCATATGTCACTAAAAGTTTATTTATTTTTTAAATTGAAGCAAATTTTAATGTTATGTAGTGCTGGTTAATATTCAGGCAGTAATTAGTAAAATAATCGAAAGGGTAAATAAAATCACTAAAGTAAAATTGTAACTTTTTGCTGCGGTGTTTTCATCTAATCTTTGACGTTCTTTTTCTAAATCTTCACGTAGTATTTTGAGCCTAAGTTCTCTTTCTTTAGAAGCTGGCTTCTTTTTTTCTTCTTCTATTTTATAGGCTAATTCGTTCGATTTTTGATTTTTATTTTTTCTAAATGCTCTAAATAAAAATCCTGTTGAAAATATAAAAACTAATCCGCTATAAGCAAGCAAAGCAGCCCCTATTATAAAGGTTAAATCCTTAGCAATTCTTTTAGGGCTGTATATTTCAGGTTCTTTTTGTCATTTAGCAAAATAAAGAGACAAAGTAACAATAAGTATAATTAAAGCAGCAGCCACAAAATGCATACATTTTTTTCAGGTAAAGGACTTTCTAAAGTATTCTGCATTCATTTTTAATTTCATATGTTTATATTATAAATTGTAATTTTTACAATAAGTAAATTTGAATAATAAAAGCAAGCTTAAGCCTGCTAATATCTTTTTACACACTATCAGGTGTATTTGTATTCATATTCTTTGTCAGAAACAACTTTAGTTTCCTTACCTTCAGAATCAAACAAACTAGTTTGTAGTTTGAACTTGATTGTGGCTTGTTTATCGCCAGTTCCATTTGTAACATTTATATCTGTCAAAATGGTGTCGCCAGCATTTTTTAACGAAATGTATGAAGTAGGCTCTTTTTTAATCTTTTCAAAAGTTACATCAGTTGCCGATGATTTTTCAATGAATTTATCAGCACTAAAATCTTCAAATCCAGTAAAGCCATCAATTTTGAAGTTTTCAACTTTTTTAGCTAACTTAATTGGAAAATCATTGCCTGTTTCTCTTGCATTATGTTCAACATTATAAGTAAATGATACATTAACAAAGCCTTTTTTAATACCTTCATTATTTTGCCCAAAGTCTATTTTTAAGTCTTTAGAAATCTTAACTCCAGTTTGTGAAAGTAAACTATTGCCTTGCAAATCCAAAAGCAGTTTATCATTAACTAAATCAGTTACTAGTATTTCTTTCTTATTAACATCAGCACCTAATGACTTAGTTTTTGAAAAATATAATTTTGAATTTATGCTTGAGAGCTCTTCCTTAATGTTTGACTTAAAGTTTTGTAAGTAAATAAACTTTTTAGGAGTCGTATTTTTCTTATTATTTTTATCAAAAAGCTTGTATTCAACAAACACGTAGCCATAATTATCATTTGCTCTAATATTGACTAGCTCAAAGCCGAATTTGTCTGTTTTATTGCCCTTTTGGTGAACTTCTAAGACATTTGTATATGGCTTTTTAAACTTAACAAACTCTGATGGAGAGATCTTGCTAAAGTCATTTTGGGCACCAGAAGCCAATGCTAATTTAACGTCTTTAAAATCTTGTGGCTTAAAGTCGTCTTTTTTTTGGCATGAAGCTGATAAAACAGGAGCAAATAATGCTACTGGCATTGATAACATAAATAATTTAGCTTTTTTATTCATATTATGCTCCTTTGACTTTATCTTCTTCTTTAAGGTCAATTACATCTGTATTTTTAGGTGTTCCTAGACGAAATGGTCTTACTCACTCTTTTACCTGTTTGTCTGTTCCATAGACATAATGGTCATTTTCAACAATGTAATTTGATGGAATATCAGGATATTGTTGTTCCTTTAGATAATCTAACTCAAAGCTAATGTTTTCAAACTTTTCATTAGCATTAGAAATCTTAGGAATTGCTTTAAATAAGTTTTTAGTATATGGGTGCAATGGTCTTTTATAAACTGTTGCAGTATCACCTGATTCAACTATTTTACCAAGGTGCATAATTTGCACATTGTCAGCTATATACTCAATCATAGATAAGTCATGGGCTATAAAGATCATACCTATGTTTTTCTTCTCGCATAAATCTTTTAATAAGTTAACAACTTGTGCTTGAATAGAGATATCTAAAGAGGCAATTGGTTCGTCAGCAACAATAACTTTAGGTTCAGTTATTAAAGCTCTAGCTATAACAATTCTTTGACGTTGACCACCAGAAAATTCATGTGGATAACGGTAGGCAAATTGTTTTAATAAACCAACATCTTCTAATGATTTATAAATCATTGATCTAGTTATTAACTTAGTAATCATTTGCTTTGCAAATAGTCTGTTATATACATTAAATAATGGATTTTCAAACTGTTTAATTCCTAGCAATAAGTATATAGTTCTAACATCTTTAAATAAGTGTTTTACTTCTACTTCAAATGATTTTAAGGTTGATAACTTGTTTGAAACTTTTTGTTTGTAAATCTTAATTGTTTTATTAATGTCATGCACTTTTGCATGATCTTTTTGTGCTTTAGCTTGCTTTAAGTCAGCATTTAGTTTTGCAAAAAATGTTTCATTAATTTTCTTGAACTTAAGATCATTGATGCCTTGTTGGGTTTTTAAATTTTTGTATAAAAGACTTTCAGTAAGAATTTCTTTATCTAATTGCTTAATTTGCTTTTGAATGTTCTTGTTATATTTGTCATTCTCAGCTTTAAACACTCTTTCAGCATCTAATAGTTTTTTCTCAGCAGCTTCAAGTTCTTTTTTGCCATAAGCTGGCTTTTCAGATTTTGAATGAATAATTTCTTTTTGCTTTTTAATAGATTCTTCAACATTTTTAATTGAAGAATTAAATTCTAATTCATTAGCATGATTAGACTTTAAGTATTCGCTTGCATCGAAATTATAATGAGATTCGGTAATGGTTTTAGCAATAGCTTTGAAGTTTTTAGTAATTGCAAGTGGCTCTAAAAATTCAATGTAAAAGCTGTTAGTGTATTTGTTCAATTCAGCTATAAAATAACGAATTTGGTCAATTGAAAGGTAGCTAAGTTTAGCTTTGTATTTTTTTACAAAATCAAACCTTATTTTGTTTGTTAGCTCTTTTTTATAGTTAAAAAAGTAAAAATCTAAATCATAAGTGTTTAATCTTGCGTAACGGCAAATTTTTATCTCATTTTTGTACTCAGAAAGAAAGTTGTTGAAAGCATTTTTGTTAGTTAACAAGTAATCATTTTGATTGCTTTTTAACTCTTGTAATTCTTTTTCAAGCTCGCTTAATTTTTGCAATGCATCATATTGCTTTTGCGAATATTTGCATAGTTTTTTGACTACTTCTAACTCTTTAGCAGCATTTAAATAGTCTAGTTCATCAAAAGTAACGTCTTTGTTTCTGTACTGAGCTTGTTTTTCATAATAGAAAGCCATAAGATGATCTGTATTTGTGTACATCTCATTAATAATTGCGCTTTCCATTGTTTGCTTTTCCTCAAGGTAGTTAAAGTAGGAAACAAAGTTTTCGTCAACTGAAAGATTTTCTCAGTCAAATTTAAAGTCAATTAATCTGTCTGATCATTTTGGAAAAAACTTGCTAGAAGGCTCATTAATTGCTTTTAGGTTATTAATTTTTAACTTTTTAGCATAAAGCAAAAAGGTAAAAGGGAAGTTTTCAGTTACTTTTTTTCAGTCGCTGAATAAATCACCAGTTTTTTGCTTAATTATGTTATTAACAACTAAAGGTTCTTTTAGTATGCTATAAACTGTTTTTTGACCGTTTAGAGATGCATGTGGATCTTGGAAGATCATTTGCACTCTTTTACGTAAGAATTTTTCGCGTTTTTTAGAAATACTTTCACCACTAATGATTTGATCATCTAAGGTCACAAAACCATTATAATCATCATAAAGTCTTAAAATTGAACGTCCAACAGTGGTTTTTCCACTACCAGATTCACCAATAAGGCCGACTATTTCACCTTCATGTAATTTAAATGAAACACCATCCACAGCTTTATTTACTTTGCCGTTGTTTAAAAAGTACTTTTTAAGATCTTGAATTTCTAAAATGACTTTTTTATTATCACTACTCTTCATCGTCTTTAAATACCTTTCTGAAACTTTTTAGTCTGTGTTCTAATTCTTTTGGTCTTTGAATTTTTGGTGCATCAGGGTGAAGCAATCATGTTGCCGCTTTATGATGGCTATTTATTTCAATTAATGGTGGCTCTTTTTCATAATCAATTTCAAGTGCATAGTCATTTCTAGGTGCAAAAGGATCGCCTATTGGTAAGTTTGCCATATCTGGTGGTGTGCCTTGAATTGAGAACAATCTCTCATCATCATTTTCAGGTATGGCTGATATAAGTGCTCAAGTATAAGGGTGAGCTGGATTGGTAAAGATGTCTTTTCTAGTTCCTCTTTCAACAATCTTGCCAGCGTACATAACATAAATGTATTCACAGAATTTAGCAACAACACTTATGTTGTGCGAAATTAGAATAATCGAAATGTTATACTCTTGCCGAATTTGTTCAAAAAGGGCTAAAACTGAGGCTTGCACAGTGGGGTCAAGTGCTGTTGTTGGCTCATCAGCTATTATTAATAATGGCTTAAGCGCAACAACCATTGTTATAACAACTCTTTGCTTCATCCCACCACTTAATGTGTGAGGATATCTGTCATAAACTTCTTCAGCATCATGAATACCAAATCTTTCCAAAAGGCCTATCAAATAGTCTTTTTTCTCATCTTTAGACCTGTTTTTTCACTCGCTGTTTAAGTTTAATGCATCTAATAGTTGTTTACCAATTTTTCTAGTAGGGTTAAGCGAAGTAAGAGGATCCTGTGGAATATATCCAATATAGTGTCCTCTAACTGATTCTCATAATTTAGCTTTTTTAATCTTCGACAAATCAATGTCACTTATTACTAATTCATCACAAGAGACTAAAGCATTTTCATTAACATTAATTAAAGCTTTTGAAGTAACTGATTTACCTGAGCCAGATTCACCAACTAGCCCAACAATTTGTCCATTATTAACATCAATATCTACGCCTCTAACTATTCTTATAAGCGAATTTCGCCCGTTTTTGAAGTCAACTTTTAGATTTCTGACTTTTAAAAGCTGATTATTGTCTAGTTTTTCGACCCTAATTGAAGATAATTTGTCTTTTGAGTCAATCATGACTTCATCATTAGTCGTTGTAATAGACTGAATATTTGTATCCATTGTATCCATAATTGCTCTTTCTAATTATCTTTTAATTTTTATAACTTTAGGATCTAAGGCGTCATGAAGCCCAATTGCTACAAATTGTAAGCTTAAACTTAATAATAATAGTGTTGTTGCTGGAATAATAACTATTCATGGGTTTTCAGCTTCCTTACCAATGTTGTCAAACAAGAACTTACCAAGGTTGTATGAATCAGGTGAGTTGTAAAAACCTAGGAATGATAAGGAAGCAATACTTAAAATTACCCCTGGAATTCTACGCACATAGTTCATTGCAACTTTACCTAAAATTGCTGGCAGTGCATGGAAGAAAATTTGTCTATTTTTTGAAGCACCAATACTTCTAGAAGCTAAAATGTACTCTTCATCTTTAACAGTTATTATAAATAGTCTAGTTGAGTGAATTGGTCATGTTCAACCTGTAAATAGTAAGCCAGCTATTAAGATTCAATCATTTGGGTTGCCTTGGCTTAAGGAAATGAACATTAATAATCAAATAATTGATGGTGGTGCTTGGAAAATGTCAATCATTCTCATAAACACTGTATCAATTCATTTACCAGCGTGAAAACCTAAGTAAGCGCCTATTGTGACACCAATAATTACTTCAACTGTTGCTACAAAGAATGCTATTTTAATAGATTCAAGAGCTCCAGCTCATACAGTTGATCAAACATCACGATCTGAAAAAGTTGTACCAAAGTAGGTTTTAAGAGAGAATTGATCAACTTGGGTTTTTAAATAATTTACAAATGAATCATCAATTACATAGCCTTCGTTAAAGGCCTTAGTAATAGCTACATTTAACTGTCTTGCATAGTAGTACTTGTAGTAATCAATCACAATTCTATCAGAAGCAACTGATCTAAAATCTAGATATTCCTTTAAGTACTTTGAATAAGCATAATTAGGATCATTAAATGTATTAACTTGTTCGATAATTGATGAGTTTGTCACTGAAATATGAGGGGCAAATATAGGGGGCAAGCCACCAACATCTGAAAGTCCTTGGTCTCAGTAATTATTTGATTTAGCATCAGAAGCTATACTAACACCAGGTTTATAAGTTGGTGAAATTGTAACAATAATTGCTGTTAGGATTATGGCTAAGAAAACTAGTGTTGAAATAACAACAACAGGGTTTGTAAAAAATCTTTTTAAAACTTCAACAATTAAAACTTTTGGTTTACCAGCAATGCTGTTAGTAGATTTAGGCCTCTGGGAAGGAACAATTTTTGCTACTGATTCAGAGTCTAATTCATACTTTTTGTTAAATTCTAAGGAATTCATTAGTTGCCTTTAACCTCCTCATTAATAACTGTTGAGCTTTCTTGTTCGTTGAACAATTCTTTTAGTTTTCTTTTTCTTACTAAGTAAGCTTTAAAAATGTGTAAGTAGTTGATTCCTGAGTTTGAACCATAGACAATTCTTGGATCTAATATTACAAATGAAATATCGACCAAAATGTCTGTAAACACGCTTAATGAGGTAAATAATATTATGCTATACATAACCATATTTATCTCAGCATTTGGGAAGGCAAATGCTAATATCAGTGCAGTTCCTTCAACGCCCCAGAATCTCTCGACAATTATACTTCCTGAAAGCAAGCCAATGTATGATGGAAGTATTATTGCACTAAGTGGAATTGATATGTTTCTAAAAACATATTTTCTAAATATTTGCATTGTGCTTAAACCTTTGGTTTTAGCTATAAGCACATAGTTTGAAGTTAAAACAGTAACTGTTTGGTTTCTTGCATAAAGTGTATAAATAGCCATTGAGCTAAGTGAAACAACTAAGATTGGTGGAATTATACTTTTGAAAAAGTTTGCAAAACTATTCGTTCCTGATGTGTCATTTCTTACTCAAGCTGTATAAATAGTTGGAAAACCTAACTTAGTAAATAAGTTTATAAACATAGGAGCGATTATAAATGATGGTACAGCTATGAAAATGAAGACAAAAACATTTATTATGCTGTCTCAAATTGTTCCTCTTTTATAACCAGCTACAATGCCTAAGGTTGTTCCTAAAAGTGCACTTATAACAAAGGCAGGAAGTGAGACAAATAAACTATTTGGCATATATTCTCAGAACACTGAGACAACACTTTGGCCAAAAGCATTTTGACCCTTTACTTTTCCATAAAGAATTCCGAAATCCCCTTTAAATAAGCCTCCTAGGTAATTAAAAAGCTTTACTAAAACAGGGGTATTTTTATAGTTTTCTGCATCTCTTTTAATTTGTTCTAATACAACATCACCTGGCCTAGCATTGTTAATGTATTCAGCTAAAATCCCATCATATGGATTTTTGCCAAAAGCCGCTAATAGTGTATAAGAAAAGATTATGACAATAAACAATGTAAGAATAGCCATGGCTATTCTCTTGGATATATACTTAAACATAGTTTAAATTTTATATTATTTTATGTTTTTAATTATTTATTACCACGGATTACAAAGTCCGCATATCATAAAGCATCTGTACCTGTGTAAGGTCTTGAAAGAGATGGGCTTATGAATGAGATAATAAATTGTTCTTTGTTTATTAAGAATGCAGGTTCAGGAACTCTACCATAGTAGTTTGTCAATTCATTTGAAAGTGCAATGTTTTCTTCTAGTGTCAAGCTGTTTGCATATTTTACAAAGAATTCGGCACTTGCAGCTGAAAGATGGGTTCATTTTTCGGTAGGTTTACTATTTTTATCTAACTTGCCATCTTTTCATTCATATATACTTGGATCATCATTCAGTTCAACTCAGTATTTGCTTTCAACATCTTTTCAGTTATCAAGCGGAACACTTCATTTGAAATTATTTTTACTGTCTTTCATGAATTTTACAAATTCTTCTGAAGCTTTAACTAATTGTGGGAAACTCTTTCTTAATGAGTTTTTTAACTCGTTGTCAGAGTTAATCAACACCATTACAACTCTAAGTGATGATAAACCTAAGCCATCATATCCCGCACCTATGTTGTTTGTGTCATATCTAATTGATGCAAAGTTTGAATATGAAGTTTGTGAACCAATTGCACTAACTCATTCTTCTCGTGTATCGAATTTTTTGTAAGTTGCACTAAGTCTAGGATCTAGTGCTTTATATAAATCAGGAATTCATCTTACTAATTGTTCCAATAATGGTGGGTTAAATGAGCCAACGTTTCGGTTAATTAATGTTCATTCTACTTTGTCTTTAGTTGCATCAAGTTTGTTGTCTTGGTAGTATTTGTCTAAAATTTTCTTAACTTCAGCTTGAATTTCTTTGAATTTAGCTGATTTGAATCTTTCAGCATCACTTTGAACATTTGATTTGTCTCTGTTTTCTTTTACTGAAACAGTTGCAACTTTATTTCCTTGTGCATCAACAAAGAATTGTTCGTTGAATTTATCAGCAAATTCTTCGGGTTGAACAATTTTGCCATTTTGATCACTAGCTTGAATTACTGTATTCGGAGCAATTAAGCTGTATCATGCAGTTTTTTTGTCATTGCTAATGTATTTAGCTAAGTATTCTCAGTTAATTGCAGAGTTAATTAATGTTCTAAATGCTACAGCTGTTCCGCCTAATTTATCTTTTAGATTTGTGGCTTTAGCACCTGTTTTAATTTCTTCAATTGAAGCGCCAAATGCTAACTTTGCAAAGTGTTCATTGAAGTTAAATTTAGTGTCTTTAGTATGTGTTTGTGCATATGGAATGTATGATGTTAAGAATGTATATGGACTAGTTGTTGGGTTATTTTCTCTTATAAAGCTTGCACCATAGTCACGTTGTCTGTTGCTAAAGTGATCTAAATCTTTTTTCTCTAATAATGATTGAGGAGCAAATGACAACGTTCCTTTTAAGAATTCGTTCTTTACGGCTGTTTTAAAGATGTTTTCGTTTAAAGCATCGCCTTGGTATCATGTACGATATTCTTTAACTTGTTTTGATTCTTTTCACTTAGCAATTGGATCATCTGCTCTTTCTTTTCTATAGTGAGGGTTTAATTTATATGTTTCCTCTCTATTGCTTGGATTCCAACCAGCATAGTAGTATCTACCAGCTGTTAAAATATCTTCTTCATGGAAACCATATCAGTATAGTCCGATTTTACTTGCTAGTGAGCCTTTGGTGCCTTCAAGAATCTTTTTGTATTCTTCAACAGCGCCATTTTTTGGATTAGCTCTTACAGGTTTAGCTGGGACTTTAGATGGGTCTTTATCATATTCATCTAATAGTTGTGATGGAGCTGCTGAAAAGTCTTGAGAAGTTGCTAGTTGTTCAAAAAGCAAGTCAAATGAACCTTGTTTACCTTCAGTTAATGGGTTGAATGTTAGCTTGTTATCAACAATAAAGTCTTTCTCATTATAGAACTTTGATGAATCAATGCTTAAGAATTGGTAAACATATTCATTAGAATACTTCGAACTCTTAGTAAAGAATGTTGAGTTTTGTGTTAATCATTTTTGATTTATAAATTTGTCGATTTCAGCACTCTTTTTACCATCTTTGTATTCTTCCTTTGCTGAATCTTTCAACAATTTTTCACGTTGTTCAACATTTCTACCTGTTGTTCTTAATCATGAGTAGTAAAAGTCTTTAGGAACAACTTCATATTGAGTTGCTTCGCCTTTATTATTGATTCATTTTTGACCTTTTACAACTTCAAATTGTAATTTTTTAGCTTTCTTTAATAAATCTTTAAATTGTTTGCTGTTAATGCTCTTAGCATTTGATGAAGTTGCTTCATATAATGGATGTTTAAAGGTTGCAATATTTTTGCCTTTGTGGCTAACTGGCTCACCATCTGGTTGTGGAAATTCATCGACTAGGTCATTGTCAAATTCATGAACCTTATTGTCAGCACCAGTCACAATAACTTTTGAACCTAATTCTAATTTGTATCTTCAAACAGAAGGACGGGCGTTAACAAATTTTCCGTCAATTGTTTTAATAACAATTGGTGAAAATAATACTTCTTTTCTAAGCAAGACTCCTTGCGCTGATTCTAAAGCTGTACTTTGTCATGAACCATAGCTTACAGAACCATCAAATGAATATTCAGACACTGCAGGTCTAGTTCCTGGTGCTGGTGCTCTAAGAATTCCTTGCGCTAATAAGTCATTTTTAACTAATGACTCACCGTTTTCATAAGCTTTAGATTCTAACTCTAAGTTTCATAATGACTCAGGTTTTCCATCTAAAATATTTGCTCATTTTTTGTAATCTAATTCTTGATATTCATCATTTTGACATCTAGCAGCTACTAGAGGTGTGGCTAAGCCAACTGCTGATGTACCTAAGTATAAGAATAATTTATTTCTTTTTGTTGGCATAATATCCCTTTCTTTTATATACATTAATAAGCCATAACATTTTGCTCTTTTTTATAAAAATTTAAAGCATTGAATATAAATGTATGGCAAAAAATATTTAAGGATTTAAAGTGTTAATGTAAGTAAAATTTTAAATTTGTGTTATGAACATATATTTAATAGGTAATATGTAATTTTTATAAAATTGTGCTAAATAAAAGTAGGATTTGCTCCTACTTTTATCTGGTATTACTTATTAATGTATATAAAATGTCTTTTTATAACCTAATAAATGCGGAGCTAATAGCAAAATTTCATTAAGAAGATCATCTTAATGTTAGCCATAATTGCACGTGCATTATATTGGTTGAATGTATTCATAACGTAATTAATTATAAATAAAAAAATTATTTTGCAACAAAAAAATATTTTTTTTACACTTGGCGCTGCTTCTTATCTAAAAATTAAACATTCCATTAATAAATAATAATGGCTGTTTTATATATAATTAAATTAATATAGAGGTAGTTATGAAATATAGACCAATTCATAATAGAGAAACAATGGAAATTGTGCAAAGCAACAGAGATGTTTCCTTTGCAACTGAAGCAAAAAAATCATACAGAGATCCGCTTAATCAATTTTCACCTAGAATGTATAAAGTAATAAAATCAGAAAAGAAAATAAAGTCATTTATGATCTTTATGTCTTTGTTTATCTTTTTTGCTGCGGTTGCTTTCTTTATTTTGACTTGATATAAGGTTAAGCCTTTTGGCGCTGGTAAAGACGGAAAGCCACTTGTTGGCTACTTGGTATTATTCGCAATCATAATGTTTGTCTCTTTTGCAGATGCAATTAAGAATGCAATTGAAAAAAGACAATGATCAAACACAGTGCAAAGACATAGAGATGCTATCTCAGCAGGTGATTATACTTCTAGCTCAACCTTTCACTTAGTTTATAAAAAAATTGTTTTAAAAGATATTAATTTATTATGGATGCTAATTTTTGTTCTTACTTACTTAGGTTTAATAACTTTAATTATTTTTGGTTTATATAAATCAGGAAACTGAGAAGCTGGAAGTAGAGACGGCTCATTTTATATTAATCTAGAGTGGCCAAAATGATTAGATAAAAGTTTTAAAAACACACAATTATTTTGTTTAATTTGCACAATAATAATGGCTCTATTAATTGTGGCTTATGTAATTATTAGGCTAATTGATAAAAGACGTTTAGATGATATTGGTGACTTTTTTGGCGAAAAGTCAGTTGAAATCCATGAGCAAATTGAAACCGCTAAACATAATCGTAATAAAATGTGACTAAGAGTATATCTAGTTGTAGTAGCGCTAACAATATTTTTACCATTAGCATTAATTTTGGTGGCTATCTGAAGAGGAATTATCAGACGTAAGAAAAGAGTGGTGTAGCTAAAAAAACGTTTATAGTAAAGGAAACATAAATGAAATTATTAGTAATAGTTCATAATAGATTCAATGACATGGAGCTTGTTTCTGTTTTGAGTGTTTTAAAGAGATCAAAACAAATTGAAGAAATTACATATTTTAATCCCAGCTATAAAAGTGCAACTGGCCAGCATAATATAGTTACGCTTGATCTAGTTAATAAAATTGATGAATCTTATTATGATGCAATATTTATTCCTGGTGGAGCGGGTGCTAAGGAATTAAGAGAAGATAAAGAATCGCTAGAAATAATTAAAAATTTCAGAAAGCTAAATAAGTATGTTTTTGCAATTTGCGATGCACCTAATGCATTATATGAAAATGGCATAATTACTGAAAGCGAAGTTTATAGCTCTTTTCCAATTGAAAATATTGATATTACCTGTTCTAAAAACAGAAGTGATAATCTTGTATCGCAAAGCAATAAGCTTTTTACAGGCAAAGCAGCAGCAGCTGGCACTGAATTAGGCTTATTAATAATAAAATCTCTTTATGGCTCTCAGCTATATACTGAAGTTAAAGATGGTCTAGAAGGCAATTAAAGAAACAAAACCAAGCTTTTAAAATCACAGCTTGGTTTTTAAATTATTATTAAATGGTAATTATGCTTGTGCTGAAAGGATACCCTTACGCTTCAATGTTTTAATTGTTTTTGCGCTAACTCTTAGTGTTGTTGGTGTGCCGTTACTATTTGTAATAGTAATTTTTTGCAAGTTTACATTGAATTTTCTTTTTGTAGCGATCATTGAGTGAGAACGTAAGTTACCAACAAGAGGGCCTTTACCATTGAGTTGATCTCTTCTTGCCATATGCGCTCCTTTCATAATTATTTTTTAATTCTAGAACTGTATATTAAGTATTGTACAATAAAATATTAAAAATGCAATTATAAATTTTAACACATTGTAAGCAGCCTTCTTGTTTTATTTTGCCAGCTTTACTTTAGCTAGGTTGTAGAAAAAAAATAAAAAGCGCTAAGCTTTTGCTTAGCACTTAAAACAGATTAGCTGTTTTTTCTTTCATTTAATTTTTCAGCAGTTAATTTTGATAAAGCACTTCTAGCAGCTTCTCAAATAATTTCATTAAATGTTGGGTGTGGGTGAATAATGTGTGTTAAAGCTGTTACACATATTCTCTTTTCAATAGCTACTGCTAATTCAGCAACATAGTCTGTTACATTAGGGCCCATTAATGAAGCACCAACAATGTGACCGTCTTTAAGAACTATTAATTTTATTAAACCTTTAGTTTCTTCAGCAGCAATTGCCTTACCTAAAGTAGCAAATTTGTATTTAGAAACAATAAAGTCTAAACCAGCTTCTTTAGCTTGTTCTTCAGTTAAACCAACTGTGGCAATTTCTGGGCTTGTGTAGATACATGCGGGCACAGGTTTTGTAGCTGGATCATATGGAATGCCATATAGATCTAGAATGTGGTGCACAGCTGTAACAGCGTGAATGTAAGCAACGTGAGCTAACATGTTTTGGTTAGTTACGTCACCAATAGCATAAACACCTTTAACATTAGTACGTAAGAATTTGTCAACTTTAACTTCTTTTCTTGCGCCTAATTCAATACCAACTTCAGCTAAACCTTCAGATGCTGGAACTCTACCTGTAGCAATAAGAATAACTTCAGCAGTGATCTTTTCTTCTTTGCCATCTTTTGTGTAAACTAAGTTTTCATCATCTTCTAGTTTTGTGCTTGTTGCACCGTAGATAACGTCGATTTTTGAATCGGTTTTAAGAATTTTTGCAAATTCGTCAACAATTTCTTTGTCAATGCCAGGAAGTAAGCGGTCTTCTCTTTGAATAATGGTTACTTTTGTACCCATTGATGCATACATTTGTGCAAATTCAACACCGATAACACCACCACCAACGATAACCATTGATGCAGGCAATGATTTATCGTTGTTAATAGCTTCACGTGAAGTCATTAACTTGCCGCTTTCGTAGCCTTTTTCAAATCCTTCAAGGAATTTCATTCTGTTTGAGTGACTACCTGTAGCTAAAATAACATTCTTGCCACGGTAAACTTTGCCATTAACTTCGATTTCTCTTGCACCAACAAATTTAGCAACACCTTCTTCTGTTTGTACTTTTGAAGCCTTCATTAAGAACTTAACACCACCTGAAAGCTTAGCAACAACTTTAGCTTTACGTTCATGCATTTTAACTCATGATTGTTGGTAGTCAATGTTTAAGTCTTCTAAGTTTGCAACTACACCAAATTTAGCTGCATGAATAACTTCTTCTAATGCATGTGTTGATCTAAGCATAGCTTTTGTAGGGATACATCCTATGTTTAAACAAACACCGCCTCAGAATTCTTTTTCAACAATTAATGTTTTTAGTCCTGCTTTACCTGCCATTTCAGCAGCTAAATATCCACCAGGACCTGAACCAACTACAATTAAGTCAAATTCATCAGCAACTTCGCCGTTGTATTTAAGACCTTCATCTTTTCAAGATGAGCATTCTTTAGCTTCTGAGCAAGTGCTCTTTGGACATGATGAATTGCATGATGATTGGCTTGCGCAACTTGAAGCGCAAGATGATTTTGATGCTTCACAACTAGATGCACAGCCTGTAGCACATGACTTTGTGCATTTTGATTCTGCTGTCATATTAAAATTCTCCTAATTGTTCTGGGTTTTCGATTAATTCTTTAATTCTGCCTTGGAAACGAGCCATGTCAGCACCATCAACTCATTGGTGGTCAGCTGCTATTGATAAGTACATAACTTTTCTGTTTTCAACAGCGCCTTCTTTGTTTAATTTTAATTCATCAATGATTGCACCAGTAGCTGAAATAGCTGTGTTACCTTTGTTCATGATTGGTGAACCAAATAGAACACCAGCACTACCAACGTTAGTAATTGCAAAACAACCACCACTCATGTCTGACATTTTTAGTTTTTTGTCTCTAGCAAGAGTTGATAATCTCACAATTTCTTTTTGAATGTCAATAACACTTAAGTTTTCAACACCTCTAATTACAGGCACAAATAGACCAAAAGGTGTGTCAACAGCAATACCAATGTTTAATGTACCTGGGTAGTAAACTTTACCTTCAACACCATCTCATCTAGCAGCAAAAGATGGGTATTCGCTTAATGCGATAGCAGAAGCCTTAACTATTCATGATAAAAATGTTAATTTAACATTGTGCTCAGCAAAAACTTTGTCTTTAACTTTTGCACGTAAATTTCAAAGGTTAGTAACATCAGCTTTTAAAACTAATGAACAGTATGCTGATGATTCTAAAACTTCTTTTAAGTTTTTAGCAATAGCCTTACGAATTCCTGAAATAGGAGCTTCTTTTTCTTCTAGTGGTTTAACTTGTGCAAGCTCAACAGCCATTATTTACCTTCTTTTCTTGCTCTAATAGCTCTTTCACGAGGTGTAAGGTTTTCATCATCTTTTGAGCAAGTTCCACTTTCTTTGCATGATGATTCTTTCTTCTTTGGCTTAGCGAATGCAGAAAAATCAAGTAATTCGTCTGAAACTTGGATTTGTCCTACAACAGCAGGAGCATCTGCTTTTTTGCAGCTTGACTTTTCTTCGCCAGTGTCTTTAAATAACATATTTACCTCCGTACGGTTATATTTATTATTAAGTTTTTAAATTTAAAAACGTAGATTTAATAAATAAATCTACGTAAATTATAATATAAAACAAAAAGCATAATCACTTTTTGTCTTATAGTTTAGCTAATGAATTAAATTAGCCTAACATTTCTTCAATAACTTTAGCGATTTGTTCTTTGCCAAAGAAGAATTGTTTTTCTAATACAGGAAGAGGAATTGTAACGTCTGCTGTATTTAATCTTCTTGGTTTAGCAATAAGGTCATCGAAACATTCTTCATTAACAATTGTAATAATTTCTGAGTTGATTGAAAGTGTTTCAACAGCTTCAGAAATTGCTAATAAACGACCTGTTTTCTTAACTGAAGAAACTATAGTTTCTTTGTCAAGAGGTTTTAGAGTTCTTAAGTCAATAACTTCGATTGAGTAATCTTTACCTTTTTCTTGTAATAACTTAAGTGCACCTAATGTTTCGTGTAGAACGTGACCATATGCTGTAATTGTCAAGTCTTCACCTGGAACAACAACATTAGCTTTACCAATTTCAATGGTGTAGTATTCTGCAGGGATTTCTTGTTTGAAAGCACGGTAGTCGTGTTTGTGTTCTAAGAAAATAACAGGGTCATTATCTTCAATAGCTGCTAACATTAAACCTTTTGTGTCATAAGGTGTTGAAGGCATTATAACCTTTAGTCCAGGAACGTGTGAGTAAATTGTTTCAAGAGCTTCTGAGTGGTGTTCAAGAGCTTTAACCCCTCCACCACAAGGCATTCTAACAACCATTGGACATGAGTAAACACCGTGTGATCTTGTTCTATAACGAGCAGCGTTTGTAAAGATTTGGTTCATAGCTGGGAATGAGAAACCTGAGAATTGAATTTCAACAACTGGTCTAAGACCTGCAGCTGAAGCACCAACAGCTGATCCTGCTATACCACCTTCAGAAATTGGTGAGTCTCATACTCTTTGGTCACCATATTTCTTTTGAAGACCTTCAGTAGCACGGAATACACCACCTTCAAAACCTGCATCTTCACCATAAATAACTACATTAGGGAATTTTTCCATTGCCAAGTCTAATGCGTGATTTAAGGCACCAATGTTATTTAATGAAATTTTTTCCATTATATATCTCCTTTAAAAATCAAAAATGGGAACAATTATTTGCCAAACAATTTTCTGTTTGTTTCTTTTTGTCTTACTAAATCTGCAGGTAATTTTTCGTATGTGTAGTCGTAAATGTGATCAAATGTTGTACCTTCACATAATTCTTTTGAAAGAGCATATGCAGCTTTAGCTTCTTCAGCGCCAGCTTCTGATCAAACTTTGATGTCTTCTTCAGTAATAAGTTTTTCTGAAAGAAGGTAAGCTTCGATACGGTGGAATGGTTCTCATTTTTCTTTTTCCATTTCTAGTTCTCTAGAACGGTAAACTCTAGGGTTGTCACTAGTTGTGTGTTGACCTTGACGTCAGGTAACCATTTCAACTAAAACAGGACCATTCCCTTCTCTTACATATTCATAAACTTCTTCCATAACTTCGTTAACAGCAATTAAGTCATTACCATCTACACGAACACCTGGCATGTCATATGACTTAGCTCTTTGTGAAAGTGTTTTAACAATGTAGCTGTTGTGTTCAGGAACAGAAATTGCTCATTGGTTGTTCATAACAACTGTAACAAGTGGTCATTTACGAACTGAAGCCATGTTTAATCCTTCATGGAATTCACCTTCGTTTGTTCCACCGTTACCGATTGTAACCATAGCTAATGCTTTTTTGCCTTGGAATTTTAAAGCTTGTGCAACACCAGCTGCAATAGGAACTTGTGAACCAATAACAACGTGAATAGGTAATGTGTTTGTGCCAGCAAATGCTGAACCAATTTCAGAACCTTGTCAGTATGAATAAATTTTATCCATTGAAATACCACGTGCTAATTGAGTTGGTAATACACGGTAGTGTGGAATAAATCAGTCTTCCTTGTTAAGATTAAATCCAATACCTGTTAAAGCAGCTTCTTCACCTAAAGCAGGTGCAAAAGTACCTAAACGACCAGTTTTTTGTAATGTTAATGAGTATAGGTCTCATTGACGAGATCTAATCATGTTTTTGTACATTTCAACTAGTTTTTTCTTGGTTTCTGCTGATGGTTTAAATTCTTGAATTAGTTTTCCATCAACGTCAAGAAAACGAACTGTTTCATTTGGGTCGCTAACAGCATGACCTGGTTTAACATATTTATAATTCATTCGCTTCTCCTATAATTGAATAAATAATCTCAAATTTAATCGCAATTTTGCATGCTAATTAATAGAGATATTAATATTATACTTATAATAGTTAAAAATATTTAAAAATGTAATTTTTGCCATTTTTTTGCTACCATAAATAGATTTATACAAAATAAAAGTATAATTTGACTTTAATTAATTATTGTCAAAAAGCGAATGAATTTATTATGCAAAATATGTCTTTAATTTTATTTATTGTTTCTGTTTCTTTAACATTTTTAAGTGGGCTAGCTGTTTATATTTTGGTGTCTTTAAATTGATATAAATTTAATAGTTATCGCTATGCTTTTGTTAAGTCATCTATTGTTTATAACAAGCAAAAAGTTAGAGAAAGCTATATTGATGATTTACTAAAATCATTTATGAATATTGTTATTTATTTTGTATGCTGTTCACTTTTAAATCTTTTTGGGATAATCACTTTTATTTACTCATTTATAGCAAAAATAAATACAGCTATAACTTGGTATCAACTTATGTGTTTTTTAGCTTTTGCAATCTTTGTATATATAGCTATTTCTACGGCTATGCAAGTTGGCGACATTAAAAAATGAAAATTGTCTAATGAGTCTATTTCACAGGCTTATTTGATTGAAAATACAATCAAAAGAGATACTGAAATTATGCAAATGAAATTACCTAAAAATGAATTAAGGCTAATAGCATTTTCTGGCAGAAGAAGAATTAGTTTTTACATAAAATTATCTAAAAATTTTGAGACAAAACCTTTTGAAGATCAGCAAGAAGAAATTTATAATAAGCTAATTTTAGACTTTGAAAATACAAAGTTTGAAAACGGCACTATTATAAACATTAACATGTTTAAAGCAATATTTAGCAAGTATGAAATTATTTAAGGATTTATTGCTTTATTACTATAAAACAATTGTTTTGGTAAATTTAGGGGATCTAAAGCAAATAAAAAAATTGGGCACAAGCCTAATTTTTTTTGTTCTTTGTTTTTTAATTATTTTAATGAATTTCAGATTTCTTTAGCAGCAACAGCTCCATCAGAAGCAGCTGTTACTATTTGACGGATTTCTTTGTCTCTAATGTCGCCAACAGCATAAATACCTTCTACTGCTGTTTGCATTTTTTCATTTGTTTTTATATAACCTTTTTCATTAGTTATATTTAATTCTTTAGCAAATTCTGATGTAGGAATAAAACCAATCATTGGGAATAAGCCATCACAATCTAATGTTGTGATTTTGCCGTCTTTGCCTATTAAATTGATCTTTTCAACAAATTCATTGCCTTCTAAACTCTTGATATAAGTGTTTGTAATAAGTGTAATTCTTGGC
Source organism: Mycoplasmopsis agalactiae 14628 (assembly GCF_000266865.1). GTDB lineage: Bacteria > Bacillota_I > Bacilli_A > Mycoplasmatales > Metamycoplasmataceae > Mycoplasmopsis > Mycoplasmopsis agalactiae_A. Next base: position 154,222 of record NZ_AJPR01000011.1, on the reverse strand, counting down.
TCAGCTTTTACTTTTTCAACAGTTATGTCTTCTGCATAAAATTTATCACTTCTTGTGATTAAAGTAATTTTGTCAGTAAATGAAGTTAAGTATAAAGCTTCCTCAAAAGCAGAATTACCGTCGCCTAAAACAAATACATTCTTGCCTCTAAATAATGGGCCGTCGCATACTGCACAATAGCTGATGCCTTTTTTATCAAATTTAGCAAAATTTTCAATGTCAGTAGGCTTACGATTTACTAAACCAGTGGCTATAATAACTGTTTTAGTTGAGACGCTATCACCGTTTTTTAATACTACTTCTTGCAATAAAGGATTAATGTGTTTAATTGAAACCACTTCAGCGCTTTTGAACTTAGCACCAAAAGCCATAGCATGAGAATACAAAGTATCTGATAGCTCAAATCCGCTTATTTTTTTAAATCCTAATCAGTTTTCTACTTCAGATGTCGAGTTAATTTTGCCACCTGGCACTTCTTTTTCAACAATTAAAGTTTTTAAGCCGCTTCTTGATGCATATAATGCAGCATTAAGACCACCAGGGCCAGCACCGATAATAACTACATCATACATTGCTTCATTACTCATTTTAAGATACCACCTTTGTTATTGGTTTTGAGTTTTTTGTCTTAATTCTAGTTTTTTCAATTCAAGCAATATATTCTTCAGGATGAGCATATTGATAAATAAATCTGCCTCTCTTTCACTCTCTTACATAATGTGTAGGATTAAAGAACTGGAAGAATATAAATGCAATTCCACCTAAAACAGCAAATGCATAAGCAGCGCCAACATAAATTGCTTGTCTATAGTCTCTTAATGGCTCCATGGCAATACGCACTAAACCATATCATACAAAGTATAAAGGAGCTGTTGCACCAGGTTTTAGCAATGACATTTGATTAATAACTCATACTAAAATTATATATGCAAATAAGTTAACAATAGATTCATACAAGAATAATGGGTATCTGTATCCTGTTCCGCTTTCATCTTTTAGGAACATATTCTCAGCAAATGCTCTACCAAAAATTAATGAGCTAGCGCCGCTGTAGTCTATTCTTCCATAAACTTCATGGTTAGCATAGTTACCTCAACGGCCAATAACTTGCCCAATTAATATTGTAGGGATGATAATGTCACAAGCTTTTCTAATGTCAATTTTGTCTCTTTTGAAATATACATAAGTAAGATCGACTACAACAGCAAGCACAACCCCACCTTGAATACTAAGTCCACCTTCTCAGACTTTGTATCAATTACGCCAGTTGTAATTTGGATTGTTTATTGCTTGATCAACTTCATTTCATATACGAGCGCCTAAAATAGCCATAGGAATTGTTAAAAATATTAAAGTAAGTAAAATTTCTCACTCATATTTTGCACGTCTTCAAAAAATAACAATTGTCAAAATTGCTGCAATCATACCAAGCATCATTGTTAGCGAATAAGTATGAACTGGCAATGAGCCAATACGGAATAACACACTGGCTTCATTAGCAATTTTGCCCGCTTCAGGTGTTCAAACACCAGGGTAAACATGTCAGTCACCTATTTTTTCAGCATTATTCATATTCTCCTCCTTTATCTGTTTCATTTTCTAGTTCAATTGACCTAGCAGTAAGCAAGGACAATGCATCAAAGCCTTCTTTTTTTGCCTTAAAAGCTATAACTGCAGCTTCAATTAATGAAGAAACTGATGCGCCTTCTTTAATTGGTACTTGAACTTTAGGAATTCTGCCACCTAACACATCATAAAACATTTCTCTATCACCCAAACGGTCTAATTTATCATAGTTTACGTCGGCTTTATCAACTAACTCTACACATAAACTTATGACTGTACCACGTGTTACTGACTTAACTCCATATAATTGCATTATACTAATTAATCCAGTTCCTCTAACTTCTAATAAATCTTTAGTTAGATATGGGCTAGAGCCATAATAATTTGCCCCTATATGTTTTACCAAGACTGCATCATCAGCAATGAATAAATGCCCTCTTTGAATAAGCTCGTGAGTAGCTTCAGACTTACCAATACCTGATTGGCCAACAATCAGCACACCTATGCCATGAATTGAAACTAAGCAGGCATGCACTTGTGTCTCTTCAGAATAAAAATCACTTAAATATGTACCAATAGTAGAAGTTATTTTAGAAGTACTTTTATCAGAAATATATAAAGGAATTTTATATTCATTACATACAGTCTTAATAACTTCATATTGGTTGGCTAGAACACCTTTGGATAGGATTAATAGTGGTGGCTCTACAGATAATATTCTCCTAAGTAGCGCAATAAAATCTTGTTTTGTTAAGGTATTAAAATACAAAGATTCTTTTGTTCCCCAACAAATAACATTTTCACTGTATCTTTTGTTGTCTATAATTCCAGCTATTTCTAGACCAAGCCTATGAATTGATGGCAAATTTATGTCTCTGAATTTCAAATTATGGTCAGCATTAACTAATTTAATTTCAAATTTATTAATGATTTTGGAAACATTTATTACTTTGTTAGACATCTTTTCCCCTGTTGCATTATTATTTTAATTATATATAAATAATTAAATGCTTAAAATGTCAATTTGTAATAGTCTCATTTTCTAAAATGCCTGTAAATTAAGCATTTTGGCAAATTATGTTACGAAGTAATCTTAACTTGAATAATCTATATAGCTGTGTGGATACTTTTTGCAGCCAGCTTTAACATATTTTCTTACTCAGTATTTTGCTTTTATTTCATCATATTTATCTATAGCAATTATTGTTTTGTGCAAATAAACTTTTATTACTATAAATCAGAGCGATAAGCTTATAATAAGCGGAAATAAAACATTGACAACAACTAATGAAATAATATTAGAAACATTCATTTCAAGTCTTGCAATAATAACATCTGACCAAATCATTAAACCTAGAAGCACTAAAATAATTGGGAAAATGCTCCGATATGACATATGAACATCTCTTTTCATTGTAAGCTTATTAACTTTAATAACTTCATACCAGACATTTATTTTCTCTTCAAGTGTGTATTTTTTCATAATTTATCTTTCGATTAACAAAATAAAAGTTAATCAAATGTTACTCCTTTTAGGTTTCTAACTCAGTTTATAAAATGAGTATACACTTTATTAAAGTCATGCTTATTATTTTTTGTATAACCCTTTAAAACAGCGATTTTGGTCAAAATATTATATGTTTTTATCTCATCTAAATTGTTTAATTCTTCATCACTTAAATTAAATTCATTTTTAAGTAGCTGTGGATAATAGTCAGCCATTACTTTTAAAAAGTTAGTAAAAATAAACTTCTGAGGAAAAATGCTTGTTTCTATTGAACCAATCATAGCTAATTTAGTCGCTGCATACTGATCGTTTAATTTAGGAAGCAAAATGCCAGGTGTATCCATAAAAAAGAAATTGTCTACAACAACTCATTTTTTAGCTCTAGTTACTCCAGGATAATTAGCAACTTGGAGACTTTTTTTGCTACTAAGCAAGTTTATTAATGTGCTCTTGCCAGCATTTGGTATGCCCATAACAAAAGCTTTGATCCTTGAATTTATAAGTCCTTTGGCTTTATCTTTTGCAACTTTATCTGCAGTTATTTTTTTAAGCTTGTTTATTATGATATTTTTGCTCTTTGGATTTCTTAAATCTAATCATAATATCATTGAAGATCCAAATCTTTTTTCTATTGCACTTTTTTTAGAAACATCCATCAAGTCACTTTTGGTAACTATAAATAATCTTGGTTTATTAGGTGAAATAGAATCAAAATCTTCATTGTAACTACTAATTGGACACCTAGCATCCAAAACAATAATAAAAACATCAGCTATTGATGCATTTTCTTTAATTTCACGCATTCCTTTAGCCATATGTCCAGGATATCAGTTTATTAATTGTTGGTTATCAGTATCAATATTCATTATTTTCTTTCGCTTTTTAGTAAAGATATTTCAGATTCTAATTCTGTTATTTCATTTTGGTGTTTAGAAGCTATTTCTTGTTGTTTGGCTTTATATAACTCAATTTCTGATTCTAAATTACTTATTTTGTCTAAAAGTGTGCTTATATATGTATTCACTTCAGTGACTGAATAGCCATTAAGTTCTCTAGAAAATTTTTTAGTTTGGTAACTTTCATTCAATTTCTTTTGCATTTTATCCTACTTTTTTGCTTTATTAGCTTCATAAAGAACTATTCCGGCGCAAACAGCTACATTTAGACTCTCGAAATTAATTGGTACATAAATTAGCATGTCAGCTATGTCAGCTAAAGCACTGCTTATTCCCGAACCTTCATTGCCAAAAACAATTACTGCTTTATCACTTTCAAATTTTACTTTTTCAATTTCAACACTGCTTTTATCTAAACTAGTAGCGTAAATTTTAAAGCCATTTTGCTTATATTTTAGGAGTATATTGGTTAAATTATCATAATTATAATTTACCAAATTAACTGTAAATAAGGCTCCTTGGCTAGAACGAATGACTTTGTCATTATAAAAATTTACATTAGATACAACTGTATCAAAACCAAATGATTTAGCTACTCTTATTATTGTGCCAACATTGCCAGGGTCTTGAACATTGTCTAAGAAAACAACTTTATTTCCTAATTGCTCAAAATTTGGCTTTTTGCGACATAAGGCAACAATTCCTTCAGGATTTTTTGTTTTAGTTAAAGCCTCTAACACATTTTGGCTAACTAATATAGAATTATTGTATATGGCTGTTTTATAGTCTGATTCGTACAATTCTATCACAAGATTTTCTTTTAAAGCTTCTTCAACTAAGTGATATCCTTCAACTATAAAAAATTCTGAATTTTTATCATTGAAAATTTTTCTAAGTTGCTTAATTTTAGGATTTTGTACGCTAGTTATTCTTTGACTCATTCTTTAATAAAATCTTTTCCTTTTTGAGTTTCGTAAAGTGATAAATCCTTAAAATCGATTTGCCTCATAACCTCAAAACCAACAATGGCGACACAGTTGGCTAAATTTATGCTCCTCATTTTGCTTATCATTGGAATTCTTAGGCAATTGTCAATGTTGTCATGTAACACTTGCTTGTCTATTCCAGTAGATTCTTTGCCAAACATTAGTCATATTTCATCATTATTTTCATATTCTTTTTTAAAATCGACATCAGTATATGTTTTGAGTCCATATCTAGTTATGTAATAAATATTTTTGTCTTTATATTTACTATAAAAATCAGAATATGAATCATGAACTTCGTGCTCAATATCACTTAAAAGTCTGCCTGCTGCTGGGCGAGATAAGTATTTAGGATCTAAGCTAAATGAAATAGGTTTAATTATGTGCAATTTAGCCCCAATTGCAAAACATGTCCTAATGATGTTGGCTGTATTTGGTGGTATTTCAGGCTCGAATAAAACAATATGTACCATAAATTCTCCGTGAAATATTATTATATATTATTTTAAACTCTACCCTTGCCCTTTGTCCAAAAAGTGCAAATTTGGCTGTTTTTAAGGGGTAAAAGTCTATGTTTTTGCCCAATAAAACCACAATCATTCCATATAAATAATTTGTAAAAACAGCTTTTTTATAATTTTTTTTGTGCAGTAAATAGCAAATAGAAAATCAATAATTCACAAATGGAGAACATATGATTGCAATTATACAAAATGACGAAACAACAAAGAAGGAAGCACTTTCAGAAAACAATGCTGATATACAACTATTTTTCGAAGAGCAGTTAAAAGAATTTAATAAAAAAATATCATCATTAGTGGGTAAGAGAACTCACGGCAGCGGTCGTAAAAGAAGATCACTATCATATGACACTAATACATCTGAGCACTCAGAACTTAGTAAATATATAAAGGATTCTGATTGAACTGATATTGAAAATCAATTATGATGAAAAAGTGAAACATTTTATAACTTTCACTCTGGTATAGCTGGCGCTATTTATAAAGTAAAAGAAATATTAAAAGATTTAGATCCTGTTTTAGAACTTGCGCAACTAGGCGGGGATACATTGTCCACAGTATCTGAATCTCTTGATGGATTTCCACAAGTAGCTGCTATATTTAAGGGTCTATCAACTGTGGGCAGTCTGCTCGGACTCCTTAGACAAACTGAATTACAATTTAATTATTCAAAGAACTTTATTTTTACAATTTTTGGCGAGATAATTAAAGTTTCTAAAACATGAAACATTGAGACTATACACAAGGCATTGCAAATAGCTAAAGAATCTTTAGACAGCGTTAAATCAGAATGAAACACCTGGCTTTCGCTAATAATTGCTAAGCAAAAAGTTAACAGCACAATAGACTTTTTGAATGATTATATTAAAATTGCTGAGCAAAAAAAGGCAGATGAAAATAGAGTTTATGTATGAGGAAGTTCATGATACTAGAAGACAAAATACATATTGCAGAAAAATATAAAAGAAATAATATAGCCGTATACTTTTCCTCATTATTTTTTGCACCTGTTATTTTCAGTTTTGTTTTCTATGTCTTTCTAATCTTTTTTGACAGACTTCCGTTGTATTTTAATGAGCTTACTAAGCAAAGTTTAGAAAAATTAATGAATGAGCATATTGCTGAAAATGTATATGTTCTTGCAATTGCAACAATCTTTAGGATTCTAATTCTTTGGCTTCTACTAATGTGAGCAATAAATTCATTGTCTAACATTCTTTTTAACAAGTTTTATGACTACAACATATTTAAGTCATTAAACTGGCTAAAAGTTAAACTTTTCACTGCATTTAGGTTTAAAGATTTTGCAAAATTATGTAAGAAAAATAATTTTGTTTCAAATGAGCAATTATCGCTTATTAAACACATGCAAGATGTGGGATTTTTAGTTCAAGGAAGTAAATCAATTGCCATAAAATATAACGATTATTTTAAAGGAGCTAGCGACATAGACTTTGTCTCTAAAAATGCATCATCTAGAATATCAAATTTGGATCAGCTTTCTAACATTACATTTAACTTTAAAGATCAAATAATTGCCAAGTCAAAGCACAATGATACTGAAATTGAAGTATTGTCTCCTAAAATTTTGCCTAAAGAATTTGCGGTTTATAAATCTGGTATAAAAGTCCCTAAATTGAACTTTATGATTGCAATGAAAGTTCATAAACTTCTAAGGCTTTATAGATTAAAATCAGAAGGTAAAGAAATTCCAGCAGCCAAAATTAAAAATAGTTTACTTGATCTTGGTTTCTTGCTTTCAAAATCTTGTTGTTTAGAATATAGAAAAATACTGTGATCGTTTAAAAATCTATCCTTGCTAAATTTATTTTCTTCTTATCATTTAAACACTTTTGCATTTGATGATTTTGACAATGTCAAAGCAACACTTGAATTTGCTAATTCATACGTTCAAAAAATCCAAAACATTGAAGAAGTTTATGACTTTTTAGATAAATTTACTGATTTACTAAAAAATGACAAGGAAGCCTTATTTATAGGCAAAAGAGTTAATTTAATTATTAAAAATAAGAGAGTCATAGAGGAAAAATATTTACAAAATTCCTCTGCTTTAGATAAGTCTCTTTTAGATTTAGAAAGAAATTTTGCAAGCAATAATGAGAAACTTATGTACCTTAAAAAATTTAAAAAGCCTATTGAATTAAAAGCATTACAAAACATAATTAACTTGTTTGAAAGTTCGCCAGATTCTTCATTCTTTATTGACATAAGAAAAATCCTTTTACTTGAGCTAAATGAAATTGAAGAGGTTAAAAATGAAAAGATCTAGTCTGCGTAATATGTTTGGTTTCTCAATAGCTATAATTATCCTAGTAGCGGGGTCGCTAATAACTGATTTATTCAATTTAATAGCAAAACTGGATGAATTATTCAAACTTGGTACACTCTATATATTGCAGGAAGTTGCTTATTCAGTATATTTTGCATTTCTTGTGCTAATATGCTTCATGGCGCTGTTCTTCTTTTTAGAATCATTAACATTTGTCTCTTTACGCAAAGACCGAATTAAACTGCTTTCAACATCAAATGCATTTCTATTATTTTTTGTGGTTTACATAATTACTGCTTTATTTACCTTTAACAATAAGGATATTAAAGTTAGGCAGGCTGTTAGTTTCATTATTATGCTGGTTAGAATAACAGTATCAATTCTTCTTATAATTTTTGCTGTTCACTCTATAAAACAGGTTAAAACTTTGCTTGCTAAGGTTTAAAAAAACAAAATTCCGCTTTGTGTGGCGGAATTTTTTGCTTTAATTATTTTTCAATCTTAACTTTAACACCTGGACCCATTGTTGCTGAAAGAACAATGTTTTGAATGTATGTTCCTTTAACAGCAGATGGTTTAAGCTTTTTAATTAGGCTAATAACAGTCTTGATGTTTTCAACTAATTTGTCACTGTCCATAGAAACTTTACCAACTAGTGTGTGAACAACACCAGCTTTGTCTGTTCTATAGTTTGCTTTACCTTTTTTAAGTTCTTCAACAGCTTTTTCAGGAGTTGGAGTAACTGTGCCTGTTTTAGGATTTGGCATAAGACCTTTAGGTCCTAGTTTTTTACCATATTTACCTAAAAGTGGCATCATTGCAGGGTCAGCAACCATAACATCAAAGTCAAAGATGTCTTCTTTAATTTTTTGTTCCAATGTTTGACCATCAACAACTTGGTCAGCACCGGCAGCTGTAGCTAATTTTTGTTTTTCAACATTATTTGTAACAACTAAAACTGAAATTGACTTACCTGTTCCATTTGGAAGTAGAACTGAACCACGTAATTGTTGGTCAGCTTTTCTAACATCAAGGTTTAACTTAAATACTAAATCAACTGAGGCATCAAATTTTGCATATGAAGTTCTTTTAACAATTTCAACTGCTTCTGCTAAATCGTAAGCAATATTTTTGTCAAATGAGCTTCTAGCGTTTTGAATTTTCTTTCCGCCTTTTGCAGACATTATTTATCTCCTTCAGTTTTAGTAGATTTTTTAACTTTTCCGCCTTCGTAGCCGTCAATTAAAATTCCCATGTTTCTTGCTGTACCAGCAATAATTGCCATTGCAGCTTCAACAGAATCAGTATTTAAGTCAGGTAATTTGTATTCAGCAATTTCTCTTAATTGATCAACAGTAATAGTTGCAACTTTAGTTGTCTTAGCATTTGAGCTTCCACTTTCAATCTTTGCAGCTTGTTTTAATTTGTAACTTGCTGGTGAAGTGAATAGTTTAAATTCGAATGATTTGTCATTGTAAACGGTAATTTGAACTGGAACTGGTTCATTACCTCTATCACGTGTTGCGTCGTTAAATGCACGTGTAAATTCTGGCATGTTAATACCGACACCTGCTAAAGCAGGACCTGGTTTAGCTTGACCAGCATTAAATTGTAACTTACGAACACGAACAATATCAGCTTTTGATTTTGCCATATTTTGTTATCCTCTCGATAATGTGGTTCTAGCGATTTAATCTCCCACTAGTAAAGAACAATTTATAATAAATTGCTTTTAAATTATATATTTAAATTTTGAATTACACACAAAAATTTATGGTTTATAAAAAACGTCTTTTTGCGCGTGTTTTCAAATGTTGATTCTTTGACTTTTTGCTTCATTTTCTAATGATTTAAGTTTATAAAAATATTCAACTAAGTTTTTTTCATTTACTGCATATTTGTGCTTAGAATCAAGTGATATATAGTGAACTCTTGCTAGTCCATTTTTGACTAACTCTAAGCCTGCGTCATAATATTCATTTATGCCTGTTTTATAGTACAATATGCCAATAGTTCTATTATATTTATCATACTTGATAAATTTATAATGCAACTCTTTGTCATTTATTAAATCAGTCAAGAAAATTCTTGCCTGGTGTGCATAAAAATTTTCAAATTTAGCTAACTTTTGATTGCTATTCTTAAAAGTCTCAGGCGCATCAATACCAAAAAGTCTTATTGTTCTCTTTTTGTCATCTTGCAAAAATGAAATAGTGTCACCATCTATCACACTGACATTTGAAACAATTTTAGTACTTTTTAAATAATAATCAGCAATGTTGTTGCAACTTACTAATTGATATGCCAATGCTAATGTAGGTATTAAAAATCTTAGAGCCTTCATATATTAATATTTTTTAAAAAGCTAAACGATTAAAAAAATAAAAAAAATTGGGAAAATTAAGCAGTTTTTCCCTAATTCTAATTATTTAGTATCTGTTTTGTGAGTTAAAAGTAGTAATTTTCTCTTTCACTGCTTCACATATTGCCTTGCATCCTGGCGCAAGTAATTTTCTAGGATCAAAATTCTTGCCTTTTTTTGATTCGCCAGAAATAACAAATTTTTCAACTGCCTCAGCAAATGCTAGTTGCAATTCAGTATTTACATTAATTTTTGTTACACCTAAGCTTATTGCTTTTAAAACTTGTTCAGTAGGAATTCCGCTTCCACCATGTAAAACTATTCCAATGTCAGTAGCACTAGCAATTTTACTTAATACTTCAAAATCTAATGACTTTCAAGATTCAGGATACTTACCATGAATATTGCCAATTCCGGCTGCTAAAACATCTATTCCGGTTTGTTTCATTTTCAATGCATCATCAACATTTGAAATCACTCCAGCTGAAGAAATTCCATCTTCTTCGCCACCAATGGCACCTACTTCAGCTTCTACAGATACATTGTGCATTTTTGCAAAACCGACAACCAGTTTTGTTTTTTCTAAGTTCTCTTGCATTGAAAGCATAGATCCATCAAACATAACTGATGTAAAACCTGCTTCGATTGCTTTAAAGCAAGCATCGAAATCTCCATGATCTAAATGTAGTACAACAGGTACATCAATTCTTAAATCATAAACTAGTGACTTAACTAAGTTAGCCACTGTTGAGTATCCACCCATGTACTTAATTGCACCCATACTTGCACCTAAGATGACAGGAGATTTTAATTCATTTGCCGTAATTAAAATATTTTTAGCTCACTCTAAATTATTAATATTTATGTGTGGCACCGCATATTTGTTTAGTTTAGCATCTAGCAATATTTCTTTCGCATTAACAAGTGAGTATTGTTTTGCCATTTTTTACTCAAAGCCTTCTCTAGTGATTCATAAACCTTGGTTGTTTCTTTCAAAACGTGAATCAACAGTTAGCAAACGGTATAATTCACCGATCTTATTTTGACGAATCTTGCTATAATCAAGCTCTTTTTGTGCAGCTTCTTTTTCTCATTTTGGTTTAAGTTGTGCTTCAACTTCATCAAAAATAGTATTAAATTCCATATATTGGCTGCCACCTGATTTTTCTAATAAAAACTCAACGGCAACGTCTAACATTGTTTTCATATACTTTCCCCTAATTAATATTATTTAAATTATATATTTAGTTTTTGTAATTTTTAATTGTAAAGTTAATTTTTGCACTCACATCAATGAGCTCTTGAAATAAGTTTTTAAATACAAACGCAAAATCGTTGTAGTCTAAGTCGCTTGGATAAAGTTTTATATTTCATTTTTCTTTATCATCAACTAAAGAAAGAATAAATTTGTCAAAAAGACTCTCAAACTCAAATTCCTTTGTTTGGCTTTGTGAGTCAGATAATTCATTTGCTTTGAAAAATCTTAAAATTAACTTGGAATTATGCTTGATTTTAACTTCTTGGGCTGTTTTATAGATGTTTTTGAAAAATTCAACAGTTTCAAAAATTTTATTATTTTTTCACAATCTTTTGTCATTTGAATTAGAAGAGTCATCAACTTCAGGCAAGATGACTTTATTTCATTCATACCATAAATTAACTAATGCGTGGGTATGGTATGTATTGCCTTCGGGAGTAATTCCCCTAATATTTTTATAGTCAATATTCACTTTCTGAGAGTCAAAAAACTTACGAGAGTATTCACTTTGCATTCCTGAATATTTTTTAACTAAACTCTCTAAAAAAAGATTCTGATATCTATATCTTTCTTTATCACTCAAATTTTTAAATAATGGTCATCCTGGCAAAATGTCAAATTCATTATAAAAGCTTTTAAATAATGAATCAGATTTGTTCCTTCTTAAATCTTGCACATAATCACTAATTATGTTATTAACTTCTTCATTCAAAATTGCAATGTAACCAATGTTTGTTCTAATATTTATCTCTTTATTTTTAGGTTTGTCTGTTAATTCATTTAATAATAAGTCACCTTTAATAGAACTATTTATAGGTGTAAATTTTCCATCCGTGCCTGTTTTATAGCCTAATTCTAACTTGTAAGTTGGCTTGCCATCTTTATCTGCTCCCATATAAGGCAATATTTGATCAACTACATTTTTTCATTCTTTAGTTATATGATCAATCTTATTGTAGTTATCTAAATAATACTTTTTATATGAATCATTAGATATAAAGTTAGTTATTTGCTCTCATGTGTTTTTGTACTGATTATAGTACTCAAACATTTCCTTCGAAAATTCAGTTTCAAACACATCTTTTTGTCTATAAAAACTGCCTTGGCAACTAGCTGATAATATTGACAAGGAAGCTAATGAAATAGGAATAAAGGTAAATTTTACTTTTCATTTTGACATAATTTTTTTTCTTGCTGTTCTACAAGGAGCTTAAGATTTTTAACTTCTTTAATTGTTAATTCCCGATACATTCCCTCAGGCAATTTGTCAACAGTTAAATTTGCATAAGAAACTCTTTTTAAAGTTAAAACATTGTGGCCAATTTTTTCAAATAATTTCTTGACATGATGATATGAGCCAACGTGAAGTGAAACTAGATAGCTTTTTGTATCAACCTGATCAACAATTTGGTAACTCATTTTTCCATCAATTTCAACACCTGCATTAAGTTCTTTAAATTCTTTTAATGTTAAGGGAGAATCAATTCTAGCTCGATAAACTCTTTCGATTTCATATTTAGGATGGGTTAATTTGTTAACTAGCTCATAATCAGTTGTGAGTAATAAAACGCCAGTTGTGTTGCGATCTAGCCTACCAACAGGCACAATTCTTTCGCTTGTACCAATTAAATCAATAACAGTATGACGCCCTTTGGGATCTTTAGCAGTTGTTATAGTGTTCTTAGGCTTGTTAAGCAAATAATACTTAAAAACAGTGTTTTTGGTCAAATTTAATATTTTGCCGTTTACTTTTATTTCGTCGTTTATGCTTGCTTTATCCCCAATAGATGACTTAATTCCATTAACAAAAACTAGTCCCTTAGAAATCATCTTTTCAGCATCGCGCCTTGACATTAAGCCTGATTGTGCTATTAATTTTTGTACTCTTACTAATTCTGACATATTATAATCACATTCTACTTAGACCATTTATTATTGATCTCATTCTGTTCATCACTAAAAGTAATGTTTTTAGCAAGATTATAATCAATATTTCTTTGCACAACTTGCTTAAAACACTCATCAAAGTTTTCTAGTGCTAGCTGTCTTAGCTTTTGTACGCCTGCAAAAGCTCGTCCATCGCATATTTTATCTGCTATATATAAAATTTTATCTAAGGTTGATAATTCTAATGCTAGTGATGTGTGTATCTTGATAGCATTATAAATTTCTTCATCATCATTCATATAAATATGTTTAAACCATAGTGCACCAGCAAGCTGATGAAGCTTATAATTTGGAAATAATTTCCTGTCATAAGCATTCTCAACAAATTGACTTATAAATGCTCTGGACTCATTTTCATCTAGCTCCTTGCAAATATCATGAAATAAGCCTGCATAATAAGCTTTTTTAGCATCATATTTGATTGATTTTGCTAGCAAAACAGCAAATTCAGCAGCAGCCACGCAGTGCTTTGCTCGTTTTGCTGTTAATAATGAATGAATAATCTCTTTTGCATATAGAAAGTTATTTCCAATGTAATTATTGACTTTAACATCCACTAGTGCTAATTGACCTTGTCTAACCTTGGTTGATGATTCATCAAAAATTGGGTTATTCATAATTTTAATGCCATACTTTTTGGCATTAATTTTATTAATATTTTTGCTTCGTTTATAAACTACAAATTGGCAACTTTGAGTCATTTCTTCCACATATTCTCATTTATGAAATTTAGGAAGCAAGTCAGAACCCATTATGAAAAAAAGTTCATCATTTGGAAACTTCTTTTTAAAATATCTTATTGTTTCAAAAGTGTAACTAACTCCACCTCTTTTTATTTCAAATAAAGACACTTCAGAGTTGTAATTAAAGTTTTCTAAAGCTAAATTTAGCATATTAATTCTGTCATTATCTGCAGCTACTTGATTTTTCTTTTTGAAGGGGCTAATAGCAGTAGGTATAAAATAAATTTTGTCCAAACCTAGTGTTTTATAGGCAAATTCAGCAATTTTAATGTGCCCATTATGCACAGGGTTAAATGAACCACCAAATAATCCAATTTTCATATTTCCTACTTTCTTATTCCTAAATCGTCTTCAAGATATCTACTTTGCACAGACTCTTTTATTTTTTCTTTAGAAACTCTATATCCAGTTTTTAAAACAACTTTGCCAACTTTTTTGTTTATATCATTAATTATATTATTTACTTTTCTTTCCTGCTTGTAATCATCATATGTGTCAAAAATTGTAAGTTGCTTAAAGTGCTCAAATTCATTAATTAAATTAGTTAACCTTAAGCCAACACCACGAATTGGTTGCTCTTTTCATAATTTTTCGAAAAGTATAATGGCATTTTTATAAATTTGCTCAGCGTCATTAGTTGGCTCAAGCAATTTCATTTGCTTGCCTTTTCAAACTTTAGACACACTTCTAATTATTACTGTCAAGGTAAATCCTACAACATTACGATTTTGCGCTCTAAGACTAACTTTATTGGCTATATTTTTAATTACTTTATATATTTCACCTCGTTCATAAAAATCATAAAGAGGGAATGTTAGCTCATTGCCAATACCTTTTAGATTGTTGTGCTCATATGTTAACTTATCATTACCATTGCCGTTAGCCTCATTAATAAAAGCAGAAAGTCGGCTTCTAAAAATCATGTATAAATCAGAATTTAGCTCACTTGAGCATGCTAACTGTCCAATGGTTTTAACATCTGCTTTAACCAGCTTGTCAGCGGTTTTTTCGCCTATTCCATAGTACTTTTGGATATTTAACGGCCAGATTTGAGACTCTAAATTATCCTGATTTTCAATAAATTTAACTCCAAATGGCTTAGCTAAATCACTGGCCATTTTTGCAGCTCATTTCGAATAAGAAATTCCTATTGAAATAGGAATGTCAAATATTTCATTGATATCTTCTTGTAATTTTCTAGCAAGCGCTACAGGATTTTTGCCTTCTGCTATTGCAGTAACATCAACTCAACATTCATCAATTGAACCAACTTCAATATTGGCTGTGTAATTTGATGCAATGTAATCAAAAATATTATTCGATGTTGTATAGTATAAATCAAAATTAGGTTCAACAAAAATTGTCTCAGGAACCTTTTTTTCTATCATAAATCTTGGTCAGCCAACTTTAATGCCGGCATTTTTTAACTCATATGAAATACTAGAGCAAATTGAACGACTTAAGCCATTTGAAACTGCAACGGGTTTATTTTTCAGTCTATGATCTTTTGATCTGTGCGCGCTGACAAAATATGAGTCAAAATCTATATGGAATATAATGTTTTTATTGTTCATTTTTTATTTTTTCTTTTAGTGGCTTACTTAGCATTTGTACGCAGTCTAGCCTATTTGCATGCTGGTTTACATTATCAAAAACTAATAGCTCTCCAAGTAATGTTTTTTCTTCATCGCTTAAAAATTTACCAGAAATATTTCTTTCAAATAAGTCTATAAAATAGAGTGATTCGGCTATATTTTTATCATTTAAATATTTGCAAAGCAAGTTTGCTGATGAGATAAAATAAGCACATCCATTGCCATTGAAGTGTAAGTTTTTAATAATCCCATTTTCAACTATGTAATCAGCTTCTAAATAATCACCACAAGAGTTGCTAAATGATTCTATTTTTTTATTTTGCACTTCTTTTTTAAAAGAAGGCTGTAGGTAATTATTCATAATAATTTCCCTTTTTTGTTCAAAACTATAAGACAATGAAATCGCCTCCTTTCTTTAACGCATCAACTAGCTTATTAATATCATTTTTGTTGTTATAAACCCCTAATGAAACTCTGACAAATGAATCGTTGCAGGCAAAATTTTTTAAATAATGTGCACAAAAGATTCCTGATCGCACATATATGTTGTTTATGCCTAAAAAATGTGCTACATCTTGTGAGTTAATTCCATTTATGTTGAATAAAATTATGTGATCACCTCTTTTTGAATAGACTTCGATATTTGGCACTTTTAAAAGTTCATCATATGCATAATTACTTAATTTTTTCAATATTTGCTTGCTTTTTTCATATCCAATATACTGGTTAAAAAAATCAATTGATTTATTAAACATAAAAATAGCTGCAAAATTAGGGGTTCCTGGTTCAAATCTTTCAATATTATTTTTAATTATAAAACTATTATTTTTGTTTATTGAATTGACTGTGCCGCCACCAAAAGTAACGGGATTTAATTCTTTTAATATCTCTTCTTTAATAATTAAAGCACCTAGTCCAGTTGGCCCATAAAATTTATTTGTGCTAAAAGCTATAACATCGCAATTTTCCAAACTGACTTTTTCATAGACTATCGCTTGAGCTGCATCGTTTACTAATATTGCACCAACTTTATGGCATTTTTTATAAAGGCTTTTTAAATCTACTTTTACTTGAAAATTGTTAGTTAATTGTGAAAATGCCACCACTTTGGTTTTGCTATTTATAGCACTTTCTAAATCAGGCGAGTCAACAATTTTAACCTCTATATTGTGTTCTTTGGCTAGCACAATTCAAGGAATCATATTAGAAGAGTGATTATAGCCGTGCAATATTATTTGATCGCCAGCTTTCAATTTTTGTATATACATTTGTGCAAACTTATTAAGTGAATCAGTTGCGCCTGATGTAAAAATTACCTCGTTTTCTTTGGCATCAGTTAGTGAGGCAACTTTGCTTCTAACTTCATTTATTATTCTATTGGTATAAATACCTAATGGTGAATTATTAGTTCTTGTGCTAACTGAGTATAAACTATAAAAATTATTGCTCTCAGTAATAGCCGGTTTAGGCTTAAGCGCCAAGGCTGCTGTGTCCAAATAGACTATTTTATTGGCTAATGGGAAAAATGATCTAATTGATTTAGGCATTATTTATCCTTTAATAAAATTCTCTATTGCGTATTTATCAGTAGCTTTAACTAACTCATAAACAATGCTTTCAGATCATTGCGAATGCCCTGAATCTTTAAGTATCTTGAGTGTAGAATTAGGCATGTTTTTATGCACTAAATATGCACCATATGGTTGACAAATTAAATCATAAGCACCATGAATAATGTCGGCTGAAATGTGTTTGATTTTATAAATATTGTTTAATATATAGCCTTCTTCAAAGAAACAGTTATTGACAAAATAATGATTTTCAATGAGTGCAATTTCGCTATTTGCCTTGATATTGGTTTCATCAAAATCGCCACCAAGCAGTTTTACATTAATAGATTCTCATCTAGCTCATTCATTTAGTGCTTTAATTCTAATGTTAGGATCGCTATCGTTCATTAACTTATGATAGTAATTTATAACATCGTTTCTTTTTTCAACTGGAACAAGGTCTATATATCTTTCAAAATCCACTGGGTTCATTCTATTGGCGCCATCTTGATAAAGCCAAATAAGATCATGTTTTGTACCTAAAAAAAGTCCGCGTAACACTATGTGTAATACTCTATCAGGGTGATTAATTGCATAGCATAATGCTAATGTTGTGCCTCATGAGCCACCAAATAGCATTCACTTGTCTATTTTTAAATGCTTTCTAAGCATCTCAATGTCATTAATTAAGTATCATGTTGTATTGTTGATTAATGACATTGATGGCTTACTTTTCCCACATCCTCTTTGGTCAAATAAGATTATTTTATAGGCTTTTGGGTTAAAAAATCTTCTGCTATTTTCATTACAGCCTGCACCAGGGCCTCCATGAATATATAAAACTGGTATTCCATCAGGATTGCCTGAAACTTCGTAGTAAATTTCATGCATACCGTCTTCAGTTTTCAAATAACCACTTTCATATGGGCTAATTGAATCATACAAATATTTAATATTCAAATTTACTTCCTAATATTTTGTGATAATTGGGAATTCAGTAGTAAGAGCTTCAACTTGTTTCTTGAGTTCAGAAATTCTGTCTAAATGTTTAGATTCATTTTCACTAAATTCAACACAATTTTGCAAAATCTCATGCATAATAGCACCAAGTTCATTTCATTTTGCAAACTTTCTTGAGCTCATAGCTGCAGTGCCTATTCTAATTCCTGAAGTGACAGCAGGGCTTAGTTCATCAAATGGAACAGTATTTTTATTCACAGTTATATTAAATTTGCCTAATATCTTTTCAGCTTGTAGTCCTGAAATACCATAACTTTTGTTTACATTTATTGTAAATAAATGATTATCAGTGCCGCCTGAAACTATCGAAACTCCCTGTTTTATAAAGTAATTAGAAAATTCCTTGGCATTATCAACAATGCTTTTTGCATATGCAGCATATTCAGGTTTTAGCGCTTCACCAAAAGCAACAGCCTTGCCTGCTATTGCATGAAATAGTGGACCACCTTGATATCCAGGGAACACTCATCTATTCATTTTTTTAGCAATTTCTTCATCATTAGTCATAATGATAGCGCCTCTAGCACCTCTTAATGTTTTGTGGGTTGTTGAAGTAATAATATCTGCATAAGGCACTGGCGATGGATGCACTCCACCTGCTATTAATCCGGCAATGTGAGCTATATCTGCCATTAATTTTGCACCACAAGCATCAGCTATTTCTCTAAATTTTTTAAAATCAACAATTCTCGAGTAAGCTGAATAACCGCAAATAATTACTTTTGGTTTTTCCTTAATAGCTAGCTCTTTGATTGCTTCATAATCTAAAACGCCTTCTTTATTAACTGAATAAGTTATCGAATTGTAAAAAATGCCACTAAAGCTTATTTTATATCCATGGGTAAGGTGACCACCAGAAGCTAAATCTAGCCCCATAATTTTGTCGCCTTGACTTGCTAGTGTTGCTAAAGCTGCTGCATTAGCAACTGATCCTGAATAAGGTTGAACATTAGCAAACTTAACTCCAAAAAGTTTTTTTAGCCTTTCGATAGCTAGTGTTTCCACAACATCAACATTTTCACAGCCACCATAATACCTTTTGCCTGGATATCCTTCACCATATTTGTTAGTTAAAACACTTCCTACAGCGGTTAAAACATCTTCACTAACATAATTTTCTGATGCTATAAGCTCAATATGCTCATTTTGTCTATCAACTTCATTGTTAATTGCTTGTTCAATTTCTTTATCATTCATTGATATTTTCTTGTACATAATTCCCCCTATTTCTTGTTGAAAATCTCATTAATTTTGTTAATTTCTTCGAAACTACCAGTTATTCTTAGTGTGACATTTCTTTTATCAGCATTAGTAAATGAATCAATTTGCATAATGCTAAATGAATTAGATATTGCATTAATTTCACTAATTTTTGATGCGATTGCTTCATTTTGACCAATTGTAAATGTTAAGTCTATTGACTTTAAAGGACTAGGGTCATATACATTAAACTCTACTTTTGGCTTGCTATTTACATTCATGAATTCAGCAACTGAGAAATTAGAAGCATTATATGATGGATGCACTTTTCCGATTCATCCTATAAAACAGCCATTGTGGATAATTTTAGCTGATACATTCG
This sequence comes from Mycoplasmopsis agalactiae 14628, assembly GCF_000266865.1. GTDB lineage: Bacteria > Bacillota_I > Bacilli_A > Mycoplasmatales > Metamycoplasmataceae > Mycoplasmopsis > Mycoplasmopsis agalactiae_A. The sequence goes on along the minus strand of NZ_AJPR01000011.1, from coordinate 134,399 downwards.
GATGAATAAGTTCATTATCTTTAAAAGGAATAAACTCTAAATTATCAACTTTCAAAAAGTTATAAATATCTTGTTTCATTTCGTCAAATGATTTTTCATTTGACAATAAGCCATAAACAAATTTATTTTCATTAATCATCCCGTGCTCAAAGAATGAAATATTATTTATTTTTCTTTTTAAATTAAATTCAGCTGATTCTAGCAATGATGGAATTATAGAGTTTCTAACTTCCTCTCTTTCTTTAGAAACAAAAGTCATTAGCTTAATTGTGCTTTCAAAATTGAAAGGATTAAGTTTGTTCATTTCAGAAGAAATTAAGCTAAAAGTTCTTGTTTCATTATAACCTAGTGACTGAAGTATGTTTTTATTATCAACTGTATGGGCAACTTTATATGATGCTAATTTTGGTGCTTCAGGCTTGAAATTGCCATAGCCATAAAATCTAAAATACTCTTCTATCACATCTTCATAATGTTGTATATCATTTCTGTATGTGGGAGCTATAACTCTATTTTTGTCCATTGAAAAACCAATTTTTTTAAGAGTTTTTTCAACTTCATCAAATATTGATAAATCTTTAATATTGCAGTTAGCATAGATTGATAATTTCTTCCTGCTTTGGATAACTGATTTGCCTTTTTTAACTTTAGGAATATTGACAATTTGGCTAACAGATTGGCCGTCTGTGGCTGATTTATACTTTAAAAAGGAAATTCCATTAAATACAATTTGTGAGTTAAGCGCTCTTCCTGCTTGAATTGATGATGCTGTATCCATTTTGATTTCTCTAGCACCATGTCTAACTAATAATGGGTCAAATAACCCTACTTCAAACACAACTTCTTTAGTATTCTCATCAACTGCAGAATTTTCACAGCCCATAACTGATGCTAAAGAAATTACACCAGTTTCATCCTTAATTGCAAGAACATCAGAAACATTAACTTTCTTCCCACCTAAAATTTCAAGTTCGCCACTAAATTTGGCGCATGATAGTGATTTTCCAATCTTGTTTTTGTCATACACATGACATGGAGCACCTGTAACTAATAGTGCAATATTTGTCAAATCAACAGCATAAAGACCTTTTGCACTAATACCATGCTTAGTTAAAAACAAAGTGTCTTTTAAGCATGTTTTATTATTTTTAAGTCTTGCCTCAAAAAATGTTAATTCTGATGCTTCATTTTTAGAAACCTTGATGTTGCTTCTAAAACGGTAGTTATCTTTTGGCAACAAATTTGGCCAAACAAATTTGGTTTTATAGTATGCAGCTAACTCCATAGCAAGGACATAATATGAATTAGTTTCAGCTCTGTTAGCAGGCGTGGTAATATCAATGATGTAGTCATCTAAATCAAAATATTTAATGGGGTCAGAATCTTCATTAATTGACGAATCATCCAATAAAATAACACCATTGGGGTCAAACGGGAGCAATGAACTGTCATAACCTAACTCTGAATAACTTGCAAGCATTCCATTAGATACGACTCCAGCCATTTCTTTTTTACCAAAAACTATGTCGCCTTTGCTTGCGCCTTCAACAAAGGCAACAATTCAATGATTCTTTTTCACATTTGTAGCAGTTGTTTGGATAGTTATAATGCCTGTATTTGTTTTTATACTAACAACATTAAGATTCTTGCTATTTTCATTTTTAAAAACATCAAGCACGTAGCCAAATTTTATGCCTTTTACATCGCTAAATTTTTTGATACTCTCGACTTCATAGCCTAAGTTGTTTATGCTCTTTTCAATTGAGATATCTAAATTTACATCAGGCATATATTTATTTATTTCTCTAAGAGAAATGATCATATTAATTTTCCTTTCTAATGCTAAAATCAATTGGATTGGTCAATTTTGCATTAACTTTTTTGAAAAAATGTGAATCCTTAAAACTACTTTTTGTTTTCGAATAACTTAATGGTGAAGGATGGGATGTAAATATTATTCTTTCCTCTTCAACCTTATCCTTAATTAATAAATAGGCTTTGTTACCCCAGGCACCAAAAATCACATTTTTATTTTGCTCTAAAATAAAGTCCAATAAATTAGAAACAAAAATTTTTCACCCAAAATTGCTGTGGCTATTTGGTTTGTTTTCGCTAACTGTTAGCACACCGTTAAGCAATAAAATATGATTTTTAGCTCAGGATTTTAAGCTGAATGTTTCAATTACAGCTTCCGGGTAATCCTTTTTTAGCTCAATTAAAATGTTTTCCAAGCTTTTTGGACATTTTTGGCTTTCCGTACTAAAAGCCAAGCCATCTGCATATCCATTTTTGTAATATGGATCTTGCCCAATAATAATTAGTTTTAATTTTTCAGGACTGCTATACTTAAGACACTCGAATATTCTCTCATCACTAGGAAATACATTGAACTTACTTTTTTCCTTCTCTATTGAAGCAATTAGCCCTTTAAAATAGGGTTTTTGGGATTCCTTATTAATAAATTCAGCAAACTTATTTTTCATTCTTAAACTGCAAAAGTGTTCTTAAATCATTTTTATATAAATATCTAATGTCGCTGATTCCATACTTTATCATTGTGAGTCTTTCTAGTCCTAAACCAGCCGCAAATCCATAAAATTTTTTGCTGTCATAGCCTGCTTTGTTCATCACATTAGAGTGTAACATTCCTGCACCAAGAACTTCAATTCATTTATTTTTATAAAAAATGTCAACTTCTACACTTGGTTCAGTAAAAGGGAAATAACTTGGCCTTAGTCTTATTTCTAACTCTTCTTCAAAAACATAAGACAATAATGACTTAAGAGTTCATATTAAATTTGGGAAACTAACTTGCTGACCTACACTTACAAAATCAAGCTGTGTAAATTGATGTGAGTGTGTTGCATCATCTTCATCATTTCTATAAACTTTACCTATTGAAAAAATATTGGCACACTTATTAGAATTTTTCTCTAACTCATAAGCAGTTATTCCGGTGTTATGAGTTCTTAACAAAATATTATTTGAAATATAAAGTGAATCATGGCTTGCCCGCGCAGGATGATTTTGCGGAATATTTAGCCTTTCGAAATTATATTCTTCATCAGTTATTTCGCCGCCTGTGGCTTCAAAATAGCCATTTTGGACAAATCAATCTCTAAGCCTTTGCTCAATGATACTAATTGGGTGAAGCGAACCTTGTTGCTTTAATGGCTTAGTTACATCAATAAATTCATTTTCAATGATTTTATTTATTTTTTCTTTTTCAAGCCTCTCTTCAACTTCCTTAAACTTGTCTTCATAAAATAACTTTAGCTCGCTAATTTTAATACCAATTAATTTGCGCTCATCAGGACTTGAGTTTTTTATTTTTGCTTTTAATTCCTCAATCTCGCTTCCAGCACCAAAGGCAATGTTTTTAGCTTGCTTATATTCTTCAAAACTTTTGATTTCATCTCAATTTATTTTAGAACTCATTATTTTTCTCCTTGTAGTAGTTTTACAAACTTATAGTATTCTGCGATTTTCTTAGAATCTGTTTCTTTTGAAAAAAAGAACTGTTTTCCTTTAGCCTCTTTTGGCAAATACTCCTGTTTTACAAAGTGATTGGGAAAATCATGCGGATATTTATAGCCTATAGAATCTCCTAATTTAACTGCTGATGCATAATGCCCATCTCTTAAAAATTTAGGAACATCATAGATATTTCCCTGGTCAATATAGCCTTCAACATTTTGTATAGCTTCATAAACTGAATTGCTCTTAGGCGCTAATGCCACAGATATAATTGCATAAAAAATAGGCAATCTAGCTTCAGGTAAGCCGAGCATTTCAGCACAATCGATAGCATTTTTTACCCTAATTTGCAAGTTAGGATCAGCTAAGCCTACATCTTCATAGCTACATGCTATGAGCCTTCTGAACAATCCTTGTAAGTCTCCAGATTTTACAATTATTGCTCCATAATACAGCGCTGCGTCTACATCTGAACCACGAAGCGATTTATGAAAGGCTGAAAGATTGTTATAGTGAGCAAATGAATTTTCATCACTATAAAATGAGATATTTGGCACAAATTTCTTAATATCATCTAAACTTATTTGCTTACTTTTAGTCATCAGAGTCAAAATTTGCAAATTATTAAGACACGATCTATAGTCGCCATTAGATAGTTTGACAAACACTTTAATTGTTGACTCATCCATTTGGTAATCTGTAAAATGTTTTTTTAAATTATGCTTTATACCTTCAAACATTTCTTGTTCACTTAATTTAGTAAATTGTAAAATTTGCATCCTGCTTCTTAAGGCTGGATTTACTCTAAAATAAGGATTTTCCGTAGTTGTTGCATAAATAATTATTTTGTCAAACTCTAAGTAGGAAAGCAAAATATCTTGCTTGTCTTTATTTAGCCTATGAATTTCATCAATTATTAAAACATCATTATCCGCAAGCATCTTGACTAATTCAGCTTTTGAATTGACTGAAGCATTAAAATAATCATATTTTAGACCTAGGTCATTTGCTAATGCAACTGCTGCTGATGTCTTACCAGTTCCTGATTCACCAAAAAATATAAAGCTGGAATAAATTTTGTCACTGGCAACTCTTTTTAGTAACTCTACAACAGATTTTTGTCCAATAATATCATCTAATGTTTTAGGTCTTAACTCATTTGCTAAATTTTTCATATTAATAAATTTTAAAGCTTTTTAATGAGTTTTTAACTTTTTTTAAAAAATCCCAAAATAATGCTGAAAGCGTAAAAAAATAAATAAAAAAATGGCGTTCACAATGGGAATTGAACCCATTACCCCAAGCTTAGGAGGCTTGTGCTCTACCTGGTGAGCTATGTGAACACTCAGTTATAAAATTTTATTATAAAAATGAATGCTGTTTTTTATTTTTTCTTACAAAAATAAAAAAATGGCGATCACGAGAGGATTCGAACCTCTGACAACAAGCTTAGAAGGCTTGTGCTCTATCCTGCTGAGCTACGCGACCACTGTAAATTATTATAGTAAATTTTTTTGTTTTCGTAACAATATAAATATAAAAAAATAGAGATGTCTTATATCCCTATTTTATAGGCTTATTGGTTAAAAAAGAGTCAGCTGATCAGAATCATTTAGGCTATCTAAAATCTTCATTCTGTTCATAGTATCAAAAACAGTTTTAGAAACTCCTGTTCTAATTTTAAAATCTTCTTTAGATAAAAATGCTTTTTCTGCTCTAGCATTAACAATATCGTTGGCCTTAACTGACCCTAAGCTCTCGATTGTAGAAAATGGTGGAATTAAGCAGCCTCTTTTTTTATCAATTAACCACTTTTCAGCTTGTGATTTATCTATATCAACATTAGATATATAAAATCCGCGTGCGTATAATTCTTCAGCAACTTCGAAAACACCAATAAGATCATTTTCTTTATTGCTTCTATCCTCAGTTTTCTTTAATTCATAAAGCCTTTTTGACACTTTGATACCATTTGGTTTATCAATCATATTTTCAATATCATCAGCCTTTGAGTGAGCTGTAAAATAACTAGCATAAAATGCTAAAGGTTCATAAAGTTTAAATCAAGCTATTCATAGTGCCATTGTAACATAAGCTGTAGCATGTGCCTTTGGGAAAAGGTATTCAATTTTTTGCATACTTTTAATTAGCCAGTTTGGAACATTATGTTTTTCTAAAAGCTCTACTTCTTCATTCGAAAGCCCTTTTCCTTTTCTAACTTTTTCCATTAAGGTAAAAGACATAAGAGGTTCAATGCCTTTTGCAATTAACATAGGCATAATGTCGTCCCTACAACAAACAACTTCATTAAGCTTGCGGCCTTTTTCTAAAACTAGCTCATCAGCATTGTTTATTCAAACATTAGTTCCGTGACTAAGACCCGAAATTGAAATTAAGTCAGCAACAGTTTTTGGCTTAATATCATTAAGCATCTGTCTAACAAAGGAAGTACCAAATTCAGGTAAGCCAATAGCTCCCGTTTTTTCATTTGAAATTTGATCAGGCTTAATCCCCATGGGCTCAGTTGAGCTAAATAGTTTTATAACATTTTCATCATTTTTGGGAACGTCATAAATGTTTATTCCTGTATATTGCTCCAATAATTTAATTGAAGTAGGGTTATCATGACCTAAAATATCAAATTTTAGAACATTATCATGAATTGCCTTGTAATCAAAGTGAGTTGTTAATCATGATGAGCTTTGATCATTAGCAGGATAATTAATAGGAGTAAAGTCAAAAATATCAAATTGCTTAGGAATAATAATTATCCCTCCAGGGTGCTGACCAGTTGTTCTTTTAACATCTTTAATTCTGTTTGCCAAAAACTCAACAAAAATTTGCGGAATATTTTGTCTAGTTTGCTCTGCATATGATTTTACATAACCAAAGGCTGTTTTTTCAGCAACTTTTGATATTGTCCCTGCTCTAAAAGTGTGACTGTTTCCAAAAAGTTTACGAATTTCTTCATGAACTACACCTTGAAATTCTCCGGTAAAGTTAAGGTCAATATCAGGAACTTTATCAGCATTAAAGCCCAAAAATGTTTCAAATGGGATACTTTGTCCATCTCCCTTAATTTTCGTATTACACTGTGGGCAAGTCTTATCGGGCAAATCATATCCACTAGTTATGCCTGGGATGTTAGCTATTTCAAAATATTTACACTTAGGACAGCAATAATGAGGCACTAATGGATTGACTTCAGAAATACCTATTAATGAAGCCACAAAAGATGAACCAATTGATCCCCGGCTTCCTACTATAAAACCTTGATCAATTGACAACTTCACTAGTTTATAACTAATCCAATAAATAACATCAAACCCATATTTAATAATCGGATTAAGCTCAGAATCAATCCGTTTTTGAATTAATTCAGGCAAGTTTGCTCCATATTTTGCATGAGCATTTTCATAAACTAAATCATGCAATTTTTTCTTAGAATCATCGAATTCAGGTGTAAATAAGCCAGATTTGATTACTTCAATGTTTTCAGCCATATTGGCAATTTTTTTAGTATTGTCAATAACAATTTCTTCAGCTAACTTTTTATCATTTAAGAAAGCAAACTGTTCTAGCATTTCATCAGTAGTTAAAAACCTTTGATTAGGTATAACTAATTTGCCTTCTTCAGCTTTTTTATAGTCAAATAAGTAATGTCTTGCATTCTTTATGCCTTTAGCATAAACTAAGGACATAAAAATATCTTTATCCCATGGATCCAAATACTTGACATCAGCAGTCGCTATGCAAATTTTTGAGTGCTTTTTAGCCTCAAAAATTATTTCAGTTAAGCCATCATATAGTTGTTTTGAAGTTATAAAGCCATATTTTATTCAGTGTTCAAAACACTGTGGAGCTGGCACCTCAATGAAGTCATAAAATTTTAATTCTTTTATAAAATCATCATGTGAAGAATAAAAATATTTATCAATCAAAAGGCCTTTTAACGTTCCTGATCCTACTAAAATATCAGATCTGTCTAAGTTGACAAAATCTTCTTTAAAAGTTATTGGGCCATTGATGAACTTTTTAGTTAAACAATCAGTTATAAGCTCAAATTGCTTTTTTAATCCCCTGTTATTTAAAGCCACAGTAGAAACTTCATAGCCATGCATTTTTGAATATAACTCATCTGAACCAAAGTTATTAAGGTCATCAAAGGTGAATATATTTTTGGCATTTAGCTCTGAAATTATGTTAACTCAAACATTTGCAAGAACTTTGGCATCATAATCACCGCGGTGTGCCACATTTGGATCATAAACAACACCAAGCCTTGATGCGACATCTTCTAATTTATGTCTTTTGTAATTTGGAAAGCCTATTCTAGAAGCTATTAAAGTATCAATAACTGTGACATTTGGAAAAGGCATATTATTGAGCCTAAATTGTTCTTTTAAAAAATTAAAGTCAAACTTTGCATTGTGTGCAATTGCGACTTTGCCATCTAAGCAATCATAAATTCTTTGCAAACCTTCTTTAATACTTAAGCCTTCAGAATCAAGCATTTGCTGGGTAATGCCAGTAAGCTCAATTGTAAAAGCACCTATTTTTGCTTGCGGCTTAATGAAAAATTGAGTCACTTTGCCAATTTTTAAGTCTTGATTGATATCAACAGCACCAAATTCAATTATTTCATGAAACTTTGGACTTAAACCAGTTGTTTCAATGTCAAATGATACATATGAATAATCTTTAAAATTGCCATTTGGAACATTTCCTAAAATTGCTTCATTTGCCTTGTTTATAGTAGTAAAAGCAGTTCCATAAATAGCTTTTATTCCAGCTTTTTTAGCTTTATTAAATAGCTTTGGATATCCTTGCGCTCCGTCAGTATCCATTATACCAACTGCAGGCATTTTTCATTTTTTTGCTCTTTCTACAAAGTCATCAGCATTAAAAAGGCCATCCATTGTATTCATTTTTGTAGAAATATGAAATTCAACTCTTTTCCTGTCTTCACTCGCTTTGTCATCTTTAATATTTAAAGGCGAATCAGTCAATTCAAGCGAATCAACATAAATAAAAAAGTTGTTTCCTTTTATTTTATCGCTGCTAGGAATTGAACCTTTAACTCTTACTCAAGATTGATTATCTGGATTAATCAAATTTTTCTGTTCATTGCTAAGTCAGTCAGTGTCTAAAAATCATGTACAGTTAACAGCACTTTGAAAATCACTGACCTTAAACTGAATGGTAAGTTTTTTATTTTTAGAAAAACTTTTTTTAGATGCAAATAATAAGCCAACAAACTCAACGTTTATTTTACTTGGAGCAGTTGCCAAATCTTTTATTGAATAAGTTGTATAACTTCTGTTAAAGTTTCTTTTTACTTTAAGTGGGTTTGCATCATTTGAATCATATTTATCAGATGCAGAGTCTAGTTCAATCATTCTTTTCAAAAGTTCTTGCTTTATTTTTTCTTTGTCTTTTGCTGCTTGCTCTAATTTTGAGTAACTTTCTGGTGAAACTTGAGCATAGTCATAAGAAAAGTTTAACAAAACAAAGCCATATTCTTTTAGTTTGTTAAGCAACTTGTTTAACAAAATACCATATTGATTTTCAAAGTCTCTGTCAATGTTTTCAAAATGGCCAATATAGCCTTCATCTACATAAAACTTGTTTTCCCAATTAATCTGATTTAATGGCTTAAAACGCATTTTGTCTATTATTTGATAAACATATTGCAAAATATGATCTTTGTTGTATGAATCATTCGAAACAACAAAAGACACGTCTAATCTATCCTTATTTAAACGTATAAATGATTTTATTCTTTTTATAGTTTCATATGAAATAGGATTTTTAAAACGAAACTCTATTTTAAGCTTTTCATTTGAATTTTCATCATATTTTTGATTAAAAAGAACCAGTTCGGTTCCTAGTAATTCGCTATTAATTTCTATGTTGTTAGCTTTGCAAAACGCTTCAAATCTTTTATAACCAACAGAACTCATATATATATTATATTAAGACTAAATCTATATATAAAATTAATTTCTTTATTTTTGTGTTATAAATTGTTTAAAAAGAAACTCAATAAAACAAAAAAGCCTGTTTTATAGGCTTATTTGTAAATTTAATTAAAGCAAGTTAACACCTTGTTCTTCAAAAGATTCTTTGTGTTCATCAGGCCAAACACTTGCTTGAACTTCACCAATATGCTTCTTTTCTAATAAAAACATACTTAGTCTACTTTGTCCAATTCCGCCGCCAATTGTAAATGGTAATTTTTGATTTAGTATTGCTTTATGATATTCGCCCATATCATTATCACTTTTATTACAGATTTTTGCTTGCTTTATTAGTGAATTGGCATCAACTCTAATCCCCATTGATGAAATTTCCAATGCTGCATCATTAACACTATCATAGAAAACTAAATCGCCATTTAAATTTCAGTCATCATAATCAAAAGCTCTTTTTGAATGTGCTAATCCATCTGGCAAAATGTGACCAATTTTGTAAATAAAAACTGCTCCATACTTTCTTGCAACTATATTTTCTCTCTCTTCTGGACTAACGCTTGGATATTCTCTATATAACTCTTCAGAATTAATAAATGTTAAGTTAACAGGAAGTTTTTGAGACAAAGCTGGGTATTTGAAATTGATTTTGTTTTCGACGTATCTAATTGATTTATAGATAGTTTCGACAATTTTTTTAAGGAAATTAAGATTCCTATCCTCTTTATTGATAATTAATTCTCAATCTCACTGGTCAACATATAATGAATGCTTATAATCAACTTCATCATCCTTACGAATTGCATTCATATCTGTTCATAGACCTTCGCCTGGTAAAAATTTATATCTTGATAAAGCTGATCTTTTTCACTTCGCTAATGAGTGAACAATTTCAATGTTTTCGCTTCATTTATTTGGCGAGAAAATTACAGGAATATCTCCGTTTAATCCATCGTTAATTTTTGAGTTTGAAGTAACAAATAAAGGTGCAGAAACTCTTGTTAAATTTAACTCTTGGTTGAGCTTTTTAGTAAATGCAAATTTAAGATCTTGTATGGCTTGTTGTGTTTCTTTAAGTGTTAGCTTTGATTTATACATAAATTTCTCCGTTGGTAGTATTAGTTTTCTTTTTATCAATTTTTGCTTGTAAATTCATTTTTATCAATAAAAATGAGTATAGTAAAAGGGATAGAATTTGTCATATTATGGCACTAATTAATTGTGGTGCTATACCGGCATTAATGATAAAAAATGCTCAATATGAGGTTCAAAATATATTGGCTAAAATGAATGTTCACACCATTGAAACAGACATTCCGGAATAGTCCTTAGTATCTATAGCCTTGAGTACTTGAGGCAAGAATGCAAAGGTTGTAATTATTGGTACTATTTGTGCTATGCTCATTTGCGCAATTTGCGGTAATTTTCATTTTAAAATAAGTGCTGAGATAGCTAAACAAATCACAAAAATAGATAGTGTTAATGAGGTTATCAATACAATTCATTGATTTTTTCTGCGATTGGGATCATTTGAATATCTATATGTCAGTCATAATGTAATGACATAGATTAAAGAGCAAATGCAATTTGAAATAACTATAGCAAACATTTTTTGAACAGGGTCAAAGGCGCCTAAAAATATCCATGATAGTATGCCAATTAAGAACATTCAGTATGAATAATATTTAACATTACCTGTTTGCTTGCATTTGTATAAATGTATAGCTTGCGGAAGCCCTAAAATAAGAGTCATTGACATTCCTAAGAAGCCAAAAATTATTACAAACCAGGCAGAAATATAGTTATTTCCATTAACAAAAAAAGCATCATAAATTGCATTAATATTCATATAAATATTATAAGAATATTAATAAAAAAATAAAGCAAGAAAATTGAACATATTTTCTGCTTTCTATGGCTGTTTTATAGGGTTATTCGGCTTTTAGAACTTTTGCAATATTACTTACTATTTCATTTACTTTATTAGCTTTTTGGAAAAACACAGCATGGCCGCACTCTTCTAAAGCAAAAGGAGTTATGGTTGGTATATCATCAATTAATTTAAGCATTTCTGATTCAGTAGTAAATAAGTCGTTTTTAGCATAGATTAATGTATATGGTTTTTTAGCATTATGATAAAGAGGTTTTAATACATTTTCTAAGTATGATTTATTAAAAAACTGATTGTCAACAATGTAAGAAAACATAGCTTTTGTTTTTTCTTTATTTTGAATGTCTTGCATAGCAAAAGCTTGTATGCCTTTTATATAGAATATATTTGGATTATAAACTAGAGCTTTATATGCCTCGATGGCATCTTCGATATTTTCAGGAAGCATTCATCTTTTTCCTTGCTCATAATCAGCATTAAGACCAGCATAGTAATTAAATGGTGCAACTAAAATTAACTCATTTACATTAGCAATATCAAAACACATTAATGACACTGCAGCACCCATTGAATGGCCCATTAATATAATTTTTTTGTTTGGCAATACTTTGTTTATAAATTCTCTTACAACTTCTGCATAAAATTCAATTGAATAGGCGCCTAAATTGTTTGATGATTCACCACATCCGGGCATGTCTAAAGCATAAATAGAATAATTCCTGTTTTTTATGCTTAAAAGCGGTTGAATTGTTTTAGATCTGTCTTTGAACCCATGAATAAATAAAAGTACTGGTGTACCTTCTGAAGCATCTTCATAAATGTAATGAATTTGCTCATTTTTAATTAAAATTGTTGCTTGCACTACTAACCTAAAATAATTTTAACGATTTCGTCAACTGTTAGAGTTCCAAAGTAGTTTTCTAAATCAATCTTTGCAAGAACTTCTTTAACTGATTTTTCATCATAACGAATGCCCTTGAATAATGGTTCAACTTCACGAATATCTTTTTTACTTAGGAAATCCCCTGCAAAAATAATGTCTTTAATAATTGAGTTTTCAATTGTTCCATAAACTGTCACAAGTCCACCAGGAAATTTTTCAGTTTTTGTATAAGTAAAGTTTGCAGAACGGTCATATATTCATTTTTCAGAGCTAAATAGTTTTCTTAACTCTTCAAATTTTGGTGCATACTTTTCATATGGAATTTCTTCAAGTGTGCTATCTTCGTTTTCAACAAAATATTTAACTAAAGCATCTCTAAATTCATCAACTGTCATTTTCTTAGGTAATAAGTCATTAATATTTGCCACTCTAGAGCGAATTGATTTAATACCTTTTGATTCAAATTTTATTTTATTTGGATTTAGTGCCTTAGATAATATTGTCATGTCAACATCAAAAAGTAATGTTCCATGTGAAACAATTCTGTGGCCACTTATGTATTGTGCATTACCGCTGATTTTGCATCCGTTTGCATGAATGTCGTTTCTGCCATGGAATTCTGATTGTAAACCAATTGAATTTAAGAAATTAAGAATTGGTCTAAGAAACTTTTGATAACTGTTGTTGTCTGACTTATCAGAAATAAAGCTAAAGTTTAAGTTGCCTAAATCATGGTAAACAGCGCCGCCACCTGATTTTCTTCTTGCTAGCACAATGTTGTGGTCTCTAACATATTCACGATTAATTTCTTCATAGGCATTTTGGTTGTTACCAATAATTATTGCATTTGCATGTTGATAAAGCACTAAAACATCACCTGTAATAGTTGGATCTTCCATTATTATGTTTTCATATGCTAATGTTTCATATGGTGAAGTGCTTTTAACAATATAAATTTTCATAAAACTCCTTTTTGTTTTAAGTTATATATTAATTTTAATACTTTATGTTATTTTAATAATAAGAAAGTATTAAAGCCATGAAACTTTAGCGTTCCTTTGTGGCTTTTTTATAGGTATAAACAAAAATTCCAAGCTCATGCAAGGAATTTTTACTTTAAGCTTTGTGCTTATCTAAATATTTTCTTCTATAGTAAGCTGACTTCTTAAATTGGTGAATACTTAAGGTTTGAATTATGGTCCATATACCAGAAATTATTCAATAAACTTGAAGACCAGCAGAGAATATTAATGTTATAAAGAAGAAAACAATGGTCATAATTCTCTGAGTTCTATTAGCTTTCTTGAGTGCTTTTTCTTCCTCTAAGCTAGTCCGCTCTTTGAATTTCTTTCTATTCAGTATCTGTGGTAAGAACTGTGCAACACCTTGTACAGCAGCGACCACAACTAAAAGTCCTAAATATTGCCATTCAGCTGAGAAGAATAATCTTCTTCAGGACGTTTCAGCAAATGAAAGTCCTAATCATACCGTTGATTTAAATTCAGGTAAGGATTGAATAACCCTTCACATCATAATGAACACAGGCAAGGAGATTATCATTGTCACAAAGGCATCTAATGGATTAATTCCATGTTTTTTGTATAGTTCAGCAACTTCTTGTTGTTGTCTAGCCTTCATTTGTTTGTTGTTTTTAAAATCTGCATATTTAGCATCAATTTTAGCTTTTTTAGATTTTAGTTCTTCTTGCTTAGATTGGTTAACAGTTTGTTTAAATGTTACGGCTAACATAGCACTACGTAAAATAATTGTTAGCACTAATATTACTATAATTGTGCCTCATCCGCCTAAATGAGATAAGCTAGTTGATAAATGAGCAGATAATCAAGCTGTTGGGAAAACTAGTAATCCATAGAATGGGCCTAATTTTCATGCATCAGATCAATTATGTATAACTCTTTGCGGTTCATCTCCAGAATATGGGATATTCACCGCATCAGTTAATTTAACTGTCATTGTTGAATATGGCGCTGGAGAAAGCAATCTACTTGTGTTTCTTAACTGTTCATTTAAAGATGTAATTTTTTTCTTTAATTCAACAGCCTCTTTGCTATTTTTATCATTTATTTTATTATAGTCATTGCTTAAGTTATTAATTTCTTCAATAACTGAATTTTTAACAGGTGAAATCTGATTTAAAGCACTAAAATTCAACTCAGTAGCATATTTGTTTAGGACCTTATTATAGTATTTAAGGGCATAAAATACATTTGGCGCAAACTCTAATTCATTTGCTTTTTTATTCTTGATTTTATCTACTAAATATCTATTAAAGCCATTATAGTCAACTGAATAGTTAGCTTCTTTTAGCTTGCTTTCAACTTGTGATAAAGCTCTCTTATAATAAGATGATTTATCAGAATAGAAAGTATTTGTTGCTAAGGTTTCTAAAATGTCTCTTCTGAATTTTGCAAATCCAGTAAAGTCATTTCTGTTTGAAAATGTTAGGTATGAAAGTTCTTTGTCAAAAAGAAATGGAGTGCTATTTCTATTGTTATTGACTTCTAATTTACTTGTAAACTTACCTTCATTAATTAATTTAGAATTTTCAGGGTTTATTTTGAATACATTTTTATCCTTGTCATAAACAAAATTGCTATCAAAATTAAATGTAGGGTCTATTACTAATCATTCCTTATATTCATTTGGTTTGTAAACGGTTTTATAACTACCTTTAGCATTATCATCTTCTACAGGTTGAACTGCAAAAAGATAATTATTTGAATTTTCCCCAGTACCAGTAATAATAGGTCTGTTATTTCATAATTTTTTATCGTAATCTCTTAATTGAATAGCTGTGTTTCAATTTTTATAAGCGCCATAACTACCTGGATGTGCACTTCTAAGATTATCAATAATTTCTTTGTAATTTTTGTGCGATAAATGGAAGTTGGCTCCATCATTTTTATCAAAATATAATTGATCTTTTTCGCCAAGTCCTATATCAACTTTATTTTTGTGTATATGCTCACTTTCTTCTTTTGTTAACTTATGCGTAGCATCAAAAGTTGTGACATGTGGGCTGACATTCTCTTTGCTGGTATAGAATTCAATGCCATTTCCTGTATAGTTAGACGATTTGACAACACAGCTCTGAACGCAACCAGTCATTGCAATACCAAAAAGAAGGACATAAAAGACAATTTTTATTCAAAATCACACTTTCTTTCAAGCGCTTTTTTTCTTTTCTTTTTGTCTGTCCTCATTAGAGAAATAATTGAAGTTGCTTGATCTATATTCTTTCATTTGTAAGCTTCTCTTAATTTATTCTTAATTTGTTAAAAAGTTTTTGCGTGGCACTAAATTTAGCCTCAAACTTCTCGTTCAAAAACTCTTTTCGTAAAATTAAAACACAGTGAAATTTAAAATCATAGACATTTAATTTATGAATAATTGCCTTTACTTGCCTTTTATAATAATTTCTTAGAACTGCATTGCAGAACTTTTTAGGAACGGTAATACCCAACTTAAAACTATTAGCTTCCTTGTAGTATAAAACCAAAAAATTATTTGCAAACTGTTTTTTAGACTTTATTATTTCATCAAATTCTCAACTTTTTTGAAGTCTAAATTCTTTTTTCATAAGGTGTTAAAAATTATTTGTCGTCTGAAACAGTTAGTCTTTTTCTTCCTTTAGCTCTTCTAGCTGCTAAAACTTTTCTGCCGTTTTCAGTAGCCATTCTAGCACGAAAGCCATGAACTTTAGCTCTTTGTCTTTTTTTAGGTTGATATGTTCTTAAACTCATATTGCCTCCTGTTAAAAATATATGTGGAATTAGTAATGGTTAATATTATATATAAAACTTTGAAATTTTAAATCATAAATTAACAATTTTGCAACAACAAAAAACTGCATTTCTTTTAGGCCTAGAATACTATAAAACAGGCATTAAGGACTTTTTAGTTTAATAAATAATTTATAGATAATTATTTTTTTAATTGATGTTTTTTAATTTTGAAGCTCCAATAAAAGTTACATAAATCACAAAAGTTGCTTTATGCATACTAAAATGTATGCTAATTATGGAAACAACACTACACAATAGAACTAAACAACAATTTATAACTGACTATATTGGTATAATTAAGCTATGAATAAGAGTAATAATGTTAAGTCAGGCGACATCAATAATGCCAATCCTAAAATTAGTATATTAATTCCTTGTCACAATATAGAAAACAACTCTTATTTTTCTTTGGATAGTGTTTTAAAAAGCTCATATAAAAATTTAGAAATTATATTATTAAATGATTACTCAACTGATAATACACTGCAAATAATTAACGAATATGCTACTAAAGATTCAAGAATCAAAGTCTATGATTTAAAAGATTATCATGAACATGTAGGCATAGGTTTTAACAGACACTTTTTAATTGAAAAGGCAACTGGCAAATATTTTATTTTTGTTGATGATGATGATAAATTACACAAGAATGCTATTCAAACTTTTGTAAACAATTTAGATGATGACTATGATGTTTTAGTTGCTGAAGCTTTATATAGTTATGAATATGCTAAAAACTTAAGAATTTCTGTGCCTGAAGTGCCTCGTTTTCTTAATTATGATATTAACTCTCCAATTGAACACTACTATAACAACACTTCAGTTTGTTGAGGTAAGCTAATCAAAAGAGATTTTTACCTTCAAGTTGTTAAAAAATATAATAAAAATTTTTCTGATGGAATATATGAAGATATTCGTTTTATGCATTTGCTTTACTTTACAAACGTTAAGTTCAAAAGAATAAAAAGTAAAGTTTATACATACCAAATTCGTAAAAATTCGTCTGCAACTAATCTGAGTGCTTGATCTGACAAACTTAAATTACTTTTTGCATCATACCAAAGTGTTTTTAATGATTTTTCTGAGCTAAAGTTAGTTGATGATAACAAAATATTAAAATCACTAAAAAAAGGTTTGTTTGTCCAGCTTTTATCGCTTTGTTATTTGCTTTGCATGATTCAGAAACCAGAATGCAGGACAAAAATGCAGCAAATTTGTTCTTTAATGCTTAAAGAGTTTATAAAAAATAATGACATTGATACTTCTGTTCCTTCAAATCTATCATTATGATCACTAATGATTTATAAGTTGTCAATAAAACGTTTTAAGTTGTAAAATAATATAAACAAAATTAGAGGTCTTATGTTAAGTATTAAGTTTATAAATGATAATCGTGGTTATGTGAGAAAGGCACTAGAAAATAGAAACTTTGATGTTTCTGTTTTTGACACTCTTTTGTCTTATCTTGACAAAAGAGGAGCTGCTATGCATAAAGCTCAAATTAAGAGATCTGAATTGTCAAAATTAAGCAAGCAAATTGGTTCTTTTAAAGATGACAAAGCCAAAATGAATGAATTAAAGTTGCAGGCAGCACATTTAAAAAAAGATGTTGTTGAACTAGAAAAAAATGCTGATGAATTTGACCAAAAAGCCTATGAAATAATAATATCCATACCAAATATATCTTTAGATTCAGTTCCTGTTGGCAAAGATGAAAATGATAATCAAGTAATTAATACACATGATAATTTGGGTAGAAAATTAGTTTCAAACGTTTTACCGCATTATGAAATAGGCAATAAATTAGATATTTTTGATTTTGAAAGAGCGGTGAAATTATCAGGGTCAAGGTTTGTAATTTTTAAAGGTGCTGGTGCTAAGTTAGCTCGTGCGTTGCAAAATTTTATGATTGATTTGCACACTGCAAATGGCTATAAAGAATATTCAGTTCCAGTTTTAGTAAAACCTGAAATACTTTTTGGAACAGGACAGTTACCAAAATTTAAAGATGACTTATTCTTTATGGAACAAACAAATATGTACCTTATTCCCACTGCTGAAGTTCCTTTAACTAATTTATATAATAATGAAATTATTGATGTTAATCAGCCTATTAGACTCACCGGATTTACTGAATGCTTTAGATCTGAGGCAGGTTCAGGCGGAAAAGACATGAAGGGCATTATAAGAAGTCATCAATTTAAAAAAGTTGAATTAGTAAAAATTACTTCTGAAAAAGATTGAGAATCTGAATTTAAGCAAATGCTGGAACAAGCTAAACTGGTTTTAGAAGAACTAGAACTTCCATATAGAGAGCTTCAACTTTGTACAGGCGATCTTGGTTTTTCATCTAGAACAACAATTGATTTAGAAGTGTGACTTCCTTCGGAATTAAAATATAGAGAAATTAGTTCGGTTTCTTATATGGGCGATTTTCAAGCACGAAGAGCAATGATCAGATACAGAGATGATAACAATGAGGTTAAATTTGCTCATACAATGAATGGTTCTGGCCTTGCAATAGATCGTTTAATTGCTGCTATCTTAGAAAATTACCAAAATGCTGATGGAACAGTATCAATTCCTAAAAAATTAATTCCATACTTTGGCAGTGACAAAATTACTTATTAACTTATAAAACAGTGTTAAAAGCATATGTACTGTTTTATTTTTTTCATAAAAATAGTGGAAAGATTGCCATATATTTAATCTCCCGCCTTATATCACTATGCATAAAGCAAAATGTTTAAACTATAATTTTAATAGAAAATAAAATTTGGGGGAAAATATGAAAAGAGTCGCTATCAATGGTTTTGGACGTATAGGTCGTCTCGCCCTTCGTTACCTTTTAGATACAAATAATAAAGAAGTAGAAATTGTTGCAGTTAATGACTTAACTGAACCAAAAATGCTTGCTCACTTATTAAAATATGACACTGCTTTTGGTCCACTAAAGGCTGATGTAGTTGTTAAGGATGATGCTTTTGTTGTAAATGGCAAAGAAATCAAGGTATTTTCTGAAAAAGATCCTGCTTTATTGCCTTGAAAAGAACTTAATATTGACATAGTTTTGGAATGCACAGGTTTTTTTGTTAAAAAAGATCTTGCTCACAAACACATAGATGCTGGTGCTAAAAAAGTTATTATTTCGGCTCCTGCTGGCAAAGATGTAAAAACTGTTGTTTATGGTGTAAACCATGAAATTTTAAATGCTGATGATGAAATTATCTCAGGTGCTTCATGTACAACCAACTGTTTAGCTCCTGTAGTTAAGGTTTTAGTTGACAACTTTGGCATTGAAAATGGATTCATGACTACAGTACACTCATTCACAGGTGATCAAATGCTTCAAGACGGCCCGCACCGTAAGGGGGACTTACGGCGTGCTCGTGCTGCAGGACATAACATTGTCCCCTCATCAACTGGCGCAGCTAAAGCAATTGGACTTGTTGTTCCTGAAGCTGATGGTAAACTTGATGGTTTCGCACTTCGTGTGCCAACAATCACTGGTTCATTTGTTGACTTATCAGTTCAATTAACTAAGCAACCTTCAGTTGAAGAGATAAATGCAGCGTTTGAAAAAGCAGCAAGCTTATCACTAAAATACGAAACAGATCCAATTGTTTCATCAGATGTTATAGGTTCATACTACGGTTCAATATTTGATTCAACATTAACTAAAATTAAAGAATCAAACGGTCATATAATTTATAAAATTTTTGCATGATATGACAACGAAATGTCTTACACGGCTCAATTAATAAGAACATTAACTTATTTTGCAAAATTAACTAAGTAATAATTATTACAAAGCTCCTTCATTGGAGCTTTTAATATTTTAAGTTGCGTTTGTTTAAAAACGATTGATCAATTTTGGTATATTTCTGATTTAATTCGCTTGTACTTATACTCCTATATTTTAGGCTTATTGGCAAAAATACACAATTTATATATGATCTGTTTTCATTATAAAAATACTTACTACTTTGAATATGCTTAAACTCATACAGTGAACTTGATATGCCATATAAAATTAGCCTTTTGTTTTTATTATCAGGCTTACTTACTACAACTAACTGACAATGGTTATATGTTGTGTCATTATTAGTTTCTGGCTTGATCTTAAAATATTCAAAAATATTTGTATAGTTATCTTTAAGCAAGGGATATGCAAAATTATTAGTCAGTATTTTGATTGACTCTAATTTTTTCTCAAAATATTTCTGCTTGCTTTTGGGAATATCAAGCAGAATTTGCTCCTCAGTTAATCTTTTAGTTAAAATATCCTTAATGAGGCTTCCAGTATCCTTTCTGTACCTTCCAAAAAATGTCTTGCAATAGTTAAGGCCTAATGAATGAATTAAAAATTTATTATTAATAATTATTCTTATTCTTAGTTTTAGATCGCTTATACTATTTTTCTTTAATAAAGATATAGACTTAACATTATTTAAAAACATTGCATAGCTGACAAAGGTGTTACAAAACTTATTTTCATTTTCCATAACTTATTAAGTAGTGTTTTATGCAGATTATCAAAAGAAGTAAAAATTCGGGAAAAACGGCCTGTTTTTCCTTTTTTTGTTCACTTTAATACAATTCACTAGTTTTATATTATTGTAAAATTAGAAATATGATAAATGACACGATTACAGCAATTTCATCCGGTGGAAAAATCAATCAAGCTATTTCAATCATTAGAGTAAGTGGACCAGATAGTGTTAACGTTGTTAAAAAGGTTTTCACCGGTAAGGTAGGCACTAGTCATACAATTACTTTTGGTAATATTGTTGATAATTTAAATGATAATGAAGTGATTGATGAAGTTTTGTGTATGTGATTTTTAGGCACAAATAACTTTGTTGGCGAAGATACAGTTGAAATAAACTGTCATGGCGGCGTAGTAATTACTAATCGAATTTTAGAATTGTTACTTGCTAATGGTGCAAGGTTGGCTGAGCCTGGTGAATTTAGTAGAAGAAGCTTTTTAAATGGGAAAATGGATCTTATTAAAGCTGAAGCAATTAATGACTTAATCCATGCTAGCACAGTTAGTCAAACTAAATTAGCTATTAAAAAATTTGATGGTAAAACATCCATGTATATTCAGGAATTAAAGAATGAATTAGCCTATTTGATAGGCGAAATGGAAGTTTCAATCGATTATCCTGAATATGATTTTGACAACCCTTTTACAGATAAATTAATATCAAGATTAGAATCTATTAGAAGTAAAATTAATAAAACTATTGAGTTAAGCCAAACATCAAGAATGATCTTCGAGGGCATTAAAATAGCCATTTTGGGAAAACCTAATGTTGGAAAAAGTTCTATTTTAAATGCAATACTGGAAGAGGATAAAGCCATAGTAACAGACATCGCTGGCACAACTAGAGATATAGTTGAAGCTATGTGACAATACAAGGGACTTTTATTTAAATTCATTGATACAGCAGGTATTAGAGATACTAAAGAAAAAATTGAAAAAATTGGTATTGATAAATCATTTGAGCAAATTGACAAGGCCGATGTTGTTTTACACATATATGATCCAAGCCAAAATGATAATGAGTTTGATTTGCAAATTAAAGATAAGGCGCTTTCATTAAATAAAATTTATGTTCCAGTTATAAACAAAAAAGATTTGCTCAAGACAACAAGCGATGATTTTCTTTATGTGAGTGCAAAACTAAATGACTTAGATCCACTAAAAGAAAAATTGGTCACTGTTTTTAAAAATGTTGACTTAAACAATGATCAATATGTTAATAATTCTAGACAGTTAGCACTTATAAAACAGGCCCACAAGTCGCTTGATGATGCTATTCAATCAATCAAACAAGGCTATGATCCTGATGTTGTAATTATTGATCTTAGACAAGCTTGAAGTCATTTGACTGATATAACTGGTCGTGCAGATAACGAATTGCTGCTTGATGAGATGTTCAAAAACTTCTGCCTTGGAAAGTAGGAAAAAAATATGAGCATAAAATATATTGATTGCCATACCCATCCAATTAAAGAGTATTACAAGGATAACTTTCAGGTAATCGAAAAAGCCTATTTTAAAGGGGTTGCGGCAATGCTTATAACCGGATGTGATCCTAAGGAAAATCTTGAAGTATTAAATATTTGCTCGCATTTTGACTACACATTTCCGGTTATTGGTGTTCATCCTAATAATTCAACCGGAGCAGAAGACGGTATTATTGTTGAAAGTCAGCTTACCAAAAATGTTGTTGCTATTGGCGAAATTGGACTTGATTATCACTATCCTGATACCAAAAAGGATGTTCAAAAAGAATCGTTCATTGCCCAAATTAAGGTTGCCCAAAAGCATAACTTGCCTGTTGTTGTGCACATGAGAGATTCTTATGAAGACTTATATGAAATACTTAGTCAGTTTAATGATGTTAAGTTCATGATTCACACATTTAGTGGTAACTTATATTGAGCAAAAAAATTTAGTGAATTAGGATGCTACTTTAGCTTTAGTGCAATAGCAACTTACAAAAATAATTCGTCATTACTAGAAGTTTTACAATTCCTTCCTGTTGACAAAATACTAACTGAAACTGATGCTCCATACTTACCACCAGCAAGTAAGCGTGGGATGATAAATTATCCAAATTATGTTAAGCACACAGCAAACTATATCGCGGGAGTTAAAGGTTTATCAATTGAGAAGTTTACTGATAAAGTGTTAAAAAATGCAAAGAGGTTATTTAAAATAAATGTTTAGTGGGCATATTCAACCAAAAGCTAAGAAAAAATTTGGACAGAATTTTTTGCATAGTGAATCTGTTATTCAAAGAATAGTTGATATTATTAACCCTGAAGGTAAACAAATTATTGAAATTGGACCAGGAACTGGAGCTTTGACAAAATACCTTGTAAATAAATGCTCAAAGTTAGTTGCTTTTGAAATTGACCCAGATATGATCCAGTTTTTAAACAAGCAAAATTATTTTGATGCTGAAAATAAAAAGCTTGTTCATGACGACTTTTTAAATGCTAATTTGGACCAATATGCCTGTTTTGAAGTAGTAGGCAACATTCCTTACTATATTACTAGTGAAATAATATTTAAAATAATTGAGAATAGATTTTTGTTTAAGCGAGCAGCATTATTAGTTCAGAAGGAAGTGGCTGACAGAATAGTTGCAGCGCCTAATAGCTATGAATATTCTAAATTAAGCATAACTTGCCAATATGTTGCTAAAGTTAAAAAAGAATTATTTGTAAGCAAAAACAACTTTAGCCCTGTTCCAAAGGTGGATTCAGCAATTGTTACATTTGATTTTTATCAAGATAAGAATGATAATTATGACCAACTAAAAGACTTTTTTAAACTTTGTTTTAGTGCAAGAAGAAAAAAACTAATTTGATCTTTAAAACAGGTTTATTCACAAGAAAAAATTCTATATGCTTACAACTTGTTAAATATAAATGAAAACATTAGAATTCAGCAGCTAGACTTAGAAACTATAAAGAAATTATATTCTGAGTTAGAAGCAAAATAGATCGAGGAGAAAATTATGTCTAAGAAAGTAACTATAATAGGCACAGGTGCATGAGCTAGCGGATTAGCAAATGTGTTGTCTTATAATAACCATAAAGTCACCATGTGAGGAATTGATGCAAAAGAAATTAGTGACATTAATAATGGCATTAATTCTAAGTATTTTGGCGATAAAAAGTTCAATAATCCTAATAATGTTTGTGCAACTGCCAACTTAGAACAGGCATTGAATGAGCTTGATTTAATGATACTTGCTGTGCCATCAGGAGCTATTGACAGTGTTCTTAGTCAAATCAGAAACATATTAGGAACACGCAAAATTAAAATAGTTAATGTTGCTAAAGGTATAGATTCAAAGACTAAAAAATTCTTTTCAGATGTCTTAGTTGAGAAATTTTCAGACAATATTGAACACTACTGCTCAATACTTGGCCCTTCTTTTGCAGCTGAAGTATTTGAAAATGCACTAACAATGATTAACATTGTTGGGCCTGATCATGACTTCTTGCTAGAAGTGTCAAAAATATTCAATAATAAATATTTTAGGTTGATAATTAATCCTAATGAAAAAGGAAGTGAGTTATTTGCTGCACTTAAAAATGTTCTTGCAATAGGCATAGGTGCAATAACACATATGTTTCCTTACAAAAATACCGAATCTGCTTTATTGGCTGCAGGAGCAAAAGAAATTTACCAAATTTATAAAGCTTTGTTTAACTCTGCTGATAATAATTTGCCTTTAGAACTTTCAGCAATTGGTGACATATTCTTAACATGCTCTAGCGTGAAAAGTAGAAACTTTCTTTTTGGAACACAAATTGCCCAGAAAGGCCTTAAAACAGTGCTGGAAGAAAATACTAAAACAGTTGAAGGCTACCATAATGCCAAAACATTAGAAGATATATTAAATGATAATAAGTCAATTAACGCACCATTTTTAAGGTCTATTATCGATGTTTTATATCACAATAAGGATGTTAAAAAGTTAACTGACTTTATTGAAGAGTATAACTAAGCACAAACTTTTTAGGGAAAAACGGGGAGTTTTTCCCTATTTTTTTCTTTTTTTATTTTGGCAACCTATTTTAAAACTAATAAGATGAAATGAGAATTAAAAGATTTGTTATTGGCTCTTTAGTTCTAGTTGCTGTTGCTGCCTCTACAATAGCAATTACTTTTGATTCAAATCGTACCTCATTTTATAAAATTTCGCCAAGCGATAGCGATGTCGTGGCAATAGATGTATCGGGCGCAGTTTTATTTAAAGGAAAACACTATTTTAAGAAGGGAGTCAAGTTAAAAGAAATTCTAAATGTTGTAAAAGAAAATAATGCAGATCTTTCGAATGTTGACATGAACAAGGAGTACACAAATAATGTAAAAATATTTATTCCATTTCTGAAAAACAATTTTGATAATGATGTTAACAAACAAATACATTGACTAGAATTAAACGATGAGCAACAACTAAGAAAATTGGGAGTTTCCGCAAATGTTTCAAGACAACTAGTTCAGTTAAGGAGAAACAAATCCAAAGTTAGATGAGACGATATTCGCTCTTTAAAGGGCATTGGAGACAAAACTTTTTTAAAACTAAAGAAAGTTTTAATCTTGTAAGCCTAAATTTACTGGCATTTATTTTGCCTGTATTTATTCACTTATCTATTTTTAGTACTGAAACTAGGTATGTGTGGGTTGTAGCATATGTTATCTTAGCAGTGTACATTAATTTTAGAAATTGAAAATATTTAGGAACTGCTCTGGTAGCTATTGTTTTTTATCTGTGCATTTTAATGCCGACAATGTTTAAACATTTACTAGATGATGGTTTATATATTGTTCAAGGAACAGTAATTAAATCAAGTGATAATTATTTAATAATTAGTAACTCAAAACATAATGTTCTAGTCTTGGGTATCAACTTAACATCAGTGTCAAAAATTATTCATGGTTCGCTAGTTGAAGTGAAAGGCAATTTAAGTAAAAATTTGTCGAATATTAAGTTTGATAAAACATTTATATTATCTAATTCTATAAAATATGTTGTAAACAATTCAACAATTAAACAAGTGTCATATCAAACCGAAAGTCTTAATCAATTACTAAGCGCCTATGGTGCAAACAAGATCTACTTTGCTAGATACTGAAGCACAATGGTCTTTGGAATTAATGATTCTCAAATTGCCAATACAAAGGCTAGACTTATAAATGTTTCACATTTACTAGTCATATCAGGACTACATTTTGACTTATTATTCTATTTTATAGCGCTTTTGGCTAACAAGATATTCAAAAAACATAAATCTTCACTATACTTTGTAATTGCAATATTATTCTGTTATGTCATTTTGCTTAATTCATTTGTTTCAGCAATAAGAAGTTTAATAATGTTGTTTATTAAACACCAAAAGAGACTTGGAAATTATGAATTTAAGTATTATGATGGCTGATTCATAGCCTTAATTGTCGTTTTTAGCTTAAATTTTGATCTTGTATTTTCACTATCTTTTATTCTTTCCTTCACTTGTTCATTCGTTCTGCTTACACTAAGCAATTTAATAAATATAAAATGAAATATTCTAAAGACACTCATTATATTCACACTAATATATTTGTTTAATTTACCAATAATAGCTAAGATAAATTCATCTCTAAATCTCTTGTCTTTTATCTTTAGTATTGTTTTAATCCCGATATTTGAAATATATTATTTAATGTCAATAATTTTTTTCTGAAGCACTGACTTTATGAACTTTGCATACTATCTTTTAGATGAATTATTGAATATCTTGATAGATTTTTCAGCCCTACTGACGGTTAAAGTATATTCTTCCTGACTGTTAGTATCAATAAACATATTTGCCTGATTTATAGTGCTATCAGTCATGAGTGTGGTAAAAAATAATAAAAAAATTAGGCAACTTGCCTAATTCAGTAACATTGTTATATGGCGCGCCCAAGAGGAGTCGAACCCCTAACCTTTTGGTCCGTAGCCAAACACTCTGTCCAGTTGAGCTATGGGCGCATAATATGGAGGCACCAACCGGACTCGAACCGGTAAATCGGAGTTTTGCAGACTCGTGCCTTGGCCTTTTGGCTATGGTGCCACAATGACCGATCTCTAATTGCCGTGTAATGTATTATATATTAATAGCTCTATATAAAAAGCATATTTATAAAATAGAGATCGATTAAATTAAACTGTCATGATTTCTTTTTCTTTTTTAGATACTAATTCATCAACGTGTTCAATATTTTTGTCAACTATTTTTTGCACATCTGTTAAGTATCTTTTTTGCAGATCCTCAGAAATTTCTTCATTGGCCTTTATTGCTTTATTAGCATTTTGACGGGCGTTTCTAATAGCAACCTTAGCAGTTTCAGAATGCTTTGATAATGATTTAACTAATTCTCTTTTTCTTTCAGTTGTTAAAGGTGGAAATTTAATACGTATTTGGCTTCCTTCATCAACTGGATTAATACCTAACTGAGCACTAGTAATAGCTTTTATTATGTCTCTAACAGTTGTAGCATCAAAAGGCTTAATTAGTAGTTGTTGAGCTTCAGGAACACTAATGTTTGATAACTCTTCGATTGGTGTAAGGGTGTCATAATAATTAATTTTGATTCCTCTAATTAATTGCGGATTGGCTCTTCCTGTTGAAGTTTTTGAAAGTTCAAAAACTAAGTGATTTATAGCCTTATCAATTTCTTCTTCTAATTGTAAAATAAATAATTCATCCATTAGCTTACTACCTCAGTGTGATCAATCTCTCCATCAATAGCTCTTAAAATAGCATTTGGCTCATTGATGTTAAAAATAATTAAGTTAATTTTATTATCTCTAGCCATACTTGTGGCTGTTAAGTCCATAACTTGTAGCTTTTTGTCCAAAATTTCATCATAAGAAATTTTTCCAAATTTCTTGGCATCTTTATTGGCTTTTGGATCTGAATCGTAAATGCCAGAAACACCATTTTTACCCATTAAAATGACTTCTGCACCTATTTCAGACGCAAATAAAGTCGCTGCTGTGTCAGTTGTGAAATATGGTCTTCCTGTTCCACCAACAAAGATAACAACTTCACCTTCTTCTAAATATTTAATTGTTTTTTCATTAACATAGTTTTCAGCAACTTTTTGGTCAACAACTAAAGATGACTGAATACGAGTTTTTAAACCAATTCTCTCAAATCCACTTTTTAATGCTAAGCCATTCATTATTGTAGCTAGCATTCCAATATAATCTGCTCTGTTTCTAGGAATGCCATTTTTTTCAGCGCTTGCGCCTCTGAAGAAATTGCCCCCACCGATAACAATACTTATCTGTATTCCTCTATCTGAAATTTGTTTTAATTGACGTGCAATATCGCCAACCAAATCATAGTCGATTGCTAAGCTTTTTTCCTTATTAACTAACCCTTCTCCTGAAAGTTTAATTAATATTCTTTTGTACTTATTATCCATCTATCCGCCCAATACATTTATTATTTAATGTCTAAATAAAAATTTATTAAATTATAAATTAAAAATGCGAATTTGTCAAAAAGTAAGGCAAACCAGAAACTTAAGCACTTTAAAAATAAGCAAAGTGATGATGTTTTTAAATGAAAAACTTAACTAAAAAGGCTGTTTTATAGGTAAATAAGATAGACTCTAATAGAATTTTCTAAATCATATTTTTTTTGCAACTGTATATCTTGAATAAAAAGTCTTATAAAAAGCAGCATTTGTTATTATGCCTAAATACATAAAGTATGACATTGTTGAAACAAGCAAGGCAATATACATAAAAATTCCGAATATCCCAAATTTATAGTAGTCAATTAACGATGTAAGATACCCAAATATTGTTATAAAAACCATTGTTGGTAACGAAGCGATAAGCACTCCAGGAAGTAGCGATGATCATGGCACTTTAAATGCAGGGCTAACTTTAAACAACAATGACAATCCTACATATAAATTGAGCATTAAATAGAGTGAAAAAACAATGTAAAAATAAATGCTTCTGCTTAAATTACTGGCTTTATGCACTCCAAATAATTTGTATACTGATAAGTATAGCAATGAAGATATAAAAATATAAAGCGCAATGCAAACAACAATTAAAAATCCTTTGAGTCTATTGAAAAAATAGTTTCCTGTTGTTTCATGCTTATAAATGTAATTTATGCTATAAGTGAACTTGCCAAAACCACTAGATGAGATAATTAAAGAAGCTAAAAATAAAGTAATTATCAAAATGTATGTTTTCGCATTTCAAGTCTGTGGTATTGAATTAATAAATGATTCTAGTCCAGGGATTATTCTTCTAAGAATTTCATCATTAAACAAGTTGCTAAAATTGCCAGGAATTAATGAGATGGCAACACTAACACTCATTATTATTGGTATAAACGAAACTAAAGAATAAAATGCAAAGGAAACAGGAATAAAAACAAATTCCCTGCTAGTAAACCTTTTGTAAACTCTGCCCACAAGTTCGCTTAATTTGTTTTTGTTCTTTTTTAGCCTTATAGGCACAGCAATTAGCATAATTATCTTGATAAAAAACTTGATCACAATTTCTAAAAGTGATGTTTTAGATTTTTGAACAGACAAAATGTTTTTGCTAAATAACGACTTTTTTAGCATTCTGTTATATGCTCTGTTCATTTTCTTAACATTTTTATTAGTGTATAGATTCATTATGCTACCTTATTCAAAATTATACTTGCTTTAGTAGTATTTCTGCTATGAATGCATTTGTTAATGTTTTGCATTGATTCAAAATTAGTAAAAGACAAAAAAATAGAAGAACCCTTCTATTTAGCCATAATTATCTTTCTTTGCTTTCTACTACAGAATAGTCAAAATCAGTTGGAACTTTTTTGCCAAAGTGTTCAACTTCAACAGTAACTTTATGAATAGATTCATTAGCTTCTAAAACTTTACCAATTGTCCCTTTGAATGGCCCATCAATAATTTCTACTATTTCGCCAATGGTAAATTTGTCAATGATTTTTCCTGAGTTAAAGTCTTCAATTAATTGCTTTTCTTTTTCAAAAGCTAAATCAATTTCTTTTTTCGTAACTGGAGTTGGCTTAGTTCCCTTGCCAGCTGAACCAATAAGACCTGTGACATATTGTGTGTTACGCACAACAAATCAGGCTTTATCAGTCATATCCATATTAATGAAAATGTAGCCACCATACATATTGCTCATCTTAACTTTATAAGGCTCACCAAGCGCTTTTTTCTCAGCTTCTTTTGCTGTTAAAACAGGCTTTCTGAAAATTTTAAATGCGCCTTCTTCAGTGGCATTTTGATTGAAACATTCTTCAACTTGCTCACTAACAATACGGTTTTTTAAAGACTCAACAACTTTGTCTTCTTTCCCCGAAACCGTACTAATCATGTATCACATAAAACGTTGCATAAATACTAAGCGCCTCCTGTTTTAATGCCTGATTTTGTAAAAATAAAAGTAACTAAAGTAACAAATCCAACAACAATTAAAGTAAATATCATTGAAAAAACAATAACTTGCACAAAAGCTGCCCAACTTTTTTTAGATGCTGGTCACCTAACTCTTTTCAATTCTTTAACAAATTTACGCACCAAAAACTTTTTCTTTTTTGCTTCTTTTGTTTCTGCTTCAATTTTATTTTTCTTAACCATTATTTTTCTTCCTTGTGCATTGTGTGCTTATTACATTTTCTACAAAACTTTTTAACTGTAATTCTATCAACAGACATCAGGCTTTTATTGGTGGAATAATTCATGCTGTGGCATTCTTCACAACTTAGTGTTACTTTTTTTCTAAGCATAATTTTAATTATATATAAAATGCTTAAAATTATAAGTTTTTAAATTCTATAAGACTTAGGCTGAATAAAAAGTTATTATTTTTTCAACAATAGCATTTCTAAAAAGATTTAATTTATATGTTGAATGCGGTGATCATTTTCTAGATAAAAGTAGCTTAATATTAAAAACATCATTTTGACTAAAATACCTATAAAACAGTCTGTTAAAGTCTTCTTCATAAGCTTTTTCATATATTTCATTCTCAGCTGTGTCATCAGTGATATAAATCATTTCATCAATAGATGACATATTTAAATCGATAGAACGCTTTTTACGCTGTCAAAAATTTAACTTGTTTAAGCAAAAATTTTTGACAACCTGGTTAACATAGGCATAAAAATTAGAATCACTTTTATATTTATACTTGTGCAAAATGTTAGGGCATTCATATAAAAATTCATTGTAAATATCATCGGCAGTGATTGGTACTTTTTTATATGAAAAAATTGCTTTGTTAATTGCGTTAAAAATTTCTTGTTTAAGACAATGGTTGATTGCCATAATTATCTCTAAATTAGACATATTGGTCAAACTTTGCTCCAGTTGCCTATTATCATTAATTAAATGCTTTTTAAATGTAAATATGCTTTTATTCACTTCTATTTGCTAATTCAAATAATAAAATTCCCGTAGCCACAGATACATTCATTGACTGAACAGTTCCAAATTGCGGAATATAAACTTTAACATCTGTTGCATTAATTACTGGTTTAGAAATCCCTTTTTCTTCATTCCCCACTACTAAAGCACAATGATCAGCATATTGAACCTTATTATAAGGCACTGCATTCTCATCTAACAATGAAGAATAAATTCAAAAACCTCATTTTTTAAGCTTTTCAATGCTTGATGCAATGTTGCTCACTTTAATAATTTTGACTCCTACAAATCCACCTGAACTTATTTTCAAGACAGTTGAAGTAACATCAGTAGATCTGTCTTTAGGAATAATAATATGTTTGATTCCAGCTGCATTTGCTGTTCTTATTATTGCTCCAAAATTATGAGGATCATAAATGTGATCTAAAATTAATACATTTTTAGGATCATCTTTTTTAATTACATCTATTTCATAGTAATTAAAGTTTTTTAAAAACAGCAAATATCCTTGATGATTTTCTGCGTTATATTCTTTAAAAAATGAAGCATCTTTGACTACTATTTTTATATTTGAAAACTCCTTAAGTTTATCAGCGTGTGATTTACTTAGAACATAAACTGCTTCAATTGGCAATTTGGCCTTAATTGCGTCTATAACTGAGTTTTTGCCACACATATATAATTTTTTCATAAAGATACCCTCAATTTTTAATAAGTTTGTTCAATGTTGATAAGTACTAAATTAAACTATTTTTGATTAATTTTTCCCTCAATTTATCAGCTTTTTTGTAGTCTTTTATCCCTATAAAATAGCGTCATTGGTCATATATCTCTAAATGCTTACTATAAAAACTTTTGTTTGTTAATTCTTTGTGGAAAAGTGAAAGTAAGAAAAATAAATCTTTTGCCCTGTCCAATGATGGCTCTTTATTAAATTGCTTAATTTCATTGTTTAACATAAAATTAAAGTCAGAAAACTCAAGCTCTGAAACAGCTTCTAATGCTTTAGTTACAAATTCAGACTTATTGTAGTCATTCATGTTAAGAATTTCATTTTTATAATGTACGAAAATTTTAAATAACACTTTTTTATACTTATTTTCAATAGCTTTCATATTCTCAATAAGCTCATTAGTTATATTAATATTTGCACTAACTTTTGCATTTAAAAATATTAATTTTAAGGTGGCTATTCCATATCCATTTATAAAGTCATTTGCAAGAATAACATTTCCTACTGATTTAGACATTTTTTCACCATCAAGATTAAGCTGCCCACAACGAATTCACTCTTTAGCTAACTGTTTTTTATACAAAGCATAGTGTTGGATGTTTTCATTTTCATGATGAGGGAATGTTAGGTCCATTCCACCGCCGTGGATATCAACCCCATCGCTTCCAAAATGTTTGTCAATAAGTGCACTACATTCAGTGTGTCATCCTGGTCTGCCCATGCCAAAACTAGATCTAAATTTAATACCTACTGCTGTAGATTTTCAAAGCGCAAAATCGCCTTTAAACCTTTTGAGCAAGCTGTTTTCGTCAAAAACCATATTGTCAATGTTTTGATTAGAAACATGTCCGTAGTTTTCATTATTTTTTAAAACATCAAACCAAACATTGCCATTTTCATCTTTGTATGCATTTTCAGACAGATATAGTTTTTCAATATATTTATTGATGACATTCATATTTTTTGTTACTTTTTCAATTTTGCTAATTGTATTGACATTAAGCATTCTTAATAATTTTTGATAACTTTTAAAATAAAATGAAGCCACTTCACTTTCTTTGACATCCATCTGAATTGCCTTATTAATGATTTTGTCATCCACATCAGTGATGTTATGAACAAATTTAAATTCTTTATTTAATTCCCTATAAGCCTTAAGCATAAAGTCAAAAGTAATAATTGGCCTTAGATTTCCTATATGAGGCTCGTTATAGACAGTAGGCCCACAAACATAAATTTTTAACATAACAAAATTATATTATAGTAAGCAATTAATAAATATTTACAGCTTTTATATTTGCTTTTTAGTAGCCCGGTTTATGAACTTAGCTATATTAATTTTGGCTATATTAAAATGTAAAACTATAAATATAAATTAATTTTAAAATTTTGTTAACATTTTTTAATTTTTTATTTAAAATAAATATGTTATGAATTTTCACAACCTATATAATCGAAAGAGCACATTTATGAACATTAAGAATATTTTCTTAATGATGTTTTAATTTGGCTCTAATTTATTAGGTATTTTCAAAAATAATCTTTATTGTTTTGTTAATTTACGAGTAGCGAAATAAAGTAGGGCAAAAATCCTTCTTTATTTTGTTTTTTATTAACTTTCTAAACCTTAGTTCATAACACTAAAACTTTTTTAAATAATTTAGATACTAATAACGCTATAAATTAGCCTAATATGGAGGCTTTATGCCTAAAATTAATCTTAAAAAACATGTGTGACACAAATATGCAATATCTGGTGGTGTTTTAGCTGGAATAACAGCAATAACACTTGGCACAATGTATGGTTATTCAAAAACTTCAAATGAAAAGTTAGGAAGAAAAAACTTTACTGATGAAGCTGAATTAAAAAACATTTTTATTGACAGAAATGCTAAGCCTGAATCATTCTTTTTAGAGGTGCACAATAATAAGCACAAAGTGCATTATGATCCGCTTACTGAAGTTGTGACTGATGGCAAAACTAAATTAAGTTCAACTGAGTATTTGGACAAATATTATGCAAAGCATCACGCTTTGCCATATTTAAACATAAAATATGGTTCATTCAACTTTTATAACCAATACATTGAGGCTGTTAGTCCACTAGAGTTTTACAAGTTCACTGAATGATTTATGAAAAACGTGTCTTGAGGCCCTGAAATTATCACTCTTAAGTCATTTTCAATTGTCAAAGGTGTTGAAATGGCTGGAAACAGCATAACCTTAGGTTCACACTCAAACAAAAACAAAGAATACACAACCATCAAGTTTTTCCCTGATGCATTTTTTGGCACACTCCCAATTTATTCAAGCCTAAGTGGTAGAGGTAATGCTCAAGATTCACTAACATACAAATTAAACAAAAGTGTGCTAAGCGAACCTGAATTAAGAAAGTTTTTAGAAAACATTGGCAAGTATAATGCTCTTGCTAATATTTCAAATAAAACTATCAATGAGCAATTCTTTAGAGGAATTACAAATGTTAGATATCTAAAAAATCAAAAAGTTTATGCTCTAAGGCGCCCTGAATGGGAAAAAGAAGTTTTAAAAACTACTTATTCTACTGTTGAAAAGAATAGATTAGTTCAAAAATCACCTTATTTACTAGTTGTGGCCGCCAATAGTTTGTCTGAAGCAAAAGAAAAATTTGCAAGCAAGCTAAAAGAATACAAAGATAAAGATTCCCTAAAACTTTTAGATGGCTTTAGTGCTGAAAATGTTAACTTTGAAGAAAAAGTTATCGCTAATGCTGAAATTAAAGTAAATGAGTACAACAACACAAATGAAATAGTGGATAAACAACTACTTATTCATTTTGAAGATGGTTCATCATACACCATTCACAATGCTTTTGGTGAAATTTTAAATGCAACACAAGAGCAAAATGGTCAAAAGTCATTTAAAACTTTAGGTAAATATGTGCAATTTGATAAAGCATTAAAAAATGCTAAAAGCTTAATTGAAGACTTAACTTCTCGTTTCATCGAGCAAATTAGGACTAGATTTGAGCCAAACAAGTTTTCTGAAGAAATTCTTAAAAAATCGTTATTGCAATTTAGTGAATTAAATGGACTATATAGAGAGTGATTAACACTAAGGCAAACCATAGAAAATATGGAAGCTGACTTGCGTAATTATGCTGGTGCAAGGAAAGCTGTTGAAGAAGCTGAGAGATTAATACAAAAACTTGACAAGGAAATTAAAGAAGCGAACAGTGATGAAACCAAAAAGAAAGACTTAGAAGCTCAAAAAACCAAAGCAATGGCAGATAAAAAAGCTGCTGAAGCTGTGATCAACATTGAAATTTTTAAAAAAACACTTGAAGCTAGAACTAAAGAGAGAGAAAGTTTTATTAAAACTCTTGAAGGCCAGTCTGCACAGTTCAAAGAGGCTATAAACAAGGCAAATTCTGATATTAAACTAAAGCATACTTTAGAAAAAGAACTAAAAAGAATTGAATTTACAATAAAAAATACTAGACAGTTAAACGAAGATGACAAGAGTTTATTGGATGAGCTAAAGGATATTAATGGCAGCAGTTCAAATGGCAATAACAATGGCAATCAGCAAAAGTTGGTTAATGCTTTAACCATAGTAATAACTAAAAACAAGGATAAAGCATCAGCTTTATTAGACTCAGCCAAAAAATCTGGAAAAATAACCGAGCTTACAAGTAAATTAGCTTCTCATTTCGGCATTAAAACAGATGACATTGAAACATTAAATGCACTGGTTGCAATGTATGATTCATTTGCTAATGATCCAAGCATTGATAAATTGCAAGCTGAGTCATTTTCATCTAAAAATCCTGATGAAAAAGTTAAACTTTTAAAACAAGTTGATAAAACTATTTTTGAAACTAGTCAACAATTAAACAGACTAGTTACAGGAACTAATCCAACTGATCAATTTGTCGAAAAAGACTATTTTGCAGTGGATGTCGCTTATTTACCTAATGAATTAATATCTATAGAAACATTAGTTGATGCTAATACTAAAGCAAAACTAAACTGAAGAGATTTCTACAACTTAGATGAATTTGTTAAAGACAGAAAAAATATTTTGCCTGATGGAGCAACAGAATTTTTTGCGTACTCTAAATTTGTTAATGATCAAAAAGATGAATTAAGCAAGAAAAATGCACATTTGGGTGCTGATTTTGATTATGCAAAAATTTCTGACAAGCGTGAAGCTGTTAAAAAGGATTTAGAAAAAGTAGATGCTGAGATAGCAAAATTCGACAATAAAGTTGAAACTGTTAAAAAATTAGTTGTTCCTTATTTTGAAAACAAAGACTTGTTCCCTGAAGAATTTACATTGCTATATTCAGAAGTTCTAGATCCTAAAACCAACAAAAAGAATTTTGATGAATTTTGAAGTTCTAATGCTGATGTAGTATTAGAGTACTTAAAAAAGGCTTTAGGTGAGGAAAATGGCACTAATGATGATGAAGGCAAGACAATTAATGGTTTTATTAAAAAACACAGTCAAGAAGAATTCACTGAGCTAACTAAACTTTTTGCTGAAAGCTCACAATTAATTGAAAAAATTAATTCTGGTAAGTCTACTGATGATGAAAAGCTACAGGAAATAGAACTAGGCAAAAAGATCAGAGATCTTAGAGATAAAATCGATGAAAATGACAACCATATTCAAAACAAAATTGCTAGAGTTATAAATGCTAAAATTGATTTCCAGAAAGCAATCAATTTAGTTAATGAACTTAAAAAAGATATTGCTGAATATAAGAAAAATATTGCAAAAAGATATAACTCTACCTTCTTGATGCAGTTGTCTGATTACCAATTAAGATTTTTGAGCTCACAAAGTGTTAAAGAAAACAGTGAATTAGCAAATGCTTATAAAAAGCTTATAAGCTCATTTAATAACTCATCAGCTAACTTGAGCAAAAAAGTTGAAGAGTATATTAATTTAGTTGAAGAGAACAAAAAACAGTTTGCTAATACTTTAAGTAATGAGGACTATGCTGGCTGATATTCATTACTAAAACATGGTGATGAAGCTGCTATTGGGAAAAAGTTAAAAGAAACTCAGGGTGTAATTAGAAAAAGAGAAACTAGAGAAAGCATATTTAAAACCAAATGGGAAAAAATATCAAACAAACCTTTAGTAAATGCTCTTAATGATCACAAGCTTGATAATTCCAAAACATTAACAGACACTTTAAAGTCATATGCTGACCGTGTGCTTGCTTTAATTAAAGAATTTTTCGAAAAAGCTAGTGATAAATCACAATCAGTTTATGATCAACTTAAGAAAAAATATGCAGATGATTTGAAAAAAGTTGAAGATTCTTTAAAGAGTAAAAAATCAGAGAAGTCTTCGTTAAATGGTAAGTCTGAAAGTGCTTTAAAAATTACTAAATTAAATCAAGAAATAGATAAACTGTTTGCTGAATCTGTTGTTATTGCTGAGCAATTAGAACAACTTAAATTTTTCAAAAACTGGCATAAAACAGGCTTCAACGAATTAGATGATGTTAAGAAAAAAATTGATTCAAATTCTCTTCCTGCCTTACATTTATTAATTCCATTCAACAAGCTTGAAGCTGAATTAAGTGTATTTTTAAATGATAGAGATTCTGTATTAGAAACTAATTTATTTAAGGTGCTAAATAGACTTAAAAAGGTTTTAGGTGAAATAAATTCTGAAATAAGAACCAAAATTAGACCAATGGTTCACAACGAAGCTAAAGCTTACTTTGAAGCATATGAATCATATTTGACTTACAAAACAGAACTTGATGGACTTAGAGCAGATAAGGATTTGTTGGAGCAAGGTAATAAGTACCTTGTGAGCTTAAAAAATGACAAAGACCATCCAGAATATGCAAACTTCTACAACAATCTTTACAAAAAATTCGAAGAAGATTCTAAGAAAAATGAAGCATCATTGCTTGGTTCATTGTCATTAAAAGATGACCTTCTTTCAATATTTGAATCTAAAGCAGAAAGCAAGAAAGCAAATGTTGCAACGTTTAAAAAAGATTTATCAAGCTTTACAAATGCATTAGTCAAAGATATTATGCATGATGAAGTTGTGGCAAAAGCAAACTCATACTTAAATAACTTTAAGAAACCTGATTCAAAACTTGCTGGCGAAATGAAGAAAATTGAAAATTCAGAAAACTCTTCAGAGCTAGGCAAGGATCTAAAAGCATTTAATGAAACCATAACAAGTGCATACGAAAAAGAAGTTGAAACTTTTATAAAAACTTTTAAGGATAACCTAATTGTTGAGCAATATAAGGTTATTTTCAGAGAGCTTAAATCTTCAAAGAGTAACGAAGAAAATGAATCCGAAGGTAACAAGAAAGTTCCAGAATTTTTAAAGAAATTTGAAAAAGCATCTAATGGTGGTGGCTCTGTTAGAGAAATAGCTGGTAGATTCAGAAGAAGCCTACCTCTTCCTGACAGTGGCACAAGAACTCATACAAATTCTGAACTTGATAATTTCCTAAAAGCACTATATTCTAACATTAATGGTGTTGAAGTTTCAACAATCGAAACATTTAAAAAGTTTATTGCTGAATTACAGAAAAAAGCAACAAGTTTGGTTTCTAAAATACTTAATGAAAACCTAAAACATAAGTCTCAAAAAGATAAATTTTCTAATGAACTTCTAAAACATTTCAATACAGAAGTTGAATCAATTTACAAGCAAATTGGCAAAGATGACTATGACAATGCAAATGTTGTTGCTGGGTTGTCAGCGCTTTCAGGTATAGTTTCTGAATTTAATAAGAAATTTAATATTGAAACATCGCAAAATAGTGAACTAGCTAACTATGTCGCAGAGTTTAATAATTTATCCAAAAGATTAGAAGAAATTGTTAAAGATCTATCGGCTTATAAAACATTAATATTAGGTTTTCTGAACAATGAAGGTTGGGAAACAAGAACAAATGTTAATATTTCGAAATTCCAAACATCATGGTTTACTATGCCGTTTATTGAACTACTAAAATCTGATAAGACAAAACTAGCAAAACTTACTGCTTATATTAGCAGCAAAAAAGATTTAGATGAAAAAACCAAAAAAGCTTATTTACAGGCTTTAACAGCTGAAAACTTAAACAAAATTGAGGCCGAACTTGCTAAGTTTAAAGATCTTCCTCAGCTAACACCAAGAGCTGGCACTAGTGCAATAAATCCTGAAGTTTTATTCAACTCATTTGTTAAAAGAATGACTGAAGTTGAAAAACACATTGATAAAAGTGTTGAAGAATTTGGAGAATATCTAGGCAGCTTAGGTGAATACTTTGATACCTTAATCGCGCCTGCTTTAAGAGACCATAAATTATATGAAGCATATAATCACTCATTAGCACATTCAGCTAAAATAGTTGAAAACATCAGAAAAACTCAATTAATAAAAGAAGCTAGAGAACTAGATAAAAATGTTCAAGCAAGACAAATAACTAGTGAAGATGATGTCATTGTAGCTAAGTCAAAAATTGAGCTTATTGACATACTAACTAAGAAAAATATTCTTAAACCTAATGCTTCAAAAGAAGAAATTGATAAATTAATATTCAAAGCTGATATTTCTGATATTAATAAAAAAGGAAGTGTGCTTGAAGTAACTATCAAGAACGTTGATTCTGAAAATCCTTTTGGTTCACAAACTAAATTTGGAAGCAAATTTGTTAAGTTTGCAGTAGATGCTAATGCTGATAAAAATGTTCTTAAAAATATGAATGAATTTTTCTCAGTGTTAGGCTACAAAAAGATGGTGGCGCCTTCAGTTATAAAAGAAGAAAATGAGGTTAATAACCCTGAAACTGGCAAATCAGAAAGATCATATGATGTTTTTGCTGACGCATATGAAGGATTGACAGATGAACTTTTAAAAGAAGTGCCTTATGCTGGCGAATGATTAGATGGCTTGCATATTAAAAAGTCGATTAACTCTGATGGGGTTATGGAATACTCACTAGAGAATGGTAAATATTTAGGTTTTACCAAAAACAGCCGTGTTGGATTATGAGCTATTTTAAAAATGTCTGATCCAAACTTCAAAGGTATATCAACTGACTTCCTTAAATTTGTTGGAGCCCATGAATATGGCCACCATATTACCTTAAATGGTGCACATGATTTAAGTAACAAAGGTAGTGATCCAATATTTGTTAGTGCACTTACGCCAAATTCAACGCCAAATATTAACAACTACTACAGCAAGGATGCTGTTGAGCTATACTTAAAGGCCCGTACTCACGTTGAATTAGGCACAAAACGTTTATTAGATGAATTTGGCGCTTTAAAAGACTATGGTGAATATGCTGAATTCCGTTTTGCTAAAAAGGGTAAAGATGGCAAGATAACTTTTGAAGATAAAGCTGAAGATACAATCAAATCGATGGAAAAAGAATCAGACATTTGAGGTGTTGGTTTAGAAGACAGAGATTTATGAAAAGCCCTATCAAACAAGAACAGACGTTTCTTGCAAGACTTTGCTGGAATGCTAGAAGCTGTTAAGAGCAGAAGAGAACAAAATGGCTTAACTGCTAATGGTGATGAAAAATGATTAAGTCCTTTTGATATGTGAGTAATTAATGCAATCGACTACTACTCAGGTACACTTAACCCTACTGTTAACAGTGCATTAAAAGATGCCGCCAAAGTTAAATATATGGTTAAGAATGATAAAGGCGAGTATGAGTTTAAAGAAGCAAGCCTTTCAATGCTTAAAGGCATAATCAAAGATGGTCAAGGCAATTTGATTGAATTTGAAGAAGTCACTAAAAATGGTTCGAAACAAATTGAACCTAAAGTTGTTGAAGGACTTAAAGATGCCGAAGGTAACTATATATTAATAACTAAAGTTCTAATGCATAATGCTGATGGCTCACCTGTAATTAGTGTTCCTTTAAATGTTGATTTAACAGACACAAAGAGTCCATATTATGATAAAAATGCTGTTAAATTTGTTAATGACAAAATAAACACAATTGTTAAAACAATTAAGTCATTAATAGTTGACAGATTCAATATTAATGGTTGAGACACTTCTGATACTCGTTTGTCGTTAGATCCAAAAATTATTGTTGATTATCCTGAAACTAGAAATATATTTGGTGCTGGCTTACCAAGCGATGTAACTAAGATGTTCTTTAATATTTACAAGAATTATCTTACTAACAGAGATCCTGACCAGGGAACCTATAAAAAAGGCACAGATGGAAAAGTACCATTTATAAAATACTACAACAAAGATGGTTCAGAAAACACCTCATCTAACTTCCCTAAAGCTGTTCCAAGCAACTTAATTTATGGCAATCCTAAAGATTACATAAGTAAAAATGGTCATGGTGCACCAGCAAGTACAAATGGTGCTTCAGGAGAAGTAAAACTAGGTCATGTCCTTAGTGCACTATTTAATTCAGGTAACTCACTTAACAACAACATAAATGGTGGTGCTGGACAAGTATTGTGAATTGACAAAGACACAATGTATATGCCTAACGTTAAGTTAGAAACAGCATTTACAGATCCTTTCTTTGCTCAAACACTTCCTAGTGATTATCTTCAAGTGTTTAACTCTAAGAAAATTATTAAATGATTATCTAAATACACGCCAACCTTCATAACATCAAGCGCCAACCCTAATGGTGTTTGAAATATGCTTAATAGTTCAGGTCAAATTGTTACATTCCCTGATACTTCTCAAGCAGACTTTACCCAAGTTACTAAATTAAAAATGAATTACACTGAAAGTCTAAAACGTTTAGATCATAATGTGTTAACCGGTTTATTTAATTCATTTGCTTCTGGAGTTATGAAAAATGGCTCTATTGAATTTGATGATTACAAAAAATGGTTAGAGTTTGTTAACGTTGACTTAACTAAAGCTAAGTATGATAAAGCTACTGATACAGTTAAGTGAGAAGTAGATTATGTACAGAAAAAGATCAACATAGACAATTTCAAAAATGCCTATAAAACAGAGATAATTGACAAGTTAGCTAATATGACTGAAATGTCTGAAGAAGAGAAAAATGTATTCAGAGAATTCTATAAAAAAGCAATGGAAGACTCTTCAAACCAAATGTGAGCTAATGACATTATGAGAAGATTTAGCTCATCATTATTTGCAATGTTTAACTCTGCTTTAACATTTGATAAGCTAAAAAATAGCAACAAAGATGCAATGTGAATTTTTGACCAAAAACATGGTTATGGAGAGTTTAAGAAACAAGAGTTTAAAATTGATGGTGCTGATAGAAAGAAATGAGAAATTGGTGCTGATGATACAATCAAAACTTATGAAAATATTGCTAAAGAATTTGGTGTTGATCTAAAAGCCATAAACTTAGTTGACTCGCTTGTTTTTGATAGCAAGATTCAGCTTTACACTGACCAAACAATTGTGCATGTTTCATTACAACAATTTGAGTTAGTTAACATATTCACTTCATTAGCTAATGCTGCCTTCCATACTGGCCCATCTGATGATGTTAAGAATTACTTTATCAACAAAACTGAACGTAAATTTAACGAACTATTTTCTGACTATACATATAACTTTGCTGAAGTTATAAACCGTGATAACTTGCAAATAACATACTCACCTTCAAATCATGATTTTGGTAACACTCCTTCATTCTTATCTAATATTAGTGAAGCTAATACAGGATTAGAATATGTCGTTGATGGTACCACTACTGCTAAGTGAAAATCTAAAGCACTTAAATTGAATGATAGAGGTGGTCGTGATGGAATTAAGAATGCAATCTTAGATTATGAAAGATTAGCTGACAATGAAGAAAAACATAAGGCAAATGCTCTAAATCTAAGATACAAAAAGGCTGTTTTATCAGATGATAAAAACCTTAGTGATGATTCAAACTACAACAACAGTTACTTTGGAGAGTTTCAATCAATTAATAATGGTTGATTTAAGGATAGATGATACCGTGATTTCTTAAACTTTAAGCTTTATGATGATAAGGGCGCTGAAATAGTTGATGATACTATCAGAATTAAAGACTTGGAAGGCAAAGTGGTTAACACTAGAGCTAGA
The DNA here is from genome assembly GCF_000266865.1 of Mycoplasmopsis agalactiae 14628. GTDB lineage: Bacteria > Bacillota_I > Bacilli_A > Mycoplasmatales > Metamycoplasmataceae > Mycoplasmopsis > Mycoplasmopsis agalactiae_A. The sequence continues at coordinate 91,617 of NZ_AJPR01000011.1, read as the reverse complement.
GCTTACTGACAGTACTACATTCAATCACAAGGTGTTGGTAAGAGAAACATTTCAGGCATTTGAAGAGATGGAAGCAAGGATGCTGTGGCAATGTTTGGTTATCTATCAAGCGATGTTGCTGAAAAAGCAAACTATCTTGCTTTTAAAGATAGACAAACTGGTGAAATTAAGACTCTTAAACTAACTAAAGATAACACAAGCAACATGTTCTATTACAAAAACCAACACATTGAAAACGAGAAAAAATTCAACGAAGCTAAGAGTGATGAAGAAAGAAAGAAAATTCGTCATACTCTGGCAGATGAACAATATGACTACAGCGACTCTAACGGAAAGCACAAAGGAAAAGGATTTGTTTCGTGAGTAAGTGACTATGGCATTATGTCTAAATACAGAAATGCTATATTATTGCCAGGACATACATATTCAGTTTACTTCTCTAGCGATGAACAAGGAACTAAAGATATACTTAATACAGACTTAGGAACATGAGAATCAATTGCTGAAAACGGCAAGACATTCTCGCAAGCTTCAATAAGAATGGCTAAAGGCGAAAAGCCTTATAAAATAGATGAAAATGGCAATAATGTTTATGAAAACATACTATATGTATATGACCAATTTAATGGGGTTAAATAATAAAGGAGACTAACCATGAAAAGAATTAAAAAGCTTTTATTAGGCATAGTTGCATTCAATTCTGCCTTAGTGCCACTTGTGGCTGCTAAGTGTGGCAAAATTGAAAGAAATTATGACCTTGGTTTAGTTTCTGAACCTATAAACTCCCTTAATTACATTAAGTTTTCATCTGTTAATAAAGTCTTGCCATCTTTAGTTGAAGCTCCTGTTAAGGCTGCTCCTGATGAAGCGCTAAAAAGAATTTTAAGCCTTCCGGAGTTACCTATTGGTTCATATAATAATGAACAAAGACTAACTCCACAAGAAATTAAAGAAGGCAAAACTCAAATTGATAAATATTTTGAAAAAGTTGCTCCAGCAGCTACACCTAGTTCTAGATTTTATCCCCTAGATCAATTAGGATCAACAACTGGTTCGCTTAGTTCTGACAGAGATGAATATCAGCCAGTAAGCATCTTGCAATCTGGTGGTAATGCAATTCAGTCTATGAACATTTTGCTTAACGAAGGCAAAAGCCGCTGAAGCAATGGTGATGAAGTAGTAGCTGATGATTATATTGATGCTATTCACTATATTCTCGACTTATCTACAGGTAGTCAGAAGTTAACTACTATTTTGCAAAGAAAGTTTGCTTATGCACAAGCTGTTGTTGATATTCAGCAAGAGTATATAAAGGAATTCGGCATCACTTATCAAAATCCATTCCAATATCCATTATTTAAAGAAATAGATAAAAAAGTTATATACGATGTTTTTGATCCTTCATATAAAGAACTTTATCCATCGCAAATTGAACAAATTCTTAAAGATGGCAAGTTTAAGGTCAAGAATTTAAGTCAAACTGAAGTAAATGAAATAAAAACTAAGGAACGTAAAATTCTTGATAAGCTCAAGGATGCAGTAAAAAAATTAGGACTATATTCTGGAAGAATTTACTGAAATTATTCAAATAAAGAAATTCTTTCTAGTGTTCCTTACTCGCCTGACTTTGATCCTGACAAAGATGAGACAATTATTATGCTTCCTAACCCTGAATACTTACATGGTAAGCATAGTGAAGAAGAACTAAAACAAATTCCACAACGTAAGGCAGTAAAGATTAAAAAATACCTTTTTAGTGACCCTAGACAAAAGTATTCTGATTTGTTTAAAGAACTTATGAAAAAGTCAAGAGCACTAAAAGCTAAGCTTCCAGTTTCTTATAGTGACAGTAATATTGATTCGTACAATCAAGCTGTAAATAAGCTTTATAAGGAAAATACTTTAGTTAATGACTTTATAGATTCATTCAAGCCAAAACACTATAGATGACATAGAGAACTGGCACTAGATGAGTATTCATTAAGAATTGAATACTCAGCAAGTGAGCCTTCGTCACTATCAAACGTTGTGCAAGATATGCAATCAAACTTATTCCCTATTAACCGTAAGTTTGTTGAAACAAATGGTGGAATTAATGAATTTGGTTTAAAACAAGAAAACTTCCTAACTGCTGGTGCTTTTCTTTTAAGTGACTTAGTACTTGGACCGCAAGGATACTTGTTGCTTACTAAAAATCAAAAATATTACTCTTCCGATAAAACATCAAGCGAGAGAATAAAGATCTTCTTTAGTTCAGATCCTAATATAAATGCTGCTTTATATGATGATAAATATATAGCTGCAACTAGAATCCCTGCAATTCAGCAATTAGCATACTGAACTGATAAAGAATATAGAAAATATATGAAGAAATCATCAGGATTTGGAACAATTGCTTTAGCTTTCAACCTTGATGATGAAAGATTTAGGAAACTTCCTAACAATTCTGATTCAAAATACTTATATGATGAAGATTTAAGAAATGCTATCTACTATGCAATCAATAGAGACGAAATGCTTAATATAGTAGGATGAAACTCTTCATATCCAGTTATAACATGAACTGCTTTTGGCCAAGGATCATCCTCATTTGGTGATGCTATTGAAGTTGGTTTTGACCACTTGGAAACATATACAAAATATGACACTGAGTTCAAAACACCTATCCCTGTGCAAAACTATAGTCACTTAAATCACTTGTCCAAATCTTATAAGTTTGAACATGTTGATAGAACTGACAAAGGTTTTCAATTAAAAATAGCTAACCAATATATGGATGCATTTAAGAAAAGACATCCTAACTTGAAGAAGATAACACTTAAATATATCTCGAACTCAACTGACGAGCATCAAAACGCTGGTATAGCCTTGCAAGACTTTATGTCTAAAGCATTTAATGGCTTTTTAGACATAGAAATTAAGAGTTTACCTGAAAACGTTTATGAAGATTTTAGAACAAAAGGTGAATTTGACTTGCTTTATAGAAACTTTGATGCCTTTGGTTCTGATGCTTATAGCTATGTAAAAGTATTCTTTAGAACTGATGGTATTGATAGCGAAAACGCTAAGCAAACTGGTTTTAGAAACAACCCTTCTGGTTCATGAACATATGAAAAGTACTTTAAAGAATTAGGCTATAAATTAGACGAAAACGGAAAGGTGACTATTTCAGATGAAGCTAAAAAAGAAGTTGATAAGATTAAATTCCGTCTTGGTTTAGCTAACTCTGCTGAAAGAGTTTGAAATAAAATTGTTGAGCTTTCTTTAAGAAAAGAAACATACAAAGATGAACAAGGACACATTCAACATGAATCGCTAAGCCAATTTAATGACAGAGTAACATCCTTCTTTACAAATCAGTTTACTGATGAAGAGATAAAAGAAGGCTGAACTGAACAAAGTGCTTTTGCCATAATAGCTGGCTTAGAAAAAATAGTTCGTGAAGCTGCACCTGTTGTACCATTGATGGAAGTTGATACATATTGAGAAATTTCTAGAGTAGGTGGTACTGAGAGTTTATTTACCTACTCATTACAATTTGCTTATGACACTGCATTCCCACCTAAGAAAAACTTGCCAACTGATGTAAGAGAAGAGGAGTTATAGGAGTATTTATGGAAAATTTAAAACAGAAATCTGAAAACTCATTTTTTGTTGATGATCTTTCAGAAATATCAGGAAAATTAGTTGAACAAAAACAATTAGTTGACTTTGATAATAAATTTAAACGTAAATTAAAATGACATCAAAAAATATTTAATATAAAATCGCCATGAGTGGCAAGTATGTTAAAAGCATTTGCAGTCATTTTAGAGTTTTTCCTAGTTGCCTTTATTGTTATTACTATAACCTTCTTTTTAATTAACTCAGTTCCTGGTGGCACAGGTTTAACAGCCGGCTTAGATGAAGCAGCTAGAAGAGCTGTTGAAGAAAAATATGGACTAAATCAACCCTTGATTATTAGATATGGTATTTATTTAAAAAACATAATTCACTTAGACTTTGGAATTTCTTTATCGGTTTTCCCTGGTGAAAGAATTAATGATTTTGTATGAGTACGTTTTTATAAGAGTTTCCTAATTGGAATTTTCTCAGTTATGCTCACTTTAGTAATGGGAATTCCTTTAGGAGTTTATGTAGGCATGAATCCTGATAAGCTTCCTGACCATATTGCTACTTTAGTTGTTTCAATTTTCTCATCAATTCCATCACTAGTATTTGCCTTATGGCTCTTATTGATAGGTAGAAAGTTAAATCTTCCATATATCTTTAACGAAAAAGATATATCAACATATGTTCTACCTGGCTTGGCACTTTCATTAGGCTCTATAATTGTATATATTAAATATATAAGAACTGAGCTTAACAGAGAACTAAACTCACAACACTGCAAATTCTGTTATTTAAAAGGTATTACAAAACGTCGTTTTGTTTGAACCCATGCGCTTAAACCAGCATTATTCCCAATTGCAACATTTTTCCCAGTTGTTATATTTGGTAGCTTTATTGGTAGTGTGTTTATTGAGCAAATCTTCTTTATAACTGGTTCTGGTGGCTTGCTACTTAATGCTATTACTTCAAAGGACTTTAATATAATTTTATTTATGGTTACATTATTCTCTTTAATAACAATTCTTTCATATACTTGCCGTGATGCTCTTTATAAAATAATTGACCCAAGAGTAAGAAGAAAGGGCTAAAATGGCTAAACTGTCTGAATGAATTAAGAATTGAAACAAAAAGAGAAAAAGAAGAGAAGAAAGTCCAAATAATGTTTTTGGCGAAGAATTAGCACCAAACAGATTTTTAAGGCCTTTGGCCTACAAAGAATGACAAATTGTTGGTAATCTATTTGAGTTTAATGAAACCAGCAAAATGCATAAGCAACAAAATTCCTTTGTCGAGTTCTTCTATCGTTTTAGTCGTTCTTTTGCAGGTGTATTTGGTTTTGTAACTTTAGTTATTTTAATGCTATTAGCGTTTATTATTCCATTAGTGACAAGACACAACCCATTAGAATTGTCTGTTGAAAACAGATTTGAAACATTCTTTACAAATGGTCACATTTTTGGCACAGATTCAGTGGGTAGAGACTTATGAGCTAGATTATGATATGGCCTTAGGTATTCGCTAGCTTTATCATTTATTGCAACATTTATTCAAGTTATAGTTGGTTTAATTATTGGAATTATGATGGGTCACTTTAGAATATTTGACAAAATAATGACTTTCATTATTAAAATAATTTCAAACGTGCCATCAATAATCATTCTTATTACAATTACTATTATTATTAAGCCAACTTTCTGGGTAATGATCTTTGCTTTATCGTTTACATCCTGAGCTGGTATTGCTAACCAAATGCGTTCTCAAGTATTGCGTGCTAAATCATTTGAATGAGTTAGTGCATCTAAAATTTTGGGAACTCCAACATATAAAGTATTAATGAATTACTTGCCAATTTTAATACCATTATTAATTACCGAGATAGTATTTCACATCCCCGGAATTATTCTTTCTGAAACATCATTAGCTTTTATAGGTTTGTCTATTCCAAACGTTGCTACTTTAGGAAACTTAATTAGTGAAGGATCAAAAAACTTTACAGTTTTCCCACGTTATGTATTGGTGCCTTCATTTATGCTTATTTTAGTTACTGCTTCTATTCAGCTAATGTCAGGTGCAGTGCAAGATAGCTTGCTAAGACAAAGATAGGAAAAACATGAATCAAGAAGAAACACAAATTAAGCATAATAAACTACAAGGTTATAACAAAAAGTTTCCTAAACCATTAATTTATAATAATTTTCCTGCACCTTTAGATATGATGGAAATAAAGGCTGAAAAAGATAAAGGTTTTTGAAGAAGTTTTATTGACTACTGAAAAAACCTTGGCAAGCAAATTAAAAGAATATTTAAAAAAGATAAAACCGAAGTTGACTTGTTTACAGGCACAAAAGTCGAAGATGTTTTCGGAGTACCAACTAATGTTGCTGCTGAAATAGAAGATATTTACTTAACATTTAAAAATCCTGCTAATCCTAAAGAAAAGAACTTAGTGCTTAGAGGACCGAGTTTAAAAATCTATGAAGGTAAGATTCATGCACTTATTGGTGAATCTGGTTCTGGCAAGTCTGTTATTACGTCTTTGCTTTATGGTCTTACTGGCTCAAACGCCATAATTGAAGGCGGCAAAATTAGATTATATGGTCTAGAAGTGCAAAACTTCACAACATATAATTGAGAGAAATCTAAACTAAGAGGAAGAATTATTTCTGCTGTTTTCCAAAACCCTATGTCGATACTGGATCCAACAATGAAAGTTGGAAATCAAATAATGGAAGGCATGCTAGTTAATAAGCTAGTAAAAAGCAAAAAAGAGGCTTATCAAGAGTCTTTAAAATACTTAAGATTAACCAAAATTAACAATCCTGAAGATATTATGAAAAAATATCCTCATGAGCTTTCAGGGGGTATGATTCAAAGAGTTGCAATTGCATCAATTGTGTCACTAAAACCTAAAATTTTAGTTATGGATGAACCCACTACTGCTCTAGACCCTACTGTGCAAGCTTTAGTTCTTGACATTATTAGAGAGTTGCAAGAAACTTTTAATATAGCAATTGCCTTTATTACCCATGACTTAGGTGTTGTGGCTTCCATTTCTGACTTTATAAATATTATGTATGCAGGTCAGATTGTTGAATCAGGAACTAAAGAAGAAATTCTTTATAATGCTCAACACCCATACACTTGAGGTTTGATTACATCAATGCCTGATTATAATAAAGGTGAAAGACTACAAGTTATTAGAGGTGCAGTGCCATCAAACTTAAACAATATTGAAGGTGATGCCTTTGCTGTTCGTAACGATTATGCCTTAAATGTAGACTTTTTGGACGAGCCACCAATGTATCAAATTTCACCAACCCACTTTGTTAAAAGTAATTTATTGAATGAACAAGCTCCTGAATATGAACCACCTAAAGTTATCAAGAAATTATGAAATAAATATGATGAATCGTTAAAGTCTATTTATGGAGATAACATTTTGGTTGATAACTCTGTATATGATCATTACAAACAAAAAGCTGATGAACATAATAAAGTGGCTAATGAACTAAATGATGAAAGAAAAAGCATTTTAGAACAAAGAAATAACCCTGAAAATAACAGCGATGCTCCTTTAAAAATAACTGATAAGCAAGGAAATAATTCAGCCAAAAAAGCCTATGAAACAGCCAACAAAAGTAGAGTGTCAATGTTTTTTGATAAGTATTATGGCAACTCAAATGGAGGCATAAATGAGTAAGCAGTACTATGTTGAAAAAAGAGCTTTTGGCAACACACTTTACCGTGAAGTTGTTGAAGGAACAAATGAAATGCTTAATGCTTACCCAGAAAAAAATGCTTTGGTCGAAATCAGAAACTTAGACATTGTTTATGGGTCAGGGGCCAAGTCATTTCCTGCTATTAAAGATTTAAATTTAAATATTTATGATGGTGAAGTTCTAGGGTTAGTTGGTGAATCTGGCTCAGGTAAATCTACAACTGGTAGGGCTATTATCGGATTAACCCCTTATGAGTTTGGTCAAATTAAAATTTTAGATAGAATTGTGCCTAAGAACATTGATAAAGGGTGAAAGTTTAGCAAAAAATACAAAGACACTATTAACTTTATGGTAAATAAAGTTCAAATGATTTTTCAAGATCCAACTAACTCACTGAACCCATTCAAAAATGTTGAATATGTTGTCGGCGAAGGTTTATCAAACACCAAAAATGCTAAGTTAATTTACCTTACAGACTTTGACGAAGCGACTTTTATGGCTATAAATAGCTTGATTCAGTTAAAGGATCCTGAAAATATCATTTATGATTCACCTCTTAATAAATATCAAGAAGAAGGTGAGACAATTGAATCATCATATAATTTCGTTTTTGTTGAATTTGTCAAACTTTTAGAGCAAAAAGCGAGTGACAACCCCGAAATTTATAATGATATTTATAAAAAGATTTTGGTTGAAAAGGAAGAGAGAGACAAAATGTCTAGTCTTTCTGAGAAGCAATGCAAAAAGCTTTTAGTTATAGACATTTTGAAACAAGTTGGACTTGATGACACTGTTTTAGGAAGATTCCCGCTAGAATTTTCAGGTGGTCAACAACAACGTCTTGGAATTTGTAGAGCTGTGGTTTTAAGGCCCAAATTATTAATAGCTGATGAACCTATTTCTGCCTTAGACGTCTCAATTCAAGCACAGGTTATAAATATTTTTAATGATTTAAAAGAAAAATATCACCTCACAATTTTATTTATTGCCCATGACTTAAGAATGGTTGAGTATATTTCAGACAGAATAGCTGTTATCAACCGTGGAACTTTATTAGAAATCGGGCCAACTGACGAGATTATCAATAACCCTTACCACCCTTACACCAAGAGCTTGTTGGATGCTGTTCCTTCTATTGAAAAGGAAAAAGGGTCTCTTATGGGAAAAGTATATGATCACAAAGTTCATAACTATACCGAAGAGTATCAGCCCAAATGACATAATGTTGGAAACAACCATTTTGTTCTAGCAACTGCTGCTGAAATAGAACAATACAGACTTGAATCTGTAACAAAAGAGAGACAATAGTCTCTTTTTTGTTTAATGCTGTTTTATAGGGTTTTTGGCTTTATTCCACATAAATTTCCTTGAGTTAAGTCGCTAATGAACAATTAATTTTGAATAATTACTATCCTTAAAAATTTCTAGTTTGTAGCTCTTATACTCTGGAGCTTGGTTTAAGTTTAACTTAAAATGTAATTCTAGCTTTCCAGGGTTAATAAATTCATAATCAAACTCAATGTCTTTTTCATAATCTGATAATTTTGACAGTACATCCTTAACAATCGCTGACACAATATTGTTCTCTAAATACAGAGTATTATTGTCATCAAACTTTATAAATTTATAGTAACTTGCTGGCGATAAATTAGGAAATGAAACAGATAAATTATTTATCTTCTCTTTTTCACTTTCCTTTTCAACAGGTGTTATTTTACTTCCATTAGATTTTTTAACAGATAAGACAACAAATGGTGTGGCTGTTGCTGCAACACCTGCTGTGGCCAGTACGGGATATAGAATTCATTTAGCTTTCTTTCCCATTTTTAAACCTTTCAAACATTTCTACTGTTGGATTTTCTTTTAGTTCAATTATTTCCTTTATTTGATCACTTGAAAATTTAAATTTATAAGGTTGAGTTCTCTCATTGGCTTTGTCACCAATTTTTAGTTTTATTAATCCTGAATATGGATCTAACATAGGCCTTATTACTTTTTGACTATTGTTTATTACTACAAGGTGCTCAGAATTTTTATTCTTTTCATTTGTTTTTCATATTAGCCTATAGCTAGTATTGAAATTTCCTTTGAAATTAAATGGGATAAACAATCCTTTATTCTGGCCTGAGACTGAATTTACCAATTTGCCTTGTTTATAGTCGAATTCATAATAATCATTTATGGCTATATTCTTTATATCAACACCTTTGTTATAAATTGATGATGATGTCTCTGTCTCTACTGGTATTGCGCTTTTGCCTAAAAATTCATTGTGAATAGAATCAATTAATAGAGTTCCAAACGACTGATTTTTTATAAAGTGAGTGTTAGCATCCATAACTTTTCTAAGTCCATCAAAGCTGTCTTGATTTGGGTATTTTTCTTTTAAAAAAGGTGTGCCCTTTCACTCTTTTTTGTAAAATCCTGTTTCATTATGCTTGCTGCTCTCTGACTTAATTTGAACTAAATTTACTAACTTTTTGTCTTGTGATAATGGATTAATGTTAATATTCATATTCAAGTATTTAACTTCTTCTTTGGTTTGCCCAAATTCATCAAATCTGAAATTGTAATGCTCTGGAACTTTTATAATAGCTTTATTTTTTATTGCATTTATTGTTTTGTCCCTACTATGCAGTTTGTTTAATTTGACCTCTCAAAAATCATAATCTCGTTCACTCGCTGAGTATTGACGATTAATTGGAAAAGTTACAACAATATTTTCTAAATCGCTAAATGTTAGACCTAAATAATCAGAAGTAAGGGTCATTACTTGAAGCATTGCGCTACCGTCAGTTGTTCTAGAAACATAGTATTTAGTATCTTTTAATGAATCATATTCATCAAAATTTTTCTCGAGCTCATCTTTGTAAAATTTTATATTTTGTGTGTTCTCAGATGTTTGTTCAACAACTTTATTGTTAATTGAAAGCGAAAAACTTAAATCTTCATCACTGTCAATTGATGTTGGCGAAACTCTTCAGTATCTAAGTACAAATTTATCACCATTAAAAATCCTTCTAATTTCAATTGCGCCTCTTTTAAATAAATTCTTATGCCTTTTTAAGGAAGTATCAAAAAATGAAAATGCGTCCGCCGAATTAGATCAATTTACATATCATGTTCCTGTGGCTTTTGTTGTAAATTCTCTGTTGTCAATATAAGTCACATTTGACTGTTTTATAGCGCTATTATTCAAATCGCTTATTAATAAATTACCTGGTAATATAATAGTAAACAAACTCCTCAATTGCATTTTTTCTTAATCTATAATAAGCTGATTTTGACATATTTCTTTTAGCGCTATTTTCATTATGGTCTATAAAATATTTTTTAATAAATTCAGCATTGTTTTCATTCATATAGTCAAACGTTCCATAAAACCTAGACTTATAATTACTTAATGAATCATCCTTGTAGCCAAATAATTTATGTGCTTTTTCTCTTATCAATTTAGCCTTGTTCATTTCATCATCAATAAGGCAAAGCGTTTTGATTATGTTTATTTTTTCTTTAATTGGAATTTCTGATGTTGTGTCTTTTATATAATGGTTTGTATCCATTTTTCTCCTTTCACTATAAATAAGGAGGTTTTTAAAGCAAAGATAAAAAAGTTGAAAAAAATGGGAAAAAAGGCTTGTTTTTCCCATTTTAGAGTTTGTTAGCTTGCTGATTTTTCAAAAAATCTGCTGATTAAAGGCTGTGTGTTTTTGGTGATTGAAATTATTTCAAGATTTAACTTTAATATTTCTTTAACTAAATTAGCTTTATCTTCATTTGTCTTGAGATTGCAGAATACAATATCGTTCTCAATATAAAAGTCTATGTTATTTGCTTCTAAGTAAGGCCTAAGAGGCATATTGTTGTTCACTTTTACTTTAGTATTAAAATTATTATCTTCTATTTCTAAGTCATTTATTGAGCCTGAATATAGTAATTTTCCTTCTGAAAGCAAAGTAAAGCTATCAATATATTTTTCTAATTCGTCTAGTATATGACTAGAAATAAAAATTGTTTTACCTTCCAAATGTAGCTGTTTTAGAGTGTTAAACAGCTTAATTCTTGAACTAGGATCTAAATTAGCTGCTGGCTCATCTAATATCAGAATTTCTGGATCATTAATAAGCGCCTGAATAAGCATAATAGATTTCTTTTGCCCTGAAGACATATAAGCAGGGCTTTTAGACATATCTGGCACATGGAAGCCATATGTGTCCATAATATAGTTTATTCTGTCTTTAATAACTTTTTTATCGACACCAGACATTAGTGCAAGTGAGTAAATATATTCAATTGCTGATAAATTTTTAGGAAAAATAGTAACTTCGGGAATGTATCCTATTTTTCTTTTGGCAGATGAATTAGTGAATTCTAAGCCATTAATAAATATTTTTCCAAATAGTCCGGGATAGAAACCTAAAATAGATCTTATTGTAGTTGTCTTCCCTGATCCGTTGTTGCCAACAAAGCCATGAAATTGTCCTTTTTTAACATCAAAACTTAAATCATCTACAGCTTTTTTATAGGTCTGTGGGGCAATTTTAAATATCATTGATAAATGCTGTACAGAAAGAGCTACATCAGCTTCAGGCTTGTGATATTGTTTATGTTTAGCTTCAGCAAACATATGGCTATTTTCTCTTCATTTTTTATAAATTGATGATAATGAATTTCTTTTCTTTTCCATTATTTAAAATTCTTTCTTTCAAATTGTAAATAGCCTAATGTTATAAACGTCAACGATACTAGGAGTGTTATTCCTATTGATGTTGGTGTTTCAATGTAATTTTTTCTTTCCAGTTCAATTAAATTGTCATTTAACTTCACAACTTTAATGATGCTTTGTTTATAATTCTTGTTGAATTTGCTGAATTTTTCTTGGCTTTGTGATAGATAAGGAATTATATTTTTGGTTTCTAGTGAGTTAGCAAAATTGCCATTTTGCTTTTCTCCTACAATATTGAATATATTAATTGTTCAAAATAGTTGACTAAAAGCAGTAATTGCTCTTTCACGCATAATTGAGATATAACTGTTTAATCTAGTTTTTTGAATTTCGCTAAGTTCTTTTGTATCAAATCTTGCTTTTATATAATCATCAAGTGTTGCAGAATACTGCATAAAGTCAGGGCTTTGTAGTAAATCATATGATAGCGAACTGCTCTTAGATTTTAAATGCTCGAATAACTTTTTAAGATTTGGATCTTTTTCACTTTTGGCTCTTTCCTCGATTTTGGTTTTTACAAGATCAAATTCATGCTTGTTTTTTAGCAATGCATGTTTCGTTAATCCAGTTAAAAAGTCGATGATTTCTAAAGCATTAACTGCGTCCACAGTGCCTGTTAAATAGCTTTTTAGGTCTAAAAAATTAAATAAAGCTACTTTTATTAAATCAACATTCTTTTTCTCTAATATTTTATTAATTACTTTTTTAGTAAACTCATCAAAGTTTTCAAAATTTCTGTTTTGAATGTCATTAAAACCAATGCTAAAAAGTGGTTTTTCTTCAAATCTATCTCAGTCAAATATATCCTTGAAGTTGCTGATGTTGTAGCCTAAAGAATAAAGATCATTATCAGTTGTTTTAACCAAAATTTGGTTATTAATATCTAGGTTGTACTTGTTTTTTAAATAACTAATTACATCCTTATTTAATTCACCAGTTTCTTTATTTATGACACTTGCTTTGTTATCTAAAATATTGTAATTTAATGTAACATTTCAGTTTCTTAAATTTTTATCATAAGCTGTAAAGGTTGGGAAATAGTATTCTTTAAAGTTTGACCAGTATATGTGTGAGTAAAATGACTTTTTAACTTTGTCAGCTAGCTCTTTAATTGATTCTCTTTTTTCAACTTTAAAAGTTTTAGAAAATGGATTAAATGCTAATTTTTCTTGATTTTCTAGCATATTAGCAATGCTTTGATTTTCGATTAATAAGTCATCTTGAGACCTGATTCTTTTGTTCAAATTCTCGACTGCATTTGACGAATCGCCCTTTAAATCAGGCGAATTAGGAATAAGTATTATTGGTCTGTTAGCAGCTTGATATGTAGTTTGTATTACATCAGTTCCTGATGAAAACTTAATAAAGCCTAATGTCATAATTCCTAGAATAGGAATAATTGACACAATAATCTGAAACACTTTTGATTCTACAAAATTTTGTACTATGGCTGCTATTCCTAAAGCAAGAGCAGCACATAATAAACCTGTTCCGAAAAATGATAATGTTGAAAGCAAGGCTTTTGAAAATGTAAATGGAATAATTAACTGGCTAATGAAAAACATTGTGCTCATTAATGCCATGGAAATAATAAGACCAATTATGCTAGCAAATATATTAGTAAAAAATATTTGCTTTCTTTTAATTGGCTTTGAATAAAGTAAGTATTCTATTCCCTCATTTTTATAACGGTAAAAAAATGTTTGTGTCACAAAAGATGAAATAACAAAGGATGCGATCATACAGAAGTTTGCTGACAGTTCAATATATTGATTGCTGTCTAATATTCTTTGTACATCTGAAGCACCTATTGCAAGTCTTACGCATGTAACTAAGATTATATAAAAACCCCCTATAACTAAGGGCGAAATATAAGAGCTTGCCAAGCGGAAGTAAATTTTAAGTTGCATTCTGAAAAATGCACTCATTTTGCCTCCTTTTAAAATTTAGTGGCTAAATTTTGTTGTTTATTTAAGAAAAAAGTGTTCAATGGTTTTTCCCAATCCGGCTTTTTTATTGGTAAAAGGGGAAATAACATCAGCAATGTTTTTGAGACTGTGAGTTGAGTTTTTCATAGCAATTAATTGCCCAACGCGGTTAACGCATGTTGCGTCATTAAGAGTGTCGCCAATGTGCACACATTCTTCAGGACTAACGCCTCTAGCTTTAGCATAAGTTATTTCTGCTAAGCCTTTAGTTGAACCAATTGGTGTAAGTTCTAAAACTTCATTTCGATTGCCTGTAAAGGCTATTTCACAGGTGTCTCTGAACCTTTCTTTTAACATCATAGCGAAAGCATATAGTTTTTTCTTGCTTGGGTGTCAAAGCACCATTTTGTTAATTTCTGTGTCATTTTTGAAGTGTTTATATCTTCTTGCCTTACCTCTAGTTCAGCGTAATGCAATTGATATTAATCAACTATGTGTGAAAGCTAAATCTTTTGTGTCAGAGTTAAAAATCACACTAATACCGTGCTTAACTATTTCATTATAGATTTTCTCAACATCGTCTTTTTCAAACTTACCAAAGTGAATTACCTTACCGTCTTGCTTAATGTAAGCTCCATTCCAAGCAATGAAATTATCTAGACATTGCATTGGTTCTAAAAACACGTTTGATGGCTTAGTTGGAGGTCTGCCTGTTGAAACAACAACTTCAATTCCTGCTTCTCTAGCTTTTTTTATGTACTCTAAATTTTCAGCACTAATTCTTTTGTGACCATTAATTTTTAAATCTATGGTTGTGCCATCTAAATCAACAAAAATGATCTTAGGTTTAACTACATTTTTCATAATTAAAATTCTATATTAATTTTAAGTTTAATCAATAATGTTAGTAACAATATGGCTTAGCAGGAACATTTATGGAAAATTTGGAATTATATATTTTGCTTATTAAGTAAATGTTTATTGTGTGCACTATAATTAGGGAAAGTAAAACTTTGCTGGAGGCTTATGAATGTTGTTGTAATTGGCTCAGTAAATTATGATCTTTATGCAAAGATTGATAATGAAATTATCTTAAAGGACTCTAATCCTTCAAATATTTATAGTACGCTGGGCGGCGTTGCTTATAATATTGCCAAAAATTTAAAACTAGCAAATGTTCAGGCAACTTTAATTGCTGCTGTCGGAGATGATTTAGAAGCAAAATGAATTAAAAAGCAATTAGATAATGACTTAATTAGTCATAAGCTAATTGTCAAAGAAGGCTATAAATCAGCCAAATACGTTGCTTTTTTAGATAGAAATTCTGATATGAGCATTGCTGCTAGTGATACTAAAATTACAGAGTCTGTTAATTATGATGATTTAATGCAATACAAAGACATATTAGACAGTGCAACTTATATTTGTCTGGATGCTAATCTTAGCGAAGATTTGATTGCTAAAATTTGCAAAAATTATAGTCATAAATTTATTGTTGCTGAAGGCGTATCTTGTCATAAGATTTTAAAGTTTAAGCCTGTTTTACAGTACATTTCGGTTATGAAAGCAAATAAAATTGAGTTCCAGAATCTGCTTAATTCTTCTGAAGAAGATATATTTATATTGGCTTCTGAAGCTATTAAAAATGGAGCAAAAGCAGTTGTTATTACTGATGGAGCAAATGGAAGCATATATTTTGATCAGGATGAAAAAACTGAATTTTATATGCCTAATTCTATAAAACCGCTTTCTGCTTCTGGTGCAGGGGATGCGTTTTGCGCAGGCTTAATTTATGGGCTTATTAATAAGCTACAAATTTTGAAAATTGCAACAATTTTCTCTAAATTTGCGCTGCTTAGTGTTAAAACAGTTAATGATGAATTAAATGATAATGATTTAATGAAAGAATATATGGAGGTTAACTAATATGAATATAGTTTTTAGTAAGGAAGTTGAAAGTGCCTTAAAACATAAAAGGCCTGTTGTTGCTTTAGAATCAACAATTATTACTCACGGAATGCCTTATCCTAAAAATGTTGAAATGGCGCTTAATGTGGAAAATATAATTCGTAAGCAAGGCGCTGTGCCTGCAACAATAGCCATAATTAATGGAGTAATTCATGTCGGGCTTGAAAATGATGAAATAAATGAGCTTGCCAAATTAAAAGATGCAATCAAAACTAGCAAGAGAGATTTTGGCTATGTTTTAGCAAACAAAAAAAATGGTGGCACAACGGTTTCTGGCACAGTTTTAGTTGCACAAAAAGTAGGTATTCCTGTTTTTGCAACCGGTGGAATTGGTGGTGTTCATAGAGGAGCTGAAACAACTTTTGATATTTCTAGAGATTTAGATGAATTATCGACCAACAATGTTTTAGTGGTTTGTGCCGGTGCTAAATTAATACTAGACTTAAGCTTAACGCTTGAGTATTTAGAAACTAAAGGTGTTGAAGTGTTAGGCTATAACTGTGATAAGTTACCTGCTTTTTATTCATCATCTAGTGAATTTGATGTTACATACAATGTTCATTCAGCTATCGAAGTTGCTTCAATAATGAAAGCTAAGTGAGAATTTACAAATGGCGGAATTATTTTAGCTAACCCTATTCCTGAACAATATGGTCTTGAGTATGAATATATTTTAGATAACATTAACAAAGCAATTGAGCAAGCTAAAACTGAGGGAATTAGTGGCAAAAAAACAACTCCTTACTTACTATCAAAAGTACTTGAATTAACTGAAGGAAAAAGTCTTGAAGCTAATATTCAATTAGTTTATAACAACGCTAAAGTTGCCGCACAAATAGCAGTTGAGTATGCTAAGCAAAAGTAAAATTGCTTAGCAAGCTTTAAAGTTAAATATGAAAGTTTCATATAGCTTTCATATTTTTTGTTATTTTTCAAATCCAAAATTACATGTCATACCTTAAAATACTTTTAAAAAAAGTATCTAACTAGTTAACTTAATGCAACAAAAAGCCAAAAAAATGAAGGAAGAATATGAAAATTAAAAAACTTTTATTAATTGCGCCACTGTCGACAATTTCTATGTCTTTTGTGGCAGCTAGATGTGCTAAAGGTGAGTCTAAACAGACTGAAATTATAAACACAGGAGCTAATAGAATAGAGACGCCTGCGGATGAGAATGCTGAAAATAATTTGGGTGAATTAAGTGAACAAAATGGCAATAAAAGTCCTAGTAATAGTGAGCAAAACTTTAACAAAAGTACAACTGATACCACTAAAAACAGTGAACTAGAAAATTCTAAAACCCCTATAAAAAAGGAACTTAGGGATGATGAAACATATAAACTAAATAATTTAAAAGACAGCTTGCATAATGATGCACCACTAAAAGAACCAACAATTTCTCCTGAAGATGCTAAAAAATACAAAAAGGCTATTGATGATATTTGAAAAAAACACAAATATGGTTTTGCTGACTTTCACACATTTGATGACGTTTTAAAGCAATTAAGAGTTTATGCAGGCAATAATATAGCTAAGTTTCTAGAGTTAAATGACAAAAATAATACAAATAATTCGATAAATAAAAATAATCCAAAAAAAGTTATTGATTTGAAAATAGGAAGTAAAAAATTCTCTTTAAAGTTTGGAGATATAAAACACACTGTACCAACTGTTTATTCATATAAAGGTGAAGAAAATAATCAGTTTTATGTTTATGGAACTGAAAGTAAAGACTTTAATATTAAAAATTCAAAGAAAATAATAATTAAGCAACTGGGCTATTATAAAGATTCAAATGGTGAGTACTTTAAAATTGTAACCGTGCCTAAAAACACAGTTGAAGTGCCGGCAATATTGCCTTTAAAAATAAACTCCTTAGCTGAGGCATTTAAAGGGCTTGAAGAGGAAACAGTAACAAATTTAGATAAATGAGACACTACAAATATAGTTAGTCTCTTGTCAACTTTTGATAATGCTAAAAATTTCAATCAATCTTTGAAAGACTGAAACACCTTAAATGTTAAGAACATGACATCTGTTTTTACTGAGGCAAAGAAATTCAACAGTTCTCTAGAAAACTGAAAAACAGATAATGTAATAACTATGGAAGACATGTTTGCTGGAGCAGAGAGCTTCAACCAAGATATTAGTAAATGAAATACAAAAAATGTCACTGATATGTCAAAAATGTTTTGAGGTGCAACAGCCTTCAACAGTTCTATAGGAAATTGAGATGTTTCAAATGTAAAAAGTATGGAAAGAATGTTTGCTTCGGCTGAAACATTCAATCAGGACATTGGCAGATGAGATGTACAAAAAGTTGAATCAATGTATGGAATGTTCGGTGGAGCTAAATCATTTGATCAAGACATTAGTTTATGAAAGCTATATGAAAAGGTTTACTATCAAGATTTCACAAATAATGAATCAGTTCTTAATCATGACCACTTACCACAGAAATTTAAAACAGCTTACAAAAGATAATTGTTTAGTATACTTAAACTTATAGCACTATAAAACAGACCTAAACAAAAAAGTGAACAAAAGGAATAATATTTATGAAAAATAAAATTAAAAATAGACTGCTTCTTTTATCAGTATTATCATCGCTGCTAATCCCGGCAATTTCAGCTAGTTGTACAAAATACAGCAGTACAGAAAATAATCCTATAAATAGGGGGGGGGCTAATGTTCTTCCTCTAGTGGATGACGATTCAAACTCTAACAATAATAAGGAATCTAATTCCAATAATGGATCAAAAAGCGAAACAAGCACAGAGAATAATAAATCACAAGTAGATCCAAACAATTTAATTAAAGAAAATGAAAAAATGTTGTCTGATTCTCCTGATGTTAATAGTAATGACACACATGAATCTCTTCATTTTGGGATAATCCCTTCTGAAAAAAATAAAGAACAGCCCGAGGGAAAGATTACAAAGGAAGATCAAGAAAGTCTTAAAAATAAAATTGAAACGTTGTGAAGGAAGCATAAATATGGTTTTGCTGATTTTCATACATACAATGATGTTGTTGAACAGTTAAAAGTTTACGTTAATGATAAAACATCTAAATTTTTAAAGCTTTTTAACAGTGAATTATCAAACGATTCAATCAAGAAAAATAACACTAAACAGGTTATTGATCTTCTTGTTGGTGATGAAAAAATTACCTTAAGATTTGGAGATATTAAGGATTCTGTTCCTATTATTTATGCATTAAGTGGTGATGAGACTAATACAACTGTCTCATACACTAAAGACCCTAAAAGTCTTAAGATTGCTGCTGATAAAAAAGTCATAATTAAGCAATTAGGCTATTTTAAAGATGAATCGGGAAAATTTATCAGATTATTAACTGCTCCAGAAAACACAATTGAAGTGCCTGAACATCTTCCATTAAAAGTTAATTCTCTTTCTGAATCATTTGCTGGTATAAAAGCAAAAGAAGTTAAAAATCTTGAAAAATGAAACACAGCCAATATCGTTAGTTTACTTTCAACATTTAGTAAGGCTTCAAATTTTGATCAGTCATTAGAGGGCTGAAACACCTCTAATGTTCAGAATATGAGTTCTACATTTTTTGAAGCATCAAGTTTTAACAAACCGCTAAAAACTTGAGATACAAAGAGTGTAACAACAATGTATTCTATGTTTTCCGGTGCACAGAAATTTGATCAAGATTTAAGCGGCTGAAAAACACACAATGTTGCTGATATGGCTGACATGTTTTGAGGTGCTTCTGTTTTTAATAGCAAATTAGATAACTGAAATGTTTCTAAAGTTAAAAGTATGGATAGAATGTTTGCTGAAACAGATAAGTTTAATCAAGACATCAAAAATTGAAAAGTTGAAAAAGTTGAATCTATGTATGGAATGTTTGGAACTGCTAAAGCTTTTGATCATGACTTGAGCTCATGAAAAGTTAGTTCGGGAGTTAACCATCAACACTTTGTTAATAAAGACTCAAAATTGCAACAAAAGCACATTCCGCCTATGTTTAGAACAACTGTTCTAAAGTAGAATAAACCTTTAAAATAGCTTTTTTGGGACATTTTGTTTATTTCTGTATACTTTTAATAAAGAAATGATCGATTGTGTTTTTTAAAAAAAATAAGGAGTGTCATGAAAAAGGGTATTGGGTTTTTGACAAGTACTGTTTTTGCTACAGCCTTAATTAGTTGCAATAATAAAGAAATAAATATAACCAATGTTAATAATGGAAAAGTTAAAGACAAAACAGTAATTAGCCACCCTAAAAAACACGCAAATATCGTTTACTTCGCTGATAATAAACCAGTCAAAGAAATCCAAATTGATACTAATTCGGTTATCAATTTTGAAACTATTCTAAAACCAGGATATAAATTTGCTGGTCATTTTTTTGATAAAGATTTTAAATCACCAATTCCAAATGATTATGTTGTTAATTCTGATTTAAATGTTTATCTAAAATATGTCCCTAATTTCACTAAGTCAACATATGAATTAAGTTCTATAACTAGAACCGTTGTCCCTATTACTAACAGTGTTGATTTTTATGAACTTAATGATATAAATTACATTTCTGTTGATGATTTTCTAAAAATATCAGATGGGATTCTAGAATTTGAACAAAATTACTATGATGTAAGTTATCAATCCAAAATATATGATTTGCAAAAGCAAATTAATTATTCTTATAATAATGATACTTTTACCATTAACTCTATAAATAAGTTTAATTCATCAAATGGCAATAAGCCATTTGAGCAAAATTACTCACTTAAATTTTATTATCAAAATCAACAAATAATTTTATCTAGTTATGAATTTTTGAACTCAATATTGCCAAGAGAATATCAACAAAGCCTTCTATTTGAAATTAAAGATGAAACAATCAGCAATGATAAGCCTGTTGTTATCGATTTAAAAAGATATGGGCTTGAAATGATAAAGCATGATAACAAAATTTTTGTTCCTTTTAATGTCATAAATCAAGTTCTCTTAAGTGAATCTGTAAATCAGTTTTATTTTAATAACGATAGAGTACTTATCTTTAATTTTTATGAATTGCATTCTCCAGAAAATCTAGAATATAGACAAATGTTAAGCAACACTAATCCAAATAAAAAAGTAATAAGCGAAAGCATGAAGGAATACCAATTTAAATTCTTTCACTTTCTTCTAGATAACTTCTATGGCATAAAAAATAAAGATCCTAATTGACCTTTAGGCTTTTTAAATAAATATAAGACAGGTTTGTTGGATTCTGACGAAAAGCACTATAAAACAGTTCATTCAGTAATAAATGGTTTAGATGATTTACATACCAAACTATTTATGAATGGATATAATCAAGATGAAAAGCAGTATGATGATTTAAATAATAGTTTTGATGACACTAAAATAATTAAAGAGTATTGAAAACTTTATTTTAGTTTTCAAAAAATGTCTCCAAGAAATGGAAATGGCTTTGTTAAGTCAACTTTAACACCAGATAATAAAACGCTGATTGTGCGTTTTGATGCTCTAATAGATGGCATAACAAGTATTTTGGAGTCGGCGTTTGATGAATATAAATCAAAAGAAATAAAAAATATTGTATTAGATTTTTCTAATATGCTTGGTGGTTCACTTTATGCAGTTTATGAATTACTAGGTTTTATAACTGACAAAGAGTTTAACTACAATCTAATTAACCCACAATCAGGCACTAAAAATGCAACGAAGGTTAAGTCTAGAACACCTAAAAAAGACTTTAAATTTTACCTTTTAACATCGCCAGTAACTTATTCGTCTGGAAACTTATTTGCTGGTGTTGTAAAGGATAATAATTTAGCCAAAATAATTGGTTATAAAACACAAGGTGGTGCTTCATATTTAAAAATGTCTGTGTTACCGACAGGCAATATTGCAGTTTTAAGCAGTAATAATGTTTTTGCTAACAAAAACTTTGAAAGCTATGAATATGGAGTAAGTCCTGATATAGAATTTCCAAAAAATCCTGATGGGTCAAATGCTTATAGCAAATTGTTTGATACCTCATATATACAAGAAATAGTTAATAAAAACTAACTTATATGCCTGTTTTATAGTCATATAAAAAAATCAGGTCTGCGTGCCTGATCTTATTTTGTTTCTTTAATGTGTTTCTTAATTTTTGACACTGCTTCATTAAATACATCAGTATCTGATTTGTTATTTGAATCAATTATTTCATATGGAATATTGTACTTTATAGCTAAATCAATAAAGGTTTCTTTATAAATTTTGTGTAAATATTTGAAATACTCTTCGTTTTCATAAAAGTTGTCTATTTCAACTTTTCTGCCTCTTTGGAAAATTCTAGACTTAAATGTTTCTCAATTTATATCAATAAAAAGAGCAAAGTCTGGGTTACAGCTTGGATCATATATGTGATTAAATAACTTATCAAAAGCTTCAAAATATTTCTTTTTCTTCTTATTCAAAGTTGCGGCGGCAAAAATGTAGTGCTCTAAAATAAATCTGTCCAAAAACATATGACTGTTTTGGGAGTCATTTGTTTTTGCAAACTTATCTTTTTGCTTATGAAAAGAATCAGTTAGTGATTCAACTAAAAATGATTGAAAAGCAATATCAGTGTTTGGTTGCTTTTCATAGCATCACCTTAAAAAAGTGTTAAAAACCGGATCATTTTCACTAAATTCTTCAATATAAATTGAGTTTGGATAATAATCACTGAGTTTTTTAACAAGCGTGCTTTTGCCGCTGCTTATCATTCCGCTTATGCCAATTATCATCCTATCCCCTTCTGAAAGTTTTTTTATGATTTGCGATAATTTCTAAAGCTTTTTCAAACACTTCATCTTCAGTAAGATTATCGGTTTCAATAATTTTGTACTCTAGCTTAAATTTTTCAGCTTGCTTAATGAATAAGTCTTTGTATAAATTGTACAAAGTCTTGAAATATTCTTCATTTGCATAAAAATTATCAATTTCAACTTGCCTTCCACGTTCAAAAATTCTTTTTAAAAATGTTTCTCAGCTCATATCTAAATATATGGCAATATCAGGGGTTTCGTCTTTTGTAATTAAGTGAGTAAACAAGGCATCATATCCGTTTAAGTAATTTTGGCCTTTAGGTCTTAAATTTACATTTGCAAATATGTAATGTTCAATGCTGAAGCGATCTAAAAATATATGATCGGTTTCTCAGTTTTTATTTAGCTTGTTAAACTCGTCAATTAGTTCGCTTAATTTCGTTGTGTGATTTTCCACAACATATGATTGAAAGCCAATAGTTAAGTTCGGTTGTTTTTCATATAGTCATTTTAAAAATGTATTAAACACTTCGCTTTCTTCATCATATTCTTTAAGCATTAATGAAGTGTTAAAATGCTTGTGTAATTTTGCTGTTAGTGTGCTTTTGCCACTGCTTATCATTCCGCTTATTCCTATTAGCATATCATTCTCCTTTGTAGTTTTAAAAACATAATTATTTTACATATTTTAAATCCTTAAAAAAGACAAAAAACGAAAGTGTTATAGCAGGTATAGAAAATGAAAAAAATTTTTTCATTTTTGGCTCTGTATGCCTATAAAACAGTTCTTTTGGTCTTATTTGTGTATGATTAAAATGCATAAAAAGCATGTTTGCTAAAGATATGCAATTTTACTACCAAGAATGCTGTTTTATAGTGCTGCAGGTAATAAATAAAATCAGCTCAGTTTTTGCTCTGAGCTGATTACAATTTATGATTAATTATCTCTTAGACTTATCGTAGTTTATACCAGAAGCGGCAGGGCCAGGAGCCAGACCACTAAAGGCCATAATTGAAATAAGTGTAAGCACATATGGAATAGCTTTAATTAGTTCACCAAATTTTTGTACTTTGTCTCTTGTTTCTACAGTAACTACTTTGTCAAATTCAACGCTAAGTAATCATGCGCCTATTTGTTGGAAGAAACCAAAGAATAAGGCACAAACCGGAACAATTAAGACATTTCAGTGTGACATAATCATAATTGCTAAGGCTAGGAAACCAAAACCATTAGTTTGCCCTGTAAATGGAAGTTTTTGGGCAAAAACCCCGCCTGCCATTCCTGCTATACATCCAGAAATAACAATTCCTGTTCATTTGTATTTGTAAACATTAATACCAGCAACGTCAACAGCTTGTGGATTTTCACCAACTGCTTTGAAACGTAGACCTCATTTTGTTTTGTTTAGCGCAAATCATGAAATAACTACAACAGCAATTAGTAAGAACAATTTAAAGCTTAAAATGTTTCCAAAATTGTTATAGTTTGTGCTTAATGCAAGCTCTTTAACAGTATGATCAATTTGCTTCTGTGGATTGCCTAAAAGAGATGGGTTCATAATTGCAGCACAAATACCAACTGATAAAAGGTTTAATGCAACACCAGTTATTGTGTGTTCGGCTTTTAGTTTTATTGTTGCTAAACCTAGCAATAGTGAAAACAACGAGCCAAATAGTGCGGCAAATATAAGTGAAATTATCTCAAGACCAGGTACATCTAAATTAAGCCCGTTTATTCTCCCGCCACTAGTGAAAAGGGCAGAAGTAATACAATATCCAAGTGCGCCAACTGACATTGTACCTTCGATTGCAATATTAACTGTTCCTGATCTTTCTGCAAATATTCCAGCAATAGCTGCTAGTCCAAGAACACAGGCGAAGAATAATGTTTCGTTAGTTATAAATGCTATACTTTCCATTAATTACCTCCTGTTAT
Organism: Mycoplasmopsis agalactiae 14628; assembly: GCF_000266865.1. Taxonomy (GTDB): domain Bacteria; phylum Bacillota_I; class Bacilli_A; order Mycoplasmatales; family Metamycoplasmataceae; genus Mycoplasmopsis; species Mycoplasmopsis agalactiae_A. The sequence goes on along the minus strand of NZ_AJPR01000011.1, from coordinate 66,941 downwards.
TACAGCTTCTATTGCTTTAACTTTTTCTTTATAATGATGGAACAAGTCTTGACTTATGCCAATATTTGAATTTTCATCGCTAGAATCATTTTTAACTTCAATACCTTTATATGAAGCTAATAAATCTTTTTTGTAAACATCATAATTAGCTTTAATTTGAGTTAACTCTTCACGTGACTTAGCTAGTTCATCTGTCAATTTATTAACTAATTCAGCATTGTTTTGTGCTTGAGCACTTTTTATTTGCTTATTAAGATCTTTAATCATTGCTTTTTTATCTTCATAAAGATAAAATAATTCGTTTTTAAATTGCTCTAAATTATGTTCTTTGACTATTTTATAGTGCTTTTGGTCATATAATCTTTGAGCAAAAATTAGTCTTGATTCAATAAATAGGTAATTGTCCAGCAATTCTTCTTGTATCTTTTTAAGTTCAACTTTTAATTGAGTTAACTTAACATTTTTAAGGTTTTTGATATCTTTAATATCAAAGTAACCATATCTTGATAATTCTTGATTAAGTGCAACTTTATCTTTAGCTAACTTTTGGAAAATTTTCTCTATCTCTCTGTTTGATAATTTCTTATCTAACTTTTTATCAGTTCCTTGTTTAACTTTAATTAAGGCTTCATTCTCTATATCTCTAATTTTGCTCTTAATCTCTTTGTATTTTGGTTTATTTTCTGCATAAACTTTACGTGCTTCAATAAGAAGTGTTTTAGTGTTTTCTTTAACTGCTTTAACTTTTTCTTTGTAGATTTGATAATGTCCTTTATACACTTTTTGGGTCAGCAAGGAAATCCATAACCTAAATTTCCGAATAGGCCTGAAATTAGTAAACATCAAGGCAAGAGCTGAAGTAAAGATAATAACACCAACAACTAGGTCAATACCACCTTCTTTAACACCACTAGTTGAGTAAAAACTAATTAATTCAATTCTAGAAAACTCGAGCATCGTGTAGAAAACTGATGAGAAAAGAATTCCTATTGGCGAGTTAATACCAATTAATGATATAGCTATTGTGTCAAAACCTAGTGGCAGCGGACTGGTTAGCGTTATGACATCATACTGCTTAGCTTTAAAGACAAAGTGAATAAATCCTGCAAGTCCTGCTAATGCACCAGAAAAGCCCATTGATAAAACTGTTGTTAATTTTTGATTAACTCCAGCATATGAGCTAGCATCTTTGTTAAGTCCATTCATTTTGATTTTGTAACCTAAAGAGGTAAATGCAAAAATCATGTATAGAGTTAGCGACACAAACGCTACCAATACTATTCCAAAAATTCAGAATGAACTTTTATCAAAAAACCCACCTGAAATGTTAATAGGAGCTGAACCAGTTGATGTATTTTTAAACACAAAACTGTTATTAAATGGTGATTTTGAACCAAATATAAAACTACCAATGTAAACGGCCACTCAGTTAAGTAAAATAGTTGAAACTACTTCATGGATGTTGAAAAATGCTTTACATAATCCAGCTATTGCAGCATATAAGAAGCCTATAACAATTGAAAGAAGCATTATTAAGAACACTAAGCCTTGGTTTTTAATAACACCATTGCTTTCAATTACATTACTTTGGTTAATTAATGCTAAACAAATAACACCCGAAAGTGACATTTGTCCAGCAACCCCAATGTTGAATAGCCCTGTTTTAAAGGAGAATCCGACACCAATTGATGCTAGTGAGTAAATAATAAAAATATAAACTCAGTCTATGTTGCCTTTAGTTGCTGTGGCATTGAAAACTTGGGCAAAAAACTCAAATGGATTGGTTTGGAAAAATACTAAAAGCACAATGCTTGATATAAAAATTCCAAACACAACTGATCAAATTGAGTTATATGCTTTTCTTCTTGTTGAAACAGCACTATCGGCATTTACGCCTTTTTTAACCTTGCTTCAGAAATTCCTAAAGAATGATAAAACAGGATTTTGTTGTTTTTCAGCACTCTTATTCATTGCCCTCTCCTTCTGTTTCATCATTCTTATTTGATGCAGCCATTAATAAACCTATTTCAGTTCTATTAAATTGTGCTGCAGGTTTAAGATCTAATATTCTACCATCATTAATAACAGCGATTGTGTCAGCCAAAGCCAAAATTTCATCAAGCTCATATGAAATTAACAATATAGCTTTGCCCGCTTGTTTTTCTAAGAGAATTTTCTTATGGATTAAGTCAATTGCTCCAACGTCAAGCCCTCTGGTTGGTTGTACTATCACAAGTAGGTTGTGCTCTGTACTCATTTCTCTACCAACAATTGCTTTTTGTTGGTTACCGCCAGAAAGAGATCTAGCTAAAGAATTACCATGGTTTGTACCTCTAACGTCAAAGTTAGTGACAATGTTTTGGAACAATTCTTCTTTTTTGTTGGCTTTAATAAAACCAAATGGTGCATAAGTTTTATTATTTAGCAATCTTAGAATAGAGTTGTCTCTGATACTAAAATCTAAAACTAGTCCGTGCTTGTGTCTGTCACCTGGCACAATGTTAATTTTGGCTTCTCTGTTCTTTTTATCAACACTTCAGTTGGTTATGTTGAACTCAACAACTGATTTTGGATTATTTAAATCAAAATCAGGATTTTTAATTTTAATTTCGCCTTTTGATGGTTTAACTAGGCCTGCTAAAACATATTCTAATGTTTCTTGACCATTGCCTTCAACACCAGCTATTGCTAAAATCTCGCCAGGATGAACTTTAAATGACACATCTTTTAAAGAAACTGAATCTCTGTTTTTCTTAGTTGAAACATTTTCAAATGAGATAAGCTCTGGTTTATCATAACCATCAAATAATGAAGTGTTTTTGGTCTCAACAACTTTTTGACCAACCATAGCCTCAGCTAACTGCGGAATAGATGTTTTGGATACATCATATGTTCCAATTACCTTTCCTTTTCTTAAAACAGTTGCTTCATCTGCAACTTGCTTAACTTCGTTGAGTTTATGGGAAATAAAAATGATGGTTTTGCCGTTTTCCTTAAAAACTTGCATTGTTTTAAGTAAACCTTGAATTTCTTGGTCTGTTAAAACTGCTGTAGGTTCATCAAAAATCAAAATTTCAGCATCACGGTAAAGCATCTTCATGATCTCAACTTTTTGTTGAGTTGCTACAGTTGCTTTAGATGTTTTTTGGTTTAGATTAAAATGTAAATCATATAGCTCTTGAATACTTTTAATTTTAGCTTTAGCTAACTTAAGATCCAATGTGCCCATTGAATAATTGTAAGTGAACTCAGAACCCATAATTACATTTTGTAAATTAGTATAAGCAGCAACTAATTTAAAATGTTGGTGAACCATACCAATACCTATTTCATTAGCTTGGTTAGGGTTCTTAACAATTACTGATTTACCATTAATTTTGACTGACCCTTCAGTTGGTTCATATAAACCAAATAAAATTGATGTTAGCGTACTTTTGCCAGCACCATTTTCACCAATAAGCGCGTGAATTGAGCCTTTTTTAACTTTGAAAGTTACGTCATCATTGGCCCTTATACCAACAAAGTCTTTAGTAACATGCTCAAATTCAACGGCATATTCATGCTCCATAAAACCCCCTTTCTTGTATAAAATATATTTAAGTAAATACAATTTAATTATATATAAATGTTTTTTTATGTTAGCCTTTGGAATGCTAAATTTAGTAATTAGTAAGGGAATTTATGAATAAAAATATAAAGTTAATGAATATTGAGATAAAAAAATTAGAAAAACTAGCTTCCTATGATCAAAATAAAAAATTTAGAATTCTTATAATATTTTTTCTAGGCTTTCTAACTCTTTTAACTTTTTTCATGATTATGTTTGCTCTGATGTATTCTAAGCAAAAAACTTTGCTTATTACTTTTAGTTCTATAGCATCAGCAAGTTTTTTACTGCTTGTGTTTTTAATTGGCCCATTTTGCATGCTTTTAACGTTAAGCAAATGAATGAATTTTTTAATGAATAAAAAGCCTGGCGAAAATATTTGAAGTAAGTATCATCCTGGCAATGTATCGATAGTATTCAACTTGTTTATAGGTATTTTGGTGTTTAACACACTTAATAATAAAGGGTTAAAAATTACTAAAACTGAAAGAAAAGTAATAGAGTCTGTTTTATTGTTTAATTAGTTTAATTTGCCTGTTTCACACTACTATTAGTTAATATTAAATTTAATATAATATATATGGTTTAAAAACTAAACTGGAAAATTTAATTTTTGAACTTTATATATTTGAATTAGGGATAAAAATGAAGAAAAATAAATTCTATCTATTTTTAGGGGCTGCTCCTGTTTTATCAGTACCATTAGTTGCTGCATCTTGTGGCGACAAGTACTTTAAAGAAACAGAAGTTGATGGTGTAAAAACTATTTCAACACTTGCACACATTACTTCTCGTAAAGGACTTAAACTAAGAGAAGGCTTAACTGTTGAAAATGCACCTAAGGCAACCTTTATAACTGATGAAGGTTCTGTGCATGATGAATCATTTAACCAATCAGGATGAGAAGCAGTTCACAAAGTTTCTTATGAACTTGGTTTAGACAAAGCACAAGTTAGTGGTAATAAAGGCTTAAGAAACAAAGTTTATGAACCTAAAAAAGGTCAATTACTTGAGGCTTACAAAAACGCTATTGACAGTGGTTTTAAATACATTGTTCTTTGTGGATTCACTCACAGAGATGCACTTGTTGGCTTAGATCAAACTTACATCAATAAGATTAAAGAAAATAATATTGTCTTTATCACTGTTGACTTTAATCTTTTCACAGAGACTGATGCAAATTTTAAAACATTTATTGAAAAAATAGGTGAAGGTCACTTTGTTCCAGTTATCTTTGACACTAAACAAGCTGCTTATATAGCTGGTCGTGCTCTTGCAGATTACTTCTCACAAATTTATAAAGACCAACCCGAAAAACGTACAATTGGTGCATTTGGTGGTATTCCTTGGCCAGCAGTTTCTGACTTTATAGCTGGTACTTTCCAAGGTATTATTGAATGAAATAAAGAACATCCTGAAGCTAAAACTAAGTCATTAAATGAAACTATTGAACTAAATACTTTATTTGTATCTGGAACACCACAGGCTACTACAGCAATTAACTCTGTAGTTAAAGCCACAGCTTCTTACCCTGTTGCTGGTTCACTATCAGTTGACACAGCAAAAGAAATTAAAAAATTGGCTGACAAGGAAAAATTCATTATTGGTGTCGATGCTGACCAAAAGAATGCATTAAAAGGCAACAGAATCTTTACATCAGTTATGAAATTAATTGGTCAAGCAATTTACAACATTTTAGCTGACTTATATAGCAAAGGCGAAAACAATTTAGACCTTCAACCAGGGTTTGAAATTGGCAAGAAAAATGGTACTCCAACAGTCTTTGGCTATGGTGATACTGAAGACAAACAATATGTAGGTGTTGCTACATCAGGATTATTAGATGATAAAAATGATGAAATAGCTAACAAAGCACTAAAAGACGCAACCGAATACTATGTGAAAAACAAAGCTAAAATCCAAGAAACCTTAAAAAAACAAATGGAAACAGCTAAAAGCGCGTTGGGAAATAAATTCCCTTCTGATGATGATGCTGGTAGTCAATTCAAAAAAATGGTTGACTGATTGGCTTCTGAAACAAGAAAATAACCTTAATCAACATAAAAAACCGGGCTTGATACCTGGTTTTTTGTATTAATTTTTAGCTAATCTTATTAATCTTATTAGATATATAAGCGCATATATATAATCATATGCTAACTTAAATCCAAAGTATATCGTTAGTTTCATGAACTCTTTTTTAGTTGAGTCATTGCTTACTGAAGCATTAAACGCTTTGTTGTATCTTGTAATTAATCATCAATCGAATGCCATATAACTAATCATTAAGGCAAACCCTATTGATGGAAATAGTGCATTAATTCAAGAGTTGAATATAAAGACACTTAATATAAATATGAAAAAGAAGCTAATGGTTAAGAATATTATAATTGCATACACAAATTTTATTTTTATTAAATCAAAGTAGGCTAATACTGCCATTATTGATAATATGGCAACTGGCAGTAAAATAACCCCAAATGTTTTGGCTATAGCTAAGTTATCAATGCTTACACCAGTAGAAAATGTTGCTAATAATTCTACAAGCGCAAATGATAATAGCACAATACCTAACAGTATCATGCTTAAAGTTATAATCACTAACTGCACCCAGAAATTCATTTTTGGGCCTACAATAAACTCTATAAAAATCAGCACTAAAAGCCCTAAAGCAAGACCAAGCCCAATAAATGGATTGCTTTGCAAGTAATCTAGCGCTTTAGCAAAAAATGCTAACATAACAATAGCACTAATAAAAGCTATTGCTGTTGCATATGAGAATCAACCAACCGAAGCACCAAGAAAAGCATTTTTTCTGCTTGCAACAGATGAAGCTCTCTCGAATCTTCTAAAGTTTTTTTGGTTAACATTTTGATTTTCTATTAATCTGTTTTCCATTACTTTATTATACATTTATATAAAAATAAGTTTCTAAGGAAAAATTTTGCTTTTAGTGCTATATTTTGACCATTTAAAAATATGCATAAATTTCCAAAATGCCTATTTTATGCTGCTTTAGTTTTATAATTTTATTTATGAAGATAAGCATTCTTGACCATGGGCTATTAACTGACCAAAATAACTATGAAAAAGCTTACAAAGAAGTAATTGAACTTTGTCAATATGTTAGGGATTTAAATCTTTATTCTTTTTGAATTAGTGAGCAACACAATGTTAATTCATTGGTTATTTCTAGTCCGCTTATTCTTCTTGATCATTTAGCTAACAATGTTAGTGGCATTAAATTAGGGTGTGGGGGCATTATGCTTGCTAATTATCAAGCATATAATGTTGCTGAGCAAATTCAAACATTAAATCTATTGCACCCAGAGCGTTTTATTTATGGATTTGGCTCAAATATAGGCACAAAAGAAACTATTAAGCTTTTAAAACCATCATTAACTTCTGCAGAATTTCAACAAAAAATTATTGCTGTTAATGAATATTTAAACAACAATAAAGAGTTTGATTTTAAGGTTAATCCTAACATAAGTAAGCCTGTTGACATTGTTATGTTGGTAACATCTGAACAAAGTGCAATTTTTGCAGCTATGCATAAATTTAAAATCAATTATGGCTGGTTTTTAAACCCTTCTAAGGTGTATGCTGAAACTGTTATTAATTCATACATTGAGACCTATAAAACAGCTTGAAATGAAAATCCGCCTGAAGTTGCTCTTAGTGTAAATGTAGTAAGCGGTGCTGATTATGAAAAATCAATGAGAAATCATAATTTGATTGCATTTTATCGTTCTTTTGCTGATCCTAATCATTTTGCTTATTACCCATCATATAGTGAGTTTGAACAGTTTGTGTTTAGTGAAGAACAGCACAAAAATTTCTTGCGTTTGCACAAAAGTATCTTTAATGTTTTTGATGATGAAAGCATGAACAAGCTAAATAGTTTATGCGAATATTTAAAAGTACATCACTTGATGATTTTGCCAACAATTGCAGATATAAATGATCGAAAAATAGCTATCAAGAATGTTGCTGATTTCTATGTAAAAAGAGGTAAAAATGAAAAAAGTTGTTAAGTATTTAGTTGTGGAAAAACTAGAAGGCAAAGACCAGTTTTATTTAAGATTTACACCTGAAATGCAGGATGATATCGGAACAATTGGTTTTATTCAATATAAAAACACTGACAAAAAAGTGTTACACAAAGATGATATTTTCTTAAACTTAGAAGCTTCAAAGGCTATCTTGACACTAAAAATGCCTTTTGATGCTACTGTTGTTGAAATTAATAAAGATGCAATGGCCAATCCTAAATTATTAAGTTCACCAAAAGATAGTGAAAACTGAGTAATGATTTTAAGCGACATTGACCCTAAGACTTTGGAACAATTAGAAGACTTTTAATATGCTTAAATTAAACTCTGTTAAAGAATTAGACTCGCTTATTAATGAAGCTGATGCTATTGTGGTGGGCATTGGTTCAGGAATGACCAGTGCTGATGGCATAGGCTATAGCGGACAAAGATTTGTCGAAAATTTTAAAGACTTTATTGATGAGTTTAAGTTTCTAGATATGCTTCAAGCAAGTGTTTATCATTTTGATGATATTCAAAATTATTGGGCATTTCATTCTAGATTTATGAAGCTTAATTACTTTGACCAACCTGCAAGTGAAAGTTTTTTGAAACTAAAAGAATATTTAAAAGGCAAAAACTATCACATAATTACAACAAATAGTGATAATTCACTAGAAGCTGCAAACTTTGAAGCTGACAAAATTTTCTATATTCAAGGCAAATATAACTTGCTTCAGTGTTCAAAAATGTGTCATAACACACTTTATTCAAATGATAAAGCAGTTTATGAAATGATTGAAAAACAAAAGGATATGAAAGTGCCTTTAGAACTTATCCCTCGCTGCCCTAAGTGCAACAACTTTTTAGAAGTTAACAAGCGGCTTAAAGGCAAGGGTATGGTTGAAGACAAACGTTTTTTTGAAGAGAAAGAAATGTATGAAGACTTTATTTATAGGCATAAAGGTCAAAAGATCCTTTTTTGAGAAATAGGAGTTGGTTACTCAACTCCAACATTAATTAAATTTCCTTTCTGAGAAATGACAAAAGAATTTTCTAACTCAAAATATATTGCAATGAATAATAAATCTTATAGAACTCCGCTTGAAATAAGACAAAGAACTTATGTTTGGACAGATGATATCAAACAAACTATTAATAAATTGTTAGAGGTTAAAAATGATTTTAGTAGAGCCAATTAGAAATGGTAAATATGTTAAAGATGGTGCATATTGATTAGCTATACAAATTTGAGCAATGAATCACTTGAGACTAAATGAAAAAATTGTGTTTCCGGGAATTGCTGCTCCTCATATTCAATTAGGTTACTTCCAAAATCCTGAAGTTGAAGTTAATTTTAAATACTTAAAAGACCACAACTTAGAAGTTGTGCGTCGTAATACTGGAGGTGGGGCAATTTACATTGATGATAACTCTGTTAATGTTTGCTACTTAATCCCATATGACGAAAAAGACAATATTTTAGGTAATTACGACAAATTTTATGAACCAACAATCAAAATGCTTAAAGAATTAGGGGCAAAGGATGTTGTTCAATCTGGCAAAAATGACTTAACTATTGACGGTAGAAAAGTTAGTGGCGCTGCAATGATGCTTAATGGTGATGTTATTTATGGCGGTAACTCTCTTTTATACAAAGTTGACTATGATGCAATGGTTGATTCATTAAAGCCTAATCGTAAAAAAATAGAGGCAAAAGGTGTTAAATCAATAAGACAAAGAGTTGCGCCTTTAAGTGACTATTTTGACGAACCATACCGTAATTTAGATATTTTCGAATTCAAAGACCTTGTTATCAAAAAGCTTTTCGGAGTTGATGATTTAAGCAAAGTAAAACGTTATGAATTAACTGAGCAAGATTGAGCACAAGTTGATGAATTAGTAAATACTAAATACAAAAACTGAGACTGAAACTATGGACTAAGTCCTAGATATGAATATAACCGTGATGCAAGATTGGCAATTGGTACAATTAATTTCTCACTTGCTGTTGAAGGTCAAAGGATTGAAAAAATTAAGATCAGTGGTGACTTTTTTGCTAAAAAAGATATAACTGAATTAGAAAAAGCATTAGTTGGCACAAAAATGACATATGATGACTTAGTTAAGGCTTTTAAAGATGCAAACTTGCAAAGTTATTTCTTTAATGAAATAAATGCTGAAGAAGTAGCAAAAATAATATTGGATGAAGAGTAAAAAAACAGTATTGATTTATGTTTAGTTCATAAATCAATATTTTTGAATATGGCTGTTTTATAGGGGTATATATGATTTTAGTTGAACCTATTAGAAATGGAAAATATATAAAAGATGGTGCTTACTATCTAGCTACACAAATCTGAGCATTAAGTCATTTAAAATTTGATGAGATTGTTGCTTTTCCTGCAGTTTTAGATCCCTATGTGCAGATAGGATATTTCCAAAATCCTGAAGTTGAGGTTAATTTTAAATACTTAAAAGAACATAACATTCCAATAGTTCGTAGAGACACTGGCGGCGGAGCTATTTATATTGATAGTAATCAAATGGGGGTTTGTTATCTAATTCCTTATAAAAATAACGAAAGCATTTTAGGAAATTATGAAAAATTCCTAGAGCCCGCAATAAGAATTATCAAAGAATTAGGCGCTAAAAATGTTGTGCAATCAGGTAAAAATGACTTAACAATTGACGGGCTTAAAGTTAGTGGTGCGGCAATGGCACTAATTGGTGACACAATTTATGGTGGAAATACTTATATTTATAAAATTGATTATGATGCTATGTCACAGGTGCTAAAGCCAAATAGAAAGAAAATTGAAGCTAAAGGAATTAAGTCAGTAAGACAAAGAATTGCGCCTTTAAGTGATTATTTTGATGAGCCGTACAAAAATATGGATATTTTCGAATTCAAGGATTTGGTGGTTAAGAAATTATTTAACGTCGATGACTTGAGTAAAGTAAAAAGATATGTATTAACTGAAAACGATTGAAAGCAAATTGATGAATTAGTAAATACCAAATACAAAAACTGAAACTGAAACTATGGACTAAGTCCTAGATATGAATATAACCGTGATGCAATATTGGCAATTGGTACAATTAATTTCTCACTTGCTGTTGAAGGTCAAAGGATTGAAAAAATTAAGATCAGTGGTGACTTTTTTGCAAAAGCTGACATTAGTGAGCTAGAAAAAGTTCTAGTAGGCGTTAAAATGGATTATGATGAGCTTTATAGTGCTGTAAAACAGGCAAATTTGGAAAAATACTTTTTTAATGAAATAAGTGTTGATGATGTTGTTAAAACAATTTTGAGCGAGGAAGATAATGAATAAATATGCTCCACTTTTTAAACCATTTAAATTAGGTAGCTACACGCTTAAAAATCGTTTTGTTCTCTCACCTATGACTTTAAGTTTGGCAACTAAAGACGGAAAAGTAACAAAGGAAGAAGAAGAGTACTCAGCTAGAAGGGCAAACTGTGCACCATTGCTAATTTCGGGGGGTACATATTTCGATGAATTTGGTCAGCTTTTTGAATATGGGTACAGTGCAAAAAATGACGATGACATTGAATCATTAAAAAAGCTTGCTAATGCAATGAAATCAAAAGGTAATATAGCAATTTTGCAACTTGCTCATGCTGGCAAATTCTCAAAAGCTAGTCTCAAAAAATATGGCTATCTTTATGGTCCATCATATGAAAAAAATCATATACCAGTAGAACACGAAGTCTTTGAATTAAGCGTAAGCCAAATAAAACAAATAGTTAAAGATTACGCAAGTGCAACTAAAAGAGCTATTGCTGCCGGCTTTGATGGAGTTGAAATATCAATGGCTCAAAGGTTATTGATTCAAACATTTTTTAGCTCAATTGTTAACAAACGTAACGATGAATATTCATCAAATACTTTCGAAAACAGATCCAGATTATGCCTTGAAATAGTTGAAGAAATAAGAAAAGTGATTAATGAAAATGCTGGTAAAGACTTTATTTTTGGATTTCGTGCAACGCCAGAAGAAACATATGGCCCAGAATTAGGATATAGCATAATTGATTTTATACAGCTTGTAAATGAAATTATTAAAAAAGGAAAGATAGACTATTTAGCAATTGCTTCATGAGGACATGATATATATTTAAATAAAGTTAGATCAGAAAACGAGTATACTGGACAATTAGTTAACAAAGTTATCTATGAAAAGTTTAAAGGAACCCTGCCTATAATCTCATCTGGTGGGATAAATACTCCACAAAAATGTTTAGATGCTCTTGAATATTCTGATTTAGTTGGCTTAAGTTCTGTTTTTGTAGCTGACCCTGAATTTGTTCAAAAAATTGAAAATAATCAAGAGGACAAAATTAATTTAAACATAAGTTTTTCTCAACTAAAAGACTTGGCGGTTCCTGAATCATCATTTAAAGGCATTGTCGAAATGTTTGGTTTTTGTGAAACCATTCCAACTGAATCATTAAAAACTTTAGAAGAGAATTCTAATTCAGAAGGAAACTAAAAAAGCCGGAATGGCTTTTTTATAATGCTTTTGGTAAATTTTCCGAAGGCTTCTCAATGAATTCCTCGACAATCTTTATAAAGTTTTCTCAGTCTTCTTCAAACATCATATGCCCTGTTTTAGGCATTCATAGTGCTTGAACGCCTTTAACATTTTCCTTAAAATATTTAAGACAAAGCTCTCTATCCACAACTCCATCGTCTTCACCTAAAATTAGTAGAGCTGGAACATTAACAGATTGTAAAGCAAGCTCCAATTTATCATGAAAATAGTTGCTTATTAAATATTGGCCTAAACCAACTATTGTGGGGTTGTTAAAATCATATGGATCAAATGTATTTTTTACAAGTCTCATTCACGATTCGTTTGAAGTAAATTTTGTTACATCATAATATAATGATTTAAAAAAACCAATAAATTCATCAAAAGTTTTAGGAAAGTAATCTCTTAAAAAAGCTTCAGTAACATTTTGCGACGATTTGTTTGTTGGCGCTAAGTAAATTAGTTTTTTAAACAGCTCAGGTCTTTTTTGATAGGCAAGAGAAATTGTTCCGCCTCCCATAGAGTGACCTATTAATATAATGTTTTTTAGCTTATTATCATCTATAAACTTGATTAATAAATCTGAATAACATTCAACAGTGGCTTCATCGCCTTCTTTAATTTCGGTATGATTATTACCTGGAAATTGTAAAGCATAATAATTAGATCTAGTTCAATAGTTTTCGAAAATTTTAAAAGAATTTGGAGATGAATTAAAACCGTGACAGAAAATTATGTTTTCATTTGGATTATTATTGTCTTTGAAAACAAAATCATACTTATAGATTGTGTTCATATTATTTGTCCAAAAATGGTTCTAAAATTTTTATAAACGAATCTCAGTCTTCTAGATACATCATGTGCCCTGTTTTTGGAATTCAGTGAGCCTCAACATCTTTTACGTGCTTTTTAAAGTAATCAATACACTCTTCTCTTAAAATTACGCCGTCTTTTTCACCTAAAATTAATAAAGTTGGAACTTTAATAATTTTTAAAGTTTCTTCTATAGCATTAAAAACATTCATATCTGGCGTTCCTAGCTTAACAATATCAGGATTGTTGTACAAATAAGGATTAAAATTTTCTTTTTGCTCTTTAACTCAATGTGGATCTGATGTGAATTTTGAAATGTCATAGTAAAGTGAACGCATAAGGTCTAAGAAACCTTCATAATCTTTAGGAAAGTAGTCTTTTTTATATCTATCATATAATGCTAAGGCTGGTTTGTTCATTGGGGCTATATAAACTAGTTTCTTAAATAAATCAGGCCTTAATTGATAAGCTAAAGAAATTGTTCCACCTCCAAGAGAATGGCCTATTAAAGTTACATTTTTTAGATTATTTTTTTCAACAAATTTAACTAATAATTTTGCAAAACAAAAAACACTAGGTTCATCGTTTTCTAAAACGGGTGTTAAATTACTTGCTGGAAACTGAAGTGAATAATAATTTGATTTTGTTCAATAATTTTTAAAAATATCAAATCTGTCAGCTGTTGAATTAAGTCCATGACAGAAAATTATGTTTTCATTAGGATTATTATTGTCTTTGAAAACAACATTGTATTTATAAATTGGCTTCATAATAAAATTATACATTTATGCCTATAAAACAAATTAATTAGGAAAAATGAAATAAAAAAATGCTCTCTTTCGAGAACAAATGGCTGCCCCAGTTAGATTCGAACTAACGCGTGACGGAACCAAAACCCGTTGCCTTACCGCTTGGCTATGGGGCAAAATGGTGGAGGGGGAGGGATTCGAACCCCCGAACCGTGAGGAAGTGGGTTACAGCCACCCGCGTTTGGCCGCTTCGCTACCCCTCCAAAAGCTATTTTAAAAAATAGCAAAAATATTATAACACCAAATAAAATAAAAACAATTAATTGCTAAATATCTTGTTCTTTTTTAACAATATAAATGTTGCTGTTAATTGTTAGCAAGTCTCCGTTTTTAACTTTAGAGTTTCTTCCTTCTGGTTTTTTGTTATTAATTAAAACTTTGTTTTTTTCTAGATAAAATTTGGCTCCGCCGCCTGTTTGGATAAGTCCAATTTTTTTTAATAACTGGCCTATTGTAATAATGTTTTCTTGAATAAAAATTTCTGGTTTCATTTTACCTTCTGAGAGGGGTTATTATTTGTTTTGAATTTGGATTGTCTTTTGAAAATAAAACTATGTTTTGAATTTTTTCATCAATTAAAATATAGGTTTCGCCTTCAGTTATTGAAATAGCGTCTTTTAAATAATTAAAATTCATGTCGAAAACAAAAGGTGTTCCTTCAAGCATGAATTTGGTTGTTTTAACGTTGGAATCACCTAGTTCATCTAATTTTGTGTAAATATTTATTTCTTGGTTAGAAATCTTTAATTCAATTCTGTTTTGTTTGTCAGTTGATGAATTTATTCATATTTTGTTTAAAAGGTTGTTGAATTCAGTTTTTTCAATGGTGATTTTGTGTTTGGTTTCTGAGATTGCTTTGTTAAATAGTTGCTCTACATTGTGGTATGGTAAATCAGTGATTCTGGCTGTTATTGTTGTATCATCATATTCAACGCCAAATTTAATTGAATTGTAAAACATTGTAACAGTTTTGGGGACATCTGCTGGAAGTAGTTCCTTGACGTCTTTTGCATTAACGCTGAAGTCAAAATCTTCTAAAATTTGATTTGTTTTTATTGTGTAGTAAGCTAATCTGAATGTATCTGTTGCTGCAAGGTTTAATTTGTTTCCTGAACTTTTGAAATTGATACATTTGTATATTAAGTTAGCGCCGTTGCTTGCTGCAAAAGCAACATTTTTGACAGCTTTTTTGAATTCTTCAGTGTTAATTTGGAATTTCTTAATATTAATGTTTTCATCAATTTGAGGGAATGAACTGATTTCATTTAAAGTTAATGTATATACAGAATCTTGTTGTCTTATTTCCATTTTATTAAAATATGTTTTTATTTCAATAAAACCATTAAGTTTTTTGATTATACCTTTAAAATAGTTAGCTTGGACTAATAACTCGCCGTCTTCTTCAACAATAATTTTGTCATCATCAACTTTAATTTTTCTAACAATGTTTGTTATTTCGTTTGTTGCTTCAAATTTAACAAAATTATGATTTGCAGTTATTTTAATACACCTCATTCCATATAAAGAGCTAAGAGGATCAGAGAATCTTGAAACAACTTCGATAATTTCATCTAAAAAATTTTTATTTACAATAATTTTCATGTTTTCCTTAAATAATAAATATATGTTTTGTTAATTTGTGGATAAGTAGCAAAAAGCACAAATTTAGGTTATTTTTTAGATCTTTTTTGCAATTTTTGTACTTTTTTAATTGTTTAAAACCGTTTTTTAAAATGTTAATTTTTCTTAAAAATCTCGTTGCTTATCTCTGATATAGTTCTTTTGAAGGTTATATCTGATTGCTCGGTTTCTTTTTCAATTTTTCTAACTGCATTGATAATGGTTGAGTGGTCTCTATTGCCAAAAAACTTCCCAATTTGCTCTAAAGAGAGGTCTAATTGTTTTTTGACAATTCAAATTGCTATATGTCTAGCTAAAACAACGTCTTTTCTTCGGCTTTTACCTAATATTTCAGAGCGCGATAATTTATAGTATTTTGCAACATATTCAATAATTACGTCAGGAGTTACTTTTTCTTTAACTTGTTGGATGTCTTTAAGAATTGAGTTAACTATTGCTAATGTGTATCTAGAATTTGTTTTAACAATTTCGGAGTTATAGAACCTTAATCTATTTACAGCACCTATTAAGCTTCTGATGCTGTTTGCATAGTTTTTAACAATAAAATTTTTGGCATCATCTTCTCACAATTCAGGAGTCATTTTGTTAATGTCAATCATGTAGTCCAGAATTTTCAAAAGGTCAGCTTTTTGTGGCTCGTCAATTGAAAGTTGTAACCCCATTGAAAGACGGCTAATTAAACGAGCATCAAATGAATTTTGTAATGAATATATTGGTCTGTCTGAACAAATTATTGTTGTTCTTTTTTGATTTATTCTACTATCAAGAATGTTGAAGATTAGTTCAATTGTGGCTTTTTTATTGCCGATTCCGTAACTTTGGAAGTCATCAAACATGACAATATCAGCATTATCAAAATGATTTCTTATTTGTTTTAGTTTACGTTGGTCATTTTCTTGAAGAAAATACGATATATCTCTTGTGAAAGAATTGGCGTTTATGTACTTAACTGAAACTTCTTTTTTAAGAAGTTCATTGCATATTGCATTTAGCAAGTGAGTTTTCCCTATGCCGGATTTACCATAAATAAATATTGGGTTATAGTCTTCTTCGCCTTCAACAATTAGTTTTGCTATTCTAATTGCTTCCTTGTTAAAGTTGCCTTCAACATAGTTTTCAAAAGTTTTAGTTTTATCAACTTCACGATTTGAAAGCTCAATGTTTTCTATGGCAGCTTCTTTTCTTTCTCTTTTTACCTTCTTTTTAACAGCTGAATCTAGCAAAACAAAGCTAAAAGTACATTTACGTTCAAAAGTTTCATCTAAAGATTTTTGAATACTGCTTTCATAAGCTCTTATAACATATTGTGAGTTTGGGGTTATGTTGGTTGTTCCAATAGTTATGTGACCAATTTTTGAGACGTCTTTGATTTCAAAGTTAGCAAAAAAGTTTTTATAAAGCATCTGGTCGCCTAATTCTTGTCTAAGAATATCTAAAAAAGTTTCTGTATATGACCTTAAAGCAATTTCTTTATCATTTGGACTGTTGATATTCATATTAATATAATAATTAATAAATAATATAAATGATTTATAAAGTGTTTATATAACAAGTTATCCACAATTTTTTGCATAGTTATCCACATAAATATGTTGATAAAAAATGTGGCAAAAAATTTGAAAATATAATTGAACATAATTTAATTTGATAAGCCTTTAATATTCTATAATTAATAAAAATGTTTATAAGTAGTGAAAATAATTCGGAAGCCATTAGGCTAAAAGGAAAGTTTTTAGTTGTAAAGTGAAGCGGAGCTGATAATAACATTGCAAGAGAGCTCTGAATTTTTGAATCAAACCCTGAGAGAGAGCGTTTTTTCATTTACACCAATAAACAAGATATAAAAAGTTCATGTTTTTATGAAATTGAAGTTAAATTAAAAGCCTCAAAACGTTCAAAATATCAAAATGCAACATATGAGTTACTAAGTTGTAAAATTGTAAGCCCCGACAATGATAGTGATATTGAAAAAATGCTAGTAAGTAATGTAGCAGGTCTAGGAGTTAAGGGAATTCAAAGAATAAAAAGCGAGCTAGGATTTTCAAGCATCAAAGAACTATTTGATGATGTTGAATCTGCCCAAAACGTCTTAAAAACAGCCATATATGAAAATTTGAAAAATTTCATAAGTAGCTTTGATCAAAAGGATTATGACTTTTTTGCTGAAAATGGACTCTTGAAATTGTATGACAAGCTACATGCTAGATTTGAAAACAAGGACTTTGTTAGCAGGTATAAAAATAATGGTGATCCATATGAATTGTATGTTGATCATTGAATTGATTTTAAGTTAGTAGACCTTTTTGCACAATGTGTTAATAAAAATATTGAACCATACAAAATAATAAGAGCATTTACTTATAAAATATTAAGAACAAATTTTAATAACATTTGCACAATGTATTATGATGATTTACCATTTTACAAAAGTTTATGAAACTGGTATGAGGATTACAGAAGAGATAATTCGGATAACAGTACACTTTATGAGCAGTCATATGTTGTGTCATTGTTGTCGCTTCTGCTTCAAAAAAGAGACATAAGTGATGATTTAATTATTGAATCGCTAAATGCGATGATTCAGAGGGGCGAAATTTATTTTGATAATGAATCTAGACGCCTTTCATTAAATGAAGTATATGAACAAGAATTATTTGTTGCTAAAAAACTTCTCAAAATAAGAGATAGTGAGTTAAAACAACAAGTTATTCCGCTTCCATCTCAAAAATTGTCAGAAGAGCAAAAAAAAGCTTATGCAAGCGCATTAAATAACCCGCTTTCAGTTATAACTGGATATCCAGGAACAGGAAAAAGTTATTTAATTGCTTATATTGTTGAGACTTTATTAAAAGATAAGCATTATAAGAAAAAAGATATTGCAGTACTGACTCCTACTGGAAGGGCATCCACCATATTAACCTATAAAACAGGCATAGAAGCCAGAACCATACATAGCTTTTTAAAGCTATCTAAACCTGATGAGGACGATTCATTTATTGAATCTTTTGAAAAAGAGAATCCTATTAAAGTTGTTGTTGTTGATGAGTTTTCAATGGTTAGCTTGCCAATTATGTATGAATTATTAAAAACATGTACAAGCATTGAAAGACTTATTTTAGTAGGGGACAGAGATCAGCTGCCTTGCATTGGTAAGGGCAATTTGTTAGAAGATATTATTAACAGCAAGAAGTTTCCTACATTTGTATTAAAAGAAATTCATAGAACTGATAAAATTGACATATTTGAGCATTTTATAGCCATAAACGACAACAGGGTTCCTAAAATTAATACAGAAAATGTAAAGTTTATTGAGCAAAACGGAATACAGTTTTTAAGCAACATTGTTAAAATATATGAAGAAAAAGTAAACAAGTATTCAATTGATAATGTAATAATTTTACTTCCTTCATATTTAGAGTTTGGTCAGCCTGGAATTAATGAAGTTAACAAAAGACTTCAAGAATGAAATATAAAAAGAACAGGTGCTAAGAAAAATTTATCAATTCACAACAATTTAACTTTATTTGTTGGCGACAGAGTTATACAAACCGTAAATGATTATGACAGGAATGTTTTTAATGGTGAAATAGGCATTGTTGAAGAAATAAATACAGACAGCAGAAACACATTTATTGTCGTAGGCTTTGGCCAAGAAAAGAAAGTTAGATATAACAGGAGCGAGATTTTAGAAAACTTGTCACTAGCTTATGCTATAACCGTGCATAAATTTCAAGGGTCAGAAGCAAGCTGTGTTATTTTCGGAATTTTGAAAAACAGAGTTGAACATATGTTTACTAAAAAATTTATGTATACGGCTGTTTCAAGGGCAAAAGAGGAATTATTACTTTTAGGCTCTAAAGACTTATATATTCAAAAAATTCAATCTAGAAATGCTGATTTAAAACACTTTACTAATTTAAAATTATTAATAGAAAAAGAGGCAAAATAATGAAGCTAATTGTAGGTTTGGGAAATCCTGGCAATGAATATAGATTTACAAGACACAATGCAGGATTTTTAGCAATTGATAAAATTTGCGAAAAACTAAATATTTCACTAAACAAAGAAAAATTTAATGGAGAGTTTGCTGTTTCTGACGGTTTTATTTTAGCTAAGCCACTTACATACATGAATAAATCAGGTGATTTTGTTTATTCAATAGCTAGCTTTTATAAAATAAATCCTTCAGATATTATTGTTATTTATGACGATCTTAGTTTTTCAATTGGTCAAGCAGCTATAAAAATTGGCGGATCTAGTGCTGGACATAAAGGAATAGATAGCTTGATGAGTAAGTTCAGCAGCAATGATTTTAAAAGAATTAGAGTCGGGATAGGCGCAAATAACGGCACAACAATAAAAGATTATGTGCTTTCATTATTTACAAAAGATGAAATGATAATTGTTGAAGAAGTACTTGAAAAAGTTGCTGATGCAGCAATATCTTTAGTATACAATGATATCAATTTTGTTATGAACAAGTTCAATACTGAGAATAAAAAGAGAGTTATTTAGTGATTTTATTAGGAATTAGTGGCGGACCAGATTCTATGTATTTGCTAGATTTAATATCTAGCCAAAGAAGTGATATAGTGGTTGCAACTTTAAATTACAATGTTAGACAAGATTCAGCATATGATGTGGAGATAGTTAGAAATTTTTGCAAAGAAAAAAACATAATTTTTGAATATCTTGAAATTGACAAAAAAGCCTGTTTTAAAGGCAATTTTGAAAAATGAGCAAGAGAACAAAGGTTTGATTTTTTTAAAAAGATTTATGAAAAATATAATTGCGAGGCTCTATATTTAGCACACCATAAGGATGACTTTCTAGAAAGTTATTTTATGCAAAAAGAGTCTAAAAGACAACCGGATTTTTTTGGAATAAAGAAAGAAAATTATATTTATGAGATGAAAGTTGTCAGACCGCTTGTTGATAAAGTTTTTAAAAGTGAAATTTTAGAAACTTTGCATAACAAAAAGATTGAATATGCAAATGATTTTACTAATGAATTACCTATATACACAAGAAATAAAGTTAGGAGTTGACTAAAAAGCCTATCAAACAGTCAGAAAAGTCAAATTTTAGATGAAGCAGAAAAAGAAAATAATGAATTAGCAAGAATTGAAAACAAAGCGGTCTTAGAGTATGAAAAATGAAAAAATTCTAGCTTTAGCCAAGATTTATTTTTGACATTGAGCAACAAAGAGAGACTAGTATTCAAGTTTGTGCATGATAATTATTTAAACATAAAACTGTCAGGCGGCAAAATTAAGTCAATAATTGGCTTTATACTGAGCGACAATAGAACAAGCAAATATTTGATAAAAAACAACATTTTTATACAAAAAAAGCACGGGAAATTAGTTTTTTAATTTTTTGACTAATTAAAAAATTACATTAAAATTATAAACATTATATATAAATAAAAAGGAAGGAGAGTTGTATGGAAAATGAAAGAAAGCAAAAAATAACTAAAATAGTTCTCTGAACAATTCTTTCAGCAGTAATTCTTTTAATAATTACATTACTTCTCTGAAACCGTTTTAAACCACAAGTTAGACAAGGTAATTTTCAAGACTTTGTAAATGATATTGTGGCTGCTAGCAAAAGCATTGATGATAATACATATTTAGCAGAAGTAAAAATTGACGGAGTACAAGATATTGCTAAATATACGTTTGTAGAAAACGGAGTAGCAAGGCTTCGTGAAGTAAGCTTAGGCAAAGGTGTTGTTGAAAAAACGTTTTTGCTTCCAGATAAGTTTTATATAGGTGATAAAGAATATATTATTGCTAATTTACTAAAACATCCTGGTGCTGATGCTAATGTTCTATCAACACAATGAAGCACAGTAGGATTAGTATTAGAAAAACCAAATACGTTTGCTAGAATTGCTCTTTCTGTATTGCCAACATTATTATGAATAATTATTCTTTTCTGATTGTACCGTTCAATGATGAAAAGAAGCATGAACATGATTGGTGCTATTGGGGATGAAAAGAATCCAGCGCAAAAAATTAAAAGTGACAAAACCTTTAAAGATGTGGCCGGAAATAAAGAAGCAGTTGAAGAAATTAAAGAAATTGTTGATTATTTAAAAAATCCTAAAAAATACGAAATTGCTGGTGCAAGAATGCCTCATGGTATTTTATTAGGTGGTCCTCCTGGTACTGGTAAGACATTGTTAGCTAAAGCCACCGCAGGTGAAGCTAATGTTCCTTTCTACTTTATTTCAGCATCAAACTTTGTTGAAATGTTTGTGGGTTTAGGTGCTAAAAGAGTTAGAACTGTTGTTGATGAAGCACGTAAAAATGCTCCTGCGATAATATTTATTGATGAGCTTGATGCAATTGGTAGAACTAGGGGTTCAGGTATTGGTGGTGGTCACGATGAACGTGAGCAAACATTAAACCAATTGCTTGTTGAAATGGATGGAATGAAAGAAAACAATGGAATTCTATTCTTTGCTGCAACAAACAGAACCGACGTTTTAGACCCTGCATTAACTCGTCCTGGTAGATTTGACAGAACAATTACTGTTGGCCTTCCTGATGTAAAAGAACGTGAAGAAATACTTAATTTACATGCTAAAGGTAAAAGAGTTTCACCTAATGTTAATCTTGCACAAGTTGCAAAAAGAACACCTGGTTACTCTGGAGCACAACTTGAAAACGTTATAAATGAAGCTGGATTACTAGCTGTTAGAAGAGATTCTGAAATTATCGAACGTGATGACATTGACGAAGCTATAGATAGAGTTATGGCTGGACCTGCTAAGAAAAACAGAGTTATAACTAAGAGTGAGCTTACAATGGTTGCATATCATGAAGCTGGACATGCTGTTGTTGGTATCAAAATGCCTGGCGCAAATAAGGTACAAAAAATTACTATTATTCCACGTGGTCAAGCTGGTGGATACAACTTGATGACACCTGAAGAAGAAAAGTACAACTTAACCAAAAAAGAACTTATTGCAATGATTACAAGTTTTATGGGTGGTAGAGCTGCTGAAGAAATTATTTACGGGAAAGAAAATGTTTCAACAGGAGCTTCTGATGACTTACATAAAGCAACAAAAATTGCAAGAAAAATGGTTACTGAATGAGGTATGTCTGATTTAGGGCCTATTCAATATGAACAAGATGAAGGTTCTCCATTCTTAGGTAGAGACTACTTAAAATCAGCACAATTTTCAGCACAAGTTGCACATGAAATTGATATTGAAGTAAGAAACATAATTACTGAAGCAGAAAAGAAAGCCAAGGAAATTATTGAAGAAAACAGAGAGCTTCATGAGTTAATTAAGACAGCTTTATTAGAAAAAGAAACTATTGTTGCTGAAGAGATTGAGTACATTGCAAAAAATATGAAATTACCTTCAGAAAGCAAAGAAGAAAAAGCTGAAAATGTTAACCTTACAATAGACGATATATTGGATGGAAAATCTGAAGAAAAAGGAGAAACGATGTAGACCATCGTTTTTTCTTTTAATTATGGCAGACGAAAACAAGCATATCTGTCGACTAAAAAAGCTATAAAACATGCTTAAAAACTATTATTAGCAATGTATTGAGCACAAATAATAAATAATATTTTTTCTAAAAATATTAATATAATTTTTACACTTTATAATTAGGAATAATTTTTTTATTATGTGAAGATTATCTAAAGAAGTTTTTAAGTCATTATCTAAAAACAAAATTATGGTTATCGGCTTAAGTATACTTATATTTATTACTTCAGCTGTTTTTACTTTGCTTTCATCATTAAGATCATCAATTGTTACTGGTTTTGAAAATTACAAAAAGTTATCTGTAAAACATGATTTATCTGTGGATTTAAACCTGCCAAGCCAGGGAAGCGCCTTTAATCAAGGCTATTTTGTTAATGGGCAAGTTTTAGGACAAAATGGAGTAAAAGAGTACAAACCAATTAATTATTATTTAGCAAATGGTGAGGGCGAATATAAGGATTCTGTTGAGAATGTTTTGTATTTGCAAAATAACGAATTTATTAGTTTGAGTAATTTTACTGGTATTGACAATAATGGAAATGGAAGCCTTAATAATTACTATATTAAAAAAGATGATTTAGATATTCTTTATTCAATTTATTCTGCCAATCCTAGCAATTCAATTGTTGAGTTTAAATTAGGAAAAGATCAAAATGATGCGGGCAACGCAAGTTTTAAATTAAAAAAAGAAGACAAAAACTTTATTTTTTATGAGAAAAAAGGCAATAAATTTGAAGTTGTTACTGAAAGTAAAAACATACAAAATACTGATAAAGTTAAATTTGATAAAGAGAATCTAACTCTTTCAGATTTAATGATTCTTAAAAAAGGAACAGATCCAAACAAACCAAATCTTGTTTATGCGGAGCAAGTTCAACCTTTATTTATAAATGTTTTGGATAAAAAAATTACCAATGAATACAGTGTCGGTCAAAGATGATTAGCAGAAAATAAAGGTATTATTATTCCTGCAAATGAATGAATTGAAAAGTTTGGTTTTAAAAAGGTTTCAGACAATAATTTTGTATTTATCAATGATGGAAGCAACAGCAATTTATCTAAATTTTTAGAAAAAGGCGAAACATCAACTCAGCCTGCTGGTAGTGCAACAACAACCACCAATAACACTGATTTATTGGATGAAAAGTCAAAAGTAAAAAGCGAATGAACAATTAGTGATTTTTACAATAAATCAACAATCGAAGTTAAGCCAGCAAAAATTTTGACAATTAAAAAAGACAAGGAAATCAAAATAAATAAAGATTTGCTTGCCAAAAAAACTAGAAATGTTTTATTTGAAAGATGAAACTATCACACAACATTTACTGGTGATAACAAGAATCTTTGAACTGGTGCTTTTAAAACCTTTATGGAAGAGCTTGAAAGTAGCAAAAATGATCCTAAATCAGTTAATTATAAAAAATGAAAAGAATTAGCCGAGTTTTCTAACTGAATTAAAAATATTAAAACTGTTTTTGAACCTTATAATAACACTAAATTATCTAAAAAAGAGGTTAATATTAGTGTTCCAATTAATGATGCTGACATAAAACAAAAGATATATAATGCTGATAATTCCAACAATAATATAAATGAATCTAGAACTAATTTCCCAGGCGGAAGATCCTATAAAATAGATAAATCTGGTGCAAAAAGCATTCTTGAAATAGAGACATTTGTAGATAAAAATCAAGCAAACTACAACAAAGCATTGTTAGAAGCTATTAATGACAAAGATTTAAAAAACAAGAGTTTTAATTTAATTAAGCAAGAAGCATATGAAGTAACTAAAAAAATAATTATTGACAAGATTGCTAATGAAGTTGGCGGCAGAGAAAATCTAGGTTTAAGAAAAACTATAACTGTAGATGCAATTGATGAAAAGACAAAGAAGCAAAATGTTTTTCACTTTATAAACATTGGCGATGAAAAAGGTGAAGTTGATGGCATTAAACTTAATGTAGGAAAATTATTTGAAGAGCAAAAAAGAAAGAGTGCTTTAATTCCTTCTAGCAAGTTTGATGATTCGGTTTATAAAGAGAATCAGTTGCCACCATATATTGCATCATTACTTATACAATCAATAGGCAGAAATCTTTTCCCAGATCCTAAGTATGTTGAGCCAATTTATGAATTTGCTGAAGTAACTGATATAAATCCAGTTACAAAAGGTATTAGAAAAGAAAGCTCTAAAATTGTTTTATTAAACAAATATTTAATTGATAGAAATAATAAAAACATTGATTCTAAAACTTTAGAGTCTGAGTATAAGAAACTAAATTTAGGGATAACTTTTAGAGGAAACAACTATAAATTAGTCACTTTAGCAAATTCTGATGGACAGTTATTTTGAAAAACAATTCATATTGATGGAGCTGGAGAACACGGGTTTGATAAAGGCTTATTGACCAAATGAATGGAACATAATAAAGTTACATTAGCAACTAAATTTATTAAAACTGATGATTATGGATGAGCTAAAAAAGATCAATCATTAGCGAATATATCTTATGTTCCTACTCAATTTTTATCTCCTAAAGCCGAATTAATTAATGATATTTTAGCTACAGGAAAAGTTGATTTCTTAGCTGAAGCTATCGAGAAGGAATTGTTAGATTCTGTTTTAGTTAAGGATGAATTTATTTCACAAGAAAATGTGTTTCAAATTACTAAAGCAGTAAAAAAAGTATTAAATAGTAACAATTTTGCTAATGCATTTACTTCATCAAAAATTAATAAAGAGCTGCTTCCAAAAATAGGATTAGATTTACTTTATGAACTAAGCCACAGTGATTCTGGGAATATATTCAAAAGTGTTTTGTTTAACATTTTTGAAAAAGTTAAGGCTAAATTGAATGAAAAAGGTGGTTTAGAAAGTCAGAAAAAATATTTAATTGAAGAAGTAAATAATATTTATTCTTTAATAGCTGGTTTAGCAGGAATTGACATCAATAAATTTTTAAGTGCTGAAGATCTTGTTAATCTTTCTAATGATCCTAAAGAAGTTATAAATGCATTTCAAAATATTATTGGAAGCATTGATGCTTATAATTTTAGTAAGTTAGCTAATGAGTGATACAAGAGTGAATGAA
The DNA here is from genome assembly GCF_000266865.1 of Mycoplasmopsis agalactiae 14628. GTDB lineage: Bacteria > Bacillota_I > Bacilli_A > Mycoplasmatales > Metamycoplasmataceae > Mycoplasmopsis > Mycoplasmopsis agalactiae_A. Next base: position 40,872 of record NZ_AJPR01000011.1, on the reverse strand, counting down.
AGAAACAAGTTGAGCATAATAATGAGAAATACACAAATAGATTAAGTTCAGGATTATTAATTGATTGATTATTTAAGTCAGTTGACCAAAAGACCCTTAAAGCAGGCTTAAAAGCATTTATTAACAATTTAGATTTTCAAAAAGTGCTTAATTTAGATGATAAAAACAGTCTGCTATACAAAAAATTAAATGATTCTGTTCCTTCATTAATTGACGGTATCAAAATATTACTCGCAAAAGTAAGTAAAGATGGAAAATTTGAGAATGTTAAAGAAGGATTAAATAGTATTTTACAGAACATTGATTTCAATGTTTTATCTGACTATTTAAGAGAACACTTAACTACTAGTTATTTTGAATATAAGAAGTCTGATTTTGATTACGAATCAAACAAAGAAAAGGTGTTTAAAGAAAAAGTTGCCTTAAAAACCATAAGGCCTAAAGATGGAATGATGGCTTTAATTTACGGATTGTTCTATAATCCAGGCACAAACAGAGAGTTTAAAGCAAATATTATTAAGATGTTTAACTTGTCTGATAAGGTAAGCACATTGAAAACTGAAGACAGTTCAGGCTCAGTGATTACACCTGATTCTGATGATGAGAAACTGAGTTTTAGTGACTTTTTAGCCTTTTTTCCCGCACTTTTAAGCGCTGATCAAAGCAAAGCAATATTCAAAAACCAACAAATTAATAATGATCTTTCTTATGCAAAAGAACATATTCAAAAAGTTATTTCAACTAAAGGCAATTCAGTAGGACTACATGAGTTAGATATTAAAGCCATAGAGATCTTAAAGAAATTTAGCATAATAACTAATGAAATTACCATAGACAAAAAAGTTATTGAAAAACTTGATAGAGTTCAGCGTTTTATTATCCAAACAACCACAAGTTTGGATGAAAAAATAAAGATTGTTTCAGAAAAAAATAAGACACTTGCTGATTTAATTTATGACTTAAATAATTTCAATGAAGGCGATGAAAACTGGAAAACTTGAAAAAGTGTGGTTGCTATATATGGACAGGCAAATGTAGTAAATAAATTTTCACTTGGAGCCCAAGCTTTTGATTTACTAATTCCTTGAATAAACACGTTAACTTATAACAAGAATGTAACGCAAAAAGAAGCCTTACAATTTGTTAAAGATTTCTTGACGTTAAGCATTGATAAAAGTATTTTAGATGAAATCAATAAGCTAGCTCAGGACGAAAACTTGCCAAGGTTTAATAGCACTAATTTTGGACTTTCAATAGCATTACACAGACCTGAACAAGTTACTGTTTTTAATGAATCTAATGGCAAATTTACCAATGCTAAAGTTGAAGAATTAGCAAGTAAAAATCCAAAATTCAGAAGTTATTTATCTAGCCAAAAGCGCAGTTTGATAGAGCTTTTGGGCTTAATTGGTGCTAGCCAACAGTATTCAAAAAATGATAAACAACCAACTGAAGCAGGCAAGATTTATGCACCTAATGGAATTTATTATGAAACCATCAAAAAGGCTGTTGATAGATACTTTGCTACTAAAGATTTTTGAGAAATAAAAGATATTGTTTTATTAATTGCTCGTTCAATGCAAATTAATTTCCCAATTGAATTGTTTGGATTATCTAGAATAATCATAAACCCCGTTTTAAGAAGCATGTATCCACAGTTAATGACTTCATTCCTTTCAACGCAAAAACAAAGTTTAGGAAAAATTAATGGTAATTTAGCTTACATTGTTTCTAATAGAATTGGAAATTTTGAAGAAATTATTAGAGACAACTCTAAAAAGTTAGAATTAGAAGCATATTTTGAGCAAATATGAGCCAATAAAGACACATCATTAGTTCCGCTTGATTATAGTGAAGAAATCACTTTGGCTTTAGATGGCGCTAGAGTAAATAAAATATTCAATGAACAAACCAAGAAAGCAACTATCTTTGGCATAGATTTTCTGAATTTAGCTGGCAAAGTAGTGAACGGAATTGTTGAGCCTAAAGAGTTAAAAGACATTGTGTTTAATGATATAAATAGCTATTATGCTAAAGTTAATTATGCTTACTTATCAAAAAACAATAAAGCTATTTACAATGGTGAGCTTCCAAGAAATAATGTTGAAATGGAAAGTTTACTTAACACAATTTATGACAAATATATTCTGGATGTTAATGGAATTAAGTTTTTAATAGTTGGTGAAGATACAACAGTTGATTATATTTATCCTGTTATTGATGAAAACCATTTACAAGTTAATACACAAAATCAAGCATTAGTGTATTTAAATAATTACGGTTTTTCTAGAATTATGGCCGCTTACCAAGGAAATGTTGTTAAGAAAAATCTTTTAGTTGTTAATGGATCAAAAAACAGTAGTGATGTAGTTAAAAGAAATATTACAAACATAGTTGATAGCTCAATTAGTGATGCGAATAAGCTTAAGAGAGTGTTTTCATATGATGAGCTAGATCCTATTAACCCTGAAAGGGCTTTAAGAATAACAACTATTGAAGGCATGATTAATGTAATTTCAAGTTCAATAATTGCTTTAATGTCACTATTTATTATTGTGGTTTCAGTAGCAATAATATTCATTATTAGAAGATATATTGCTAACAAAGCTAAAGTGTTTGGTATATTGCTTGCACAAGGTTATAGGCCAATTGAAATTGCTATTTCATTATTACCATTTGCAATGGTTACTTCATTAATAGGTGGTATATTAGGATATTCAATTGGATTTAGAACACAGATATTGTTGCAAAACGTGTTTTCTAATTATTGGACGCTACCTAAATCGGCTATACCATTTGACTTCTTCTCACTTTTCTTTAATGTGTTTATACCATTTTTGGGAATGAGCTTGTTAATTATTGTTGTTGCACTTATTTCGCTAAGAAAAAGTTCAATTGACTTAATAACTGGTGTTGATGATGCGCCTAGAGGCAGGCTATTCAACAAGATTAAGAAGAAGTTTATTAACAAGAAAAGTGTTAAGAAACGTTTCAGTTTCACCCTTGCTTATAGTGGTTTTTGGAAACTGGCTTCATTTGGTGGATCGGTGTTATTGACATCAATAGCGACAATGTTTGGGTTAGCTAACTACAAGACGTTCAACAACACAATTAATGACACTTATAAAAATAGAGACTATAGATTTAAGATTGATTTAGAATCTCCTACAACTGAAGGTAAATATTATTCATTGTATAATCCAAGTGAACTAAAAGATCTGATTTATACACCTATTGGTTCATTGAATGAAGGAAATAGAGAGACTGCTGATTACTTTAAACCAGGAAAATCAAGCATAATAAATCCAGATAATACAGCAAATGGAAATCCAGGTGAGTTTGCTCCGCACTTGCTTTCACAATTTAGTGTAAATGTGACTGTGGATGCTGGTGTTGCTGCTGATCCTTGGTTGATAGCATACAATGGTATGCCTGATAGTCAGAAAGCTAAAATTGATAAAATAAGGGATCTAGTTGGACATCAATTAGAATGGACGCAAAGTCTTGATGAAAATGGTAAACTAATAACTGATCCAAATAAGCCTGTAATTAAGGTAGATTCGAACGGTTTGATGTCATATGAAGATGCATCGGGCAAGAAATATGATTTCTTTAAGTATTACAAATCACCAAATGATAAGCAAGGCAGTTTCAGACTTGCACACTGGGATTTAGCTAACAATGAATATGTTATGAAGACAATAAAAACAGGTAATAATGGCGGAAGAAATGAATATAGAGATTTCTTGGTTAAGGCATACCAAAAGAATGATATTGTCAGAATGCAACATGAAAAATTGCTTGCAGAAGGAAAAGAATTAATTAATCCTATTACAAATTGAACTATATCAAGAAGCAATTCTGATTTTTGGTTAGTAGATAAATCTGATTTAGACAGACAATGAGTTAATGACTATTTTATAGGCTTTGGCGGAATTTTATTTGATAAACACTATGATGAAACATATACATATATTAATGGTTCATACAATAATATAAGCGCCAAAATATATGGATATAGAAAGCCTGGCGATATAAAGAGTGCCAAGGTTAAGTTAATTGACAAAAACGGCAATAACTTGTATGATGCTTTATATGACTTTAAGGTCGAAAACAATATCTATCCATTAGTTGTTAATGATGTTTTTGCTAAAAAGCATAAATTAGAAATTAATGATCAAATTGATTTTGTTATTTCGAATAGAGTTGATAGATATAGACAAAAATTATTAGAAAAAATTTATACCAATAATCCTATAAAACAGGATGATTTGAAAAAACAATATAGCAAGAATATTAATGCTAAATTTAAAATAGTTGGTATTAATCCTACATATATTAATGATGAATTAATAACAACACACAGTGCAGCTAATTTATTAGTAGGCTTGCCTGATAATGAAAGTAGCTTTAACGGTGTGTTAACACAAAACGCAAACCCAGTGCAAGTTACTGAATCTGCTGGATTATATTCACCAAGTGGATATTGAGCCGGTCTTGATGGCTTTGATGTTAGTTCGCTAGATCAGGGAACAGTTAAGAAAATGTTTGATGAAATTTTTAAAGTTTCAGATACACCTGAAAAAGGTGGGGTGTTACAAAGCCAACATGGACTAACTAAAGATGAAATTGCTAAGTTCTTAGATCCAAAAGCAGAGAAATTCAGCGAATCACTTTATGAAAGTGCCAAAAATTCAGCTAAGGCTCACATTGAAGACTTTAGTAGGATTTATGAAAATAAATTGTTTATTGCACTAAGCAATTCAATTGATTCAAGAAACATTGAAGTAGGATTTGTGGTGCAAGTTGGACACACAATTGAACAAATTAGCATATTTATAATAGTTATAAACTTTGTTATTTCGCTAATGATATTAATAATAATGTCGTCAATTATCGTTAGCGAAAATGAAAGAAATATTGCTATTTGATCAATATTAGGCTACTCACAAAGAGAAAAATTAATGATGTTTTTTGGAGCATTTATACCGTTCTTGGTTGCTGCATTAATTATTTCAATACCTATAGTGATCGCCATGATAAATGTGTTTGGATCATTCTTGCTTTCATCATCATCTATTGCGCTGTTATTGTCACTAAAATGGTGGCATGTGCTAATAACTTCAGGCTTAATGCTTATCATATTTGCTGTAACATCTATTTCAGTTTGAATTAGTATTAACAAGATGAAGCCAGTTGACTTATTGAAAGGTAAATAATTAACTTATGGATATCAATAACAAAGATAAAGACTTATTTAACATTGATGAGTCATCTGAATTAAATGAAGGCAAAAATGTTGATAGTAAAAGAGCTATAAAGCATACTAAAAAAGCCAAGGGGCATAAAGATAAAAAGAGTAAATCATTAACGTCTGAAGAAATAATCGAAGATAACCTCCAAACCATTGAAATAGGCGTGGACGTCAAAATTACAAAGGACAATTTGTTTGATATTTTGGATCAAAATAGCAAGAAGAAAAACATTATTGTTCCTAGAAAAATAAGATCAATTTTAAATAAAATAAACAGTAAAAAAAGAAAAATTGATGAAGGGTTTTATACAAAAAACTCTCCTGGGCTTGTGATTGAAGTTAAAAACGCAAGTAAATATTATGTTAATGACAACATTGTAACTAGAGTATTAAAAAATGTTTCAATGGATGTTAGACAAGGTGAATTAATGCTAATTTATGGCATTTCTGGTGGTGGAAAAAGTACGCTTTTAAACCTTATTAGTGGCTTAGATAGACCAAGCAAGGGCGATGTAATAGTCTGCGATGAGAACTTGCCTTATTTGTCTAATAATAAACTAACTTTATTTAGGAGAAAGCATGTTAGTTTCATATTCCAAAACTACAATTTGCTAGCTAATTTAAATGCTTATGACAATGTTGAAACCGGTGGATATTTACAAACAGATAAAAGCAAAAAATTAGACATTGTTGAAATGTTTAAAAAGTTCGAAATGGAAGAAGAAATGCACAAGTTTCCATCTCAAATGTCAGGAGGACAGCAACAAAGAGTTTCAATAATGAGAGCACTATCTAAAAATTCTGAAATTATTTTTGCTGATGAACCAACAGGAGCACTTGACGAGAGCACGACCAAAATTGTCTTAAGACTCTTATATGAAATTAATAAGCAAAATAAAACAACTGTGGTTATGGTTTCACATAACCCTGTAATGGCAGCCATGGCCGACAGGATTGTGCATGTTGTTGAAGGAAGAATTTCTAAAATTGAGGTAAACCAAAACCCTATCCATCCTGACCAAATTGACTTATTTAAAGGTGAATAAGAAAAAAAGCACACGGCAGTGCTTTTTTATTTTTTTAACAAGTTTATTCAAGAGAAGTTACAAAAGCAAATAATACATTATAATTTTTTAATATTAGAATATTAAAAAAGAGAGGAGTTATATGTTGAAAAGTAAGAAAAATAAGAGCACCAGCTTATCACGAGCCCAACAAGATCTTATTGCAGCATCAAAAATGAGTGTAAATGAACTTTGTAATAAGTATAACTCCAGTATTAATGGCTTGCTAAGTGATGAGCAAGTTGAAATCAACAAGAGTGAATATGGAGCTAATGTTTTAAGCAAGAAAAGCAAGAATTCTGTTTGAAAAAGAATAGTTGACGCCTTTTTTAATCCTTTTTCTATTATTTTGCTTATTCTTTCACTTATATCATTGGTGGTTGATATCATTTTGCCTTTAAAAAAGGGTGAAAAGGCAGAGCCTGCTACTATCATAATAATTATGTCAATGGTTATAATTAGTGGAATTTTACATATTGTTGAAGATACCAAAAGTAGCTCTTCTGCAGCTAAATTGGTCAAAATGGTACAAACAACTACCAAAGTCGAAAGACAAGGAACTAATTATGAAATTCCGCTTGATGAAGTAGTTGTCGGAGATATTATTCATTTAGCAGCAGGGGATATTATTCCTGCTGATGTCAGAATCATTAGTGCAAAAGACTTGTTTGTGTCACAGTCTTCATTGACGGGTGAAAGCGAGGCAATTGAAAAGTTTGTTTCAATTAATTATGAACATGAGTATCAAAATGTCACAGACAGGCATAATTTAGCCTTTATGGGCTCAAACATTATTTCAGGAAGTGCTAAAGCTATTGTGATCGTAACTGGTGATGAGACATATTTAGGTCAAGTGGCTCAAAAAATTAATGAAAAGCCTGTTAAGTCAAATTTTGAAAAAAGCATAAGTTCGATATCGTGATTACTTTTTAGAATCATGATTACTGTTGTACCAATTGTGTTCTTAATTGCAGGAGTTAAGAATTTTAAAGATGGTCAAAAGTGATTGGAAGCTTTAATGTTTGCAATTTCAGTGGCGGTCGGGCTTACTCCTGAGATGTTGCCTATGATTGTTACAAGTACTCTTGCTAAAGGGGCATCGAGAATGTCTAAAAGCAAGACAATTGTTAAAAGTTTAAATTCTATTCAAAATTTTGGCGCAATGGATGTTTTTTGTACTGACAAAACAGGTACATTAACAATGGATCAGGTTGCACTGGAAATGCACCTTGATGTTTTGGGGAACGAAAACATAAGAGTTTTAAGATATGGATTTTTAAACAGTTATTATCAAACTGGTTTAAAAAACTTGCTTGATTTATCAATAATAAATAAAACTGATGAATTAAGCGATATACATGAAGAGCTAAGAAATATAGAAAATGTATATGAAAAGATAGACGAGATTCCGTTTGACTTCAACAGAAAAAGAATGAGTGTTTTAGTTAAAAATAAAAATAAAAATACTGGCATCGAAATGGTAACCAAGGGAGCTGTTGAAGAAATTCTTTCAGTTTGCAACACGTTAGAATTAAATGGCAATGTTGTTGCTTTAGATCAAGCAATGATTAATAAAGTTTTAGTGCAAGTTGACAAGCTTAATGATCAGGGTATGAGAGTTATAGCTGTAGCTAGAAAAAAGAATCCAAATAAAGCAGGACAGTTTGGCGTTTCTGATGAACATGAAATGACATTAATTGGCTATCTAGCTTTCTTAGATCCTCCAAAAGAATCGACTGCTTCTGCAATCAAAAACCTCTATGAACATGGCGTAGAAGTCAAAATTCTTACTGGTGACAATGCTAGAGTTACTAAGGCAATATGTGATAAAGTAGGCATGAAAACTGAAGGCGTCATTCTTGGCAAAGATTTAATAAATTTAAATGATGAAGAACTTAGAGAAATTGTTGAAAAGCACAATATTTTTGCAAAACTAAGCCCTGATCAAAAGGCAACAATTATTGGCGCATTAAGAGCTAATGGACATGTTGTTGGTTACATGGGTGATGGAATTAATGATGCACCTGCGATGAAAACAGCTGATGTCTCAATTTCAGTTGACACCGCAGTTGATATTGCTAAAGAAAGCGCAAATATTATTCTTTTAGAAAAAGACCTTAATGTATTAGCAACTGGAGTTGTTGAAGGGCGTAAAACATATGCTAATATGAATAAGTACATTAAGATGACATTAAGCAGTAATTTTGGGAATATATTCAGTATTTTGATTGCTGCAATAATATTGCCATTTGTGCCATTATTAGCAACTCAAATATTATTTTTAAACCTTATTTATGACATTATTTGTGGAACTATTCCTTGGGATAAAGTCGATGCTAAATTTATCCAGAAGCCAAGGAAATTTAATACGAAAAGTACAATTAAATTTATGCTGTGATTTGGGCCAACAAGCTCAATTGTAGATATATTAGCTTTTGTGATCTTAAATTGATTATTTATTCCAAAACTATATCCAGATCTTGATCCTAAGTCGGCTGAATGAATTTCGCTATTCCAAACAGGTTGGTTCATAATTTCTATGTGAACACAAAGTTTAGTAATTCATTTTATAAGAACTGAAAAGATACCTTTTGTTCAATCAAGGCCATCTTGAACATTATTATTTGCTACATTTGGTGGAGTGGCTTTAGTGACTGCTACTCCATACATACCAGGGCTAAATACTTTGCTTGGCATAAAAGCACTGAATCCTTGGTTTTACTTGTTGCTAGCATCATTAGTTGTCTTGTATATTGCACTAGTTATGATTGTTAGAGTGATTTATAAAAAGAAATATAAAGAGATATTGTAGGAAGCTACAATATTTTTTATCCTATAAAACAGGCTAATTGGTAAAAACTGAGAAAGCACTAAAGGCAAAATAAAAACAGCATAAATTGCTGTTTGTTGGATGAATTTAATCATATGGTCCCCAAGACAGGACTTGAACCTGCACGGATTTCTCCAGTAGATTTTGAGTCTACGGTGTCTGCCATTCCACCACTTGGGGGAGTAATATTATAATATCACATTATTAGCCTTAGGCTTGGCATATTTTTTAAAGACAACAAATTTAAATAGCAAAATAAGGTTATTTATGTGTATAAATTGGGCAATTACTAACGAAAAGATAATTGAGACTCTAGAAGTTACAAGGTCAGCACTTTGGTAATAATTTCTATAAAACAAGCGCATTGTTATAGTCATAAGTCAAGGATACAACGCACATGTTGAAATTATTACAACAATGACTAAAACACTTATATGCCTATATCATAGACTCATAAGATTTTGGTTTCTATATCACTCTTTTTCTTTAAGCGTAAAAAAGTAAAATATTTTTGCTAGAAAAGTTATAAGCATAAAGACAGTCAAAAAAGTTAAGCTAACTGTTTCAGATGTTTTAATATCCATAAAAACTCCTTTATGCTTTTAAAAAGCTGGCGAACATAACACTTCTTAATATGGCTGCTACATCTCTGTCCTGACCAGGTTATAAGGTTGCTATTTCACCAGCTTTTAAATTATAACAATAAAACGAAATAAGGCGAATAATAAAGTTTTATGCAATGTTTCCATATTTATTTTTTTTTATTATAATAAGTACTATGAAAAATTTTTCTTACAAAGACATAGCTAGATTAGCTCACGTTTCAATTAGTACTGTAAGTCGTTTTTATAATGGCGGGTATGTTTCTAAACAAACTAAGGCAAGAATTCAGGATATTGTTACTAAATATAATTATTATCCAAATCATGGAGCGCGCTTAATTCGTGGCAGTGACAATTCTGTATTTATTATTATGCCTGAACAGTCTCCAAACTATTATCAGTCAATAGTTTTGGGAATTAGTCAGCAAGCTAAAGTGTTTAATGTAAAGACATTAACAATTTATGCTGGGCATGATTTAGAAAAGTACATTGAAACAGTGAGATACGTATTATCTTGAAAGCCATGAGCTGTTATTTTCTTTTTACCAAATAGTAACCAAAATGCTGTACTTGATTATATAGCCAATAATGTTAATGAATGCACAACATTGGTATATCCAACAACAGACAAAAGAGTTAATAATATTGCAATCGACTATACAAAAGCATTTTATGACTTAACAACTAAATTCTCATCATATATCGACAAGAATGAAAAAATTGCTTTTGTAGTTGATTCTAAACTTTCTGATGCTGAGCAAAAACAAAGAAGCGATGGCTTTGAAAGATTTTGTCGTGAAAATGGAATTAATCAACTAAAGATTGAAGTTGATAATAGAAGCGAAAAAGCGACTGTTGATTTTATTAACTTTGTTTATAAAAACAACATTGTTAACTTAATTAATTCAACACATGAATCATTTATAACTTTAGTTGCTTCTAAGGATAAAAACTTGAGGCTAACAGATATCGGTTATACATCTATTTATGACTGAAAAAATAACTATAAGTGCAAGATATTTATTGATTATCACCTTTTAGGATGTCAGATGTTTAAGATCCTAACTGATTCATCATATTCAAATTCAAAAATAAGTAGAAAATTTGAAAACATTTCTATTATAGAAAAGCCTTAAAGCCCTATAAAACAATCATTTGCGTATAAAAAAGTCAAGAGATTATAAGTAGTTGCTCTTGACTTTTTGTATGTATTTTTCGTTGTCTTTTCTCTTCAAATCTTCACGCTTATCAGCCTTATTCATACCTTGAACTAATGCTATTTCAATTTTTATTGTAGACTTGTTATTAAAGTAGATTTTAGTGGGCTTAATTGTTGTAGATGACAAGCGATCTAATTTATTTTTTAGGCGAATTATTTCCTTTTTGTGCATTAGTAGCTTACGGTCTCTATCTTCTTCTACTTTAAGCAACATATATTTTGCAAAATTAGCATTGTAAAGAAAAAGCTCGCCTTTTTTAAAGAAAATATAAGAGTTTGTTAAATTAACTGTTTGAGCACGAGCGCTTTTTACTTCCCAGCCCAATAGAGAAATGCCGGCCTCGTGTTTTTCAATTATTTTATAGCCATAAAGGCCTTTGCGATTCTCACTAATTACTTTCATAATTAAGATTATAAAGAAAATAATAGGAAGTTAATAAAAAAGCCACATGGGCTTATCTTATTGAATCAACAACGTTTTTAAGGTCTTCATATGGAAGGAAGCCGTTGTGAGATACTAATTGTTTTCCGTCTTTGAAAACAAATCATGTTGGGATTGAACGCACTTGGAATTGGCTTGCTAGTTCTGAATTTTCGTCTATATTAACACGGTAAACTAATACATTGTCTTTTTCAGCTAATTCTGATAATGATTCTTTGAACATTCTACATGGACCACATCATAGTGCGTGAAAAACTAATAAATAAGGTTCAGTTACTTTGCCTTCAACTGTTTCTTTGTATTCTTGAGCTGTAATTTCTTTAAGCATAGCTCCTCCTTTATTTGCTGATTGAGTTATTTTATACAAAAAGTGCATTTTTTGGTATAAAAACAGCATTTTTTTATATTTTTGATATTTTAAACTAATTATTAGGAAAAATTATCCTAATGTGCTAAATATCAATATTTTGAACAAATTTAGCATTTTTTTCGATAAATTCACGTCTTGGAAGCACATCGTCCCCCATTAATGTTGTAAAGACTCAGTCGGCTTTAGCTGCATCGTCAATTTGAACTTGATACATTTTTCTATTTTCAGGGTTCATTGTGGTTTCTCAAAGTTGTTCAGGATCCATTTCACCAAGACCTTTATAACGTTGAATGGTAATTTTTGAATCTTGGTTTAGTGATTGAAGAATGCTTTCTTTTTGGTTGTCGTTATAAGCATATGCAATATATTTATTTTGTTGAATTTTGTATAGTGGAGGTTGAGCGATATAGATAAAACCGTATTCAATAAGTTTTCTAAAATAACGATAGAAGAATGTTAAGAGAAGGGTTCTAATATGTGCACCGTCGACATCGGCATCAGTCATAATAATTACTTTGTGGTATCTAAGCTTGTTGATGTCAAATGATTCATTTAAGCCTGTGCCTAAGGCAGTTATGAGCGAAATTATTTCGGCGTTTGATAAAACTCTTTCTGGAGAAACTTTCTCAGCGTTTATGACCTTACCTCTTAGTGGCAGGATTGCCTGAACGTTTCTGTCTCTACCCATTTTTGCTGAGCCACCGGCTGAGTTACCTTCGACAATGTATAATTCACATATTTCAGCATTTTTGCTGGTGCAGTTAGCTAGTTTACCAGGAAGTGATGCTATTGAGTTGTTGCCCATATTTGCTTGTACAGCTTTAGCAGCAGCTTCAGCAGCCAAACGTGATTTTCTAGATTGTAAACATTTGCTAATTATTTCTCTTGCATCAATTGGATTTTCATCAAAGTATCTTTCCAACACAGGAGCCAATATTTCTCTAACAGCAGTACGCGCATCCTTATTATTTAGTTTGCCTTTAGTTTGTCCTTCAAAAATCGGATCTGGGTGTTTTACAGACACAATGGCAACAAGCCCCTTAGAAGTATCTTCTTTGTTTAGTCTTTCATTTTCATTTTTAATTAGGCCATTTTTAAGTGCATATGAATTAATTAATCTTGAAAGAGCATCAAAAAAACCTTGTTCGTGTGTTCCACCTTCGATTGTCACAATATTGTTTGTGTAAGTAGTAATTCTTGGTTGGAAGGTTGATGTATATTGGAGAGCAACTTCAACAGTTATTTTTGAACCTGATTTATCAGAATCATACAATCCTTCAGCATAAATTATAGAATCGTGTACTAATTTTTGGCCTTCGTTTAGTTCATTAACATAGTCAATTAAACCACCTTCATAGTAGAATTCTTCAGAAGTGTTGTTGATTTCATCGACTACAACTAAACGTGTACCTTTAGTTAAGTATGCAATTCTCTTGGCATGGTCAGTTATTGCTTCAACAGAAAAAGGATGCTTTTCTAAGATTGAAAAGTCAGGGTAAAATTTGATTTTTGTGCCTGTTTCACTAGGATCTATGTCATTTATAACAGTTAATGGCTGAACAGTTTGGCCACCGTTTTGGAAATGTGCATAATATGTGTGACCTTCTCTTTTAACCCATACATGAAAGTCAGAACTTAAAGCATTTACAACTGAAGCCCCTACACCATGTAAACCACCAGAAACTTTATAAGCATCGGAATCAAATTTACCACCTGCATGCAGAACAGTTAAAACAGTTTCAACAGTTGATAAGCCAGTTTGGGGGTGCTTTGCTACTGGGATACCACGGCCATTGTCTTCGATTTCAATATAACCATCTTTACAAATAGTTATTTTGATGAAATTAGCATAGCCAGCCATACACTCATCAACAGAGTTATCAACAATTTCTCAAACTAAATGGTGAAGGCCTTTATCAGTGATTGTACCAATATACATACCAGGACGAACTCTGACAGCTTCTAGACCTTCAAGTACTCTTATGCTGCTTGCATTATAGCTATTATTTTTGCTTTGATTATCTTGGTTAGTATTTTCTAGTTTTTCCATACAACCTCCAAAATGATTTATACATTTATGTATAAATAATAATAATTATATCAAAAAAGAGGAAAAATGAGTGTTAGAAAAAACACCAAATTGGCAACATTTCTATATGAAAAAAATATTTTTTTAATTTTTCCCAAATTTATGCTTTTGTTTTATTTTTAAGCCTATTTTAATATAATTTATATGCAATAAAGCATATTTTTTTTATTCTTTATTTGAGTGAAAGGAGGCATACAATGAATAACGAAACAGATGATAAGAAAATTACAAATGAAGCAAGCGATTCTCAAAAAGAGTTTAATGCAAACGAAGTGCTGAATAATAAAACAGAATCTGTGGAAGAAAACTCAACACTTGTAAATCAGTTAGTAGACGAAAACCACAATAAAAAGAAGATTGTGGACAAAAAGAATACGCAATACAGATACACAAAAATGTCTAATTTTGTTCTCCAATTATCTAGGTTTTATGCTTTGATGCCACTTTGAAAATTAGGGCTCATAACTGCGGGATTAGCTATTTTATTTGGGGTTGTAGGTATCTTTTTAGTTAAGAACCCTGGTATTTATAATTTTGGACTAGCTGCCTTTGGACAAGCAATTTCTAAAATTGTTGTAACTAGTTTGCGCAGCAATGCTGCTATTACTAAGCCAATAATGAATGCTATAGACCACTCATTGTTCTGAATTTTGTATTTAGTTTTAAGCATTCCAATATTTGTTTTTGGATGGAAGAAATTAGGTAAAGTATATATTTTACTTTCGCTAGAATTTTTGGTCTTAAGTAGCTTAGTTTCAGCAGGATTAGGGCAAATTCCTGCACTCAACCAATTCACGCTTTTTGGTAAGTTTAATCACCCTGAAATAACTGAAAATATGAAGGCGGCATTAGTTAATCATGCAGGGTGGAATAGCGAAAATATTAATGATTTAATTAAACTATTACCATTGCAATGAAATGATGGCGGGAACACAATTGTTCAAATTTTATTTGCAATTATTTACGGTATTTTATTAGCTTACTTTTTTGCAATTATTGCAATAATTGGCGGATCAGCTGGTGTTACAGGGATAATTGGTGAATATATGTCTGTTTATAAACAAAAGAATTTTGGAACAATAAACGGTTACATAAACATAATAATTATTTTAATTAGTGTTGTTATTGGTACTTATATTCCAGGAAGTATGATTGCTAATGACTTTAAAACAATTAGTGAAGTTGCAGAAGTTAAAAATTCATTAAGTGCTGCTGAATTAGCTACTGTTAAAGCAATTAGCGAGCTTAGATGACAAGCTGATTTATACTTTTCTCCAAACTTTGTGTCAACTTATTTATGTAACTTCATATTTGTAATTTACTTAAATAATTTATTCCCAAGATTTAAGATTGTACAGTTTAAAGTTTACTCACACAAGATGGAAGAAATTAGAAAAGCAATTATTACCGATAAAAGAACAATCAACAGCTTCACATTACAAAATGGTGAAGGAGGTTATTCAGGAAGCAAGCTCCAAATTTTATCTTCTATCACTCTTTATAGGCAAATTCCAAGGCTTATTAAAAAGGTTAGAACAGCAGATGCTGATGCCTTAATTACAGTAAGCAACGTCGCTTCTGTGGACGGAAAGTTATATATTCCAGAGCAAAAGTTTTAGCAATAGATGTAAAAAAAAATTAATTAAAAAATCAGAGCAAAGTATTGCCTGATTTTTTAATTAATTAACCTATAAAACAATGTTTTTAGTAAAAAACTGCCTCTAATTTAAATATTAAAATAAATATTTAAATTTTCAATATAATATAAAAACTATGGAAAAGACAATGTTTAAATCGCTATCTGAAATCAAACAAAGTTATTTAGAATTACTGAAAAAAATTGATGATCCTGAAGTTATTAGCAACATAAAAGAGTACTCAGCAATCAATAAAGAAATTGCAAAAATTAGAGAGATTTCTGAGAAGTTCATTACTTATGAAAATATTTTAAAAGATGTTGAGCAAGCTAAAATTATGCTTGAATCTAAGAATGAAGAAGAGGTTGAGTTTGCTAAAATGATTATTGACGAAAACTCCCTTAAATTAGATGAATTAGAAGAAAAGCTTAAGATTTTAATACTACCGCAAGATGAAAATGATGATAAAAATATCATTGTTGAAATCAGAGGAGCTGCTGGCGGTGATGAAGCCAATATATTTGCTGGAGATTTATTCAGAATGTATAGCAAATTTGCTGATGAGCTAGGGTTTAGGTTAAAAATTTTATCAACTAACAGCGCTAGCGCAGGAGGTTTTTCACAAATTGTCTTTTCAATAAAAGGTGAAAAAGCATATTCAAAATTTAAGTTTGAATCTGGCGTACATAGGGTGCAAAGAGTGCCTGTGACTGAGTCGCAAGGGAGAATTCATACCTCAACAACAACAGTTACTGTTATGCCTGAAATTGATGATTCAGTAGAAATAGAAATTAAGCCAAGCGATCTTAAAATAGACGTTTTCCGTTCAAGTGGTGCTGGTGGCCAATCTGTTAACACAACTGATTCAGCTGTTAGAATTACACATTTACCAACTAATATTGTCGTAACTTCTCAGGATGAAAGAAGTCAGATTGCTAACCGCGAAACTGCTTTAACAATTTTAAAATCGAAATTGTATGATTTAGAAATGCAAAAGAAGGCTGAAGAGGAATCAGGATATAGAAAGTTAGCTGGGCACGGTGATAGAAGTGAAAAAATAAGAACTTATAATTATCCACAAGACAGGGTTACTGATCATAGAATAAGTTTTTCAACTAGCTTAAAACCAATCATGGAAGGTAAGTTAACACCTATAATTGATGCTCTTTTAGCAGAAGAACAAAATCAAAAAATCAAGGAAAGTGGATTTTAATGCCCACTATTGAAGACTTGCTTTTAGAGAAAAAGCGTTATGGACTTGAGTCAAAAGTTAACTCATTAGAGCTTGAAAAATTAAACCAAGGATATCCCATTCAATACATAATGGGATATGTTGAGTATGCAAATGTTAGAATTAATCTAAATCACAAAGTTTTAATTCCAAGATATGAAACTGAAGAGCTAGTTTATATACTTTTGAATGAGTATTTAAAGCCAGGAATGAAGGTGTTAGATTTATGCACTGGTTCAGGGTTTATTGGAATAGCTTTAAAGAAGAATTTTGATTCAATCAATGTCACATTAAGCGACATTGATGATGAAGCTATTATGCAAACCAATGAAAATATAGCGCTAAATTTTGAAGATAAAGCAGGTATACAAGTTGTCCAAAGTGACTGTTTTGCAGGAATAGAAGGCAAATTTGACATAATTGTGTCTAATCCACCTTATTTAGATTATGAAGATAAAGATGTGGGCGAATCTGTGAGAAAATTTGAACCCGAAATTGCGCTGTTTGCTCAAGATTCAGGCTGATTTTTTTATGAAAAGCTTTTAAATGAAGCAAAACAGTACTTAAATGAAAACGGAATTTTGGCTTTTGAAATAAATCCAAAACATATTAATAGATGAAGGCAAATTAAAGGTGCAAAAATTGTAAAAGATATGTCATCAAAAGAGAGATTTGCATTCAT
Organism: Mycoplasmopsis agalactiae 14628; assembly: GCF_000266865.1. Lineage (GTDB taxonomy): Bacteria > Bacillota_I > Bacilli_A > Mycoplasmatales > Metamycoplasmataceae > Mycoplasmopsis > Mycoplasmopsis agalactiae_A. The sequence goes on along the minus strand of NZ_AJPR01000011.1, from coordinate 23,452 downwards.
TAGCTATGAAAATTTAAGATAGAAAATAAAGTTATTTTGATAATTAAAATTCTTTTATAATATGCGTATGCAAGAAAAAGATTTAAAAGACATAATGGCTAGCATTCAAAAGCTAACCAAAATTAAAATAAATCCTGAATCAACTTTCCAAGAGTTAAAAATTGATTCCTTGTCACTAGCAGAATTAGTTTTTGATTTAGAAGAGAAATATAATGTGATGATTCCTGATGATGATTTAAAAACCATCAAAAAGGTAAAAGACATAGAGCAAGTTTTTAATAAGCTTTTAAAATAATTTAAGTATAATTAGCATACTTAAGTTGTAGGAGTGTAGTTCAACGGTAGAACAACGGGCTTCAACCCCGTGTGTTATGGGTTCGAATCCTGTCACTCCTGCCATTTTTTTATTTCCCTTTTTTTGGAAATAAAAAAATAAGCATTTAAGCTTATTAATTTACTTAATTAACTGTTTCACAGGCCTAGAAGTGTCAGCTTTTCTTTTAAGACATGAATTAATTCAGTTGGGAAAAGCATAAGAGCTAGAAGATGAGTTTCAGGGCCAGTGTGTATTTCTATTACAGGTGAGAAACTAAAAATCATTGGGTTTTTGTTTCAGTATTGGTGCACAAGTTTTTTATATTCGTCCAAATCATTTTTTGGTGCGCCTTGGTGAATAATAATAGGAGTAAGAGTAAAGCCTGAAGGAACTGTGAAACTTTCGTGTTTTTGCATAAGGTTTTTTAAAACAGTCTTTTCAAAGTTCCTGCCAATGTTTTCTTTCATTAGTTGGCCGTCTTCTCATTTAATAATAGGAACTAATTTAAGCATTCTAGCAACAAGAGCTGCTGCAGGATGTAATCTGCCGCCTTTTACTAAGTATCTGTTGTATTTTGGAATAACAGAAACTGAGTGAGCTCACGATGGGTTTTCTAAATGTTTAATGTACTCTTCATATTTAGAAGAGTCAGTTTTAAGCATATGGTCAAATCAAATAACATCTCATAATAGAGGCATCATAACTTGTTTGCTTTGAATAACTCTAAGCTTGTCAAAATCCCTTTCCATGGTTTTAAGAGTTTGATATGAGTTTGATAAATGTTGTGAAATTGGGTAAACAAAAATCATGTCATATTCTTTAGACAAGTTTGTAAACAAATCTATTGCATATTGCATATTAAACATTGATGATTTAACATCAGATTCTAATGTAAATTTTTCAAACAATGTGTCAGATGTAATATCAATTCCATCTGCATAATTTACGCCGTCAATGACTAAATTAAGGGGCAAAAAGTATCAACCTAGTTTTTCAGTTTGTGCCTTTGTGAGCCCGATTGACGAATCAGTTACTATTGCATATTTCATAGCAACATTATATAAGAAAACATATAAATTAAATAATTTAAAGTTTTTATATAATTAAGACATGGCAATTTTATTTAATATAAGTAGCAAATTTGAAAATAATGCTATTGCATTTTTTAATACAAATATAAATGATTCACATGCTGATTTTTACGATGATATGGTTGTATTTCGCGATGAAAATTTTAATGTATCATCAGTAAACTTATTAAACTATAAAACAGCAGATTTGGGCAAAAAATTTAAGATTTTAAATACTGATGAATACAACGAATTAGAAGACTTAATATTAAGCAAGAGCAGTAAGTATAAAATTCAAAGGATTAAGCACTTTATAATAGGGAAAATTCTTAAAAGAGAAGTGCATCCAAAAAGCCAAAAATTATTTGTTTTGGAAGTTGATTTTAAAGAGAATAAAAGACAAATAGTTACTAACACTACATATACAACTGAAGGCAAATATTTTGTTTGATGTTTGCCAGGTTCAATAACTGCAACAGGATTAAAAATTACTGAAGGCGAGATATTAGAAGTTAAAAGCTATGGAATGTTGTGTAGTGCACAAAGCTTAGGATTTAGTGAGATTCAAGCGAAAAAATTGGACGAATTATTGCAAAAATGTGATGATTCATATTTAGGATTAGAAGTTAGCAACTTGTTGTAATAGGAGAGTTATGAATATACTTAAGGATTTGGAAGAAAGACTCATTTTAAAAGATATTAGCAGCAAGGATAAGTTCGCAAATCTTGATCCTAGCACAACTGGAGTATACGTTGGTTTTGATCCAACTGCAGAGAGTTTGCATTTAGGGAATTATATTTTAATCTCTGTTTTATTGCGCTTTAAGGAATATGGCTTTAAAACTTATGCAGTTTTAGGTGGGGCAACAGGAATGATTGGTGACCCCTCTTTTAAAGATTCAGAAAGAGTTTTATTAGACAATGAAAGTGTTAATAAAAACAAGTTAAAAATAAAAGCACAATTAGAATCATTTGGTTTAGAAGTGATTGATAATTATGATTTTTACAAAGATATGAATGTTTTAGAGTTTCTAAGAAGTGTTGGTAAGCTTGTCAATGTTTCATATATGATGGCTAAAGAATCTGTGCAAAAAAGAATTCAAAAAGGTCTTTCATTTACTGAATTTGCTTACCAGCTACTTCAAGGTTTTGACTTTTTAAAAACTTATCAAGAGCTAGGTATTAAAGTTCAGTTAGGTGGCAGTGATCAGTGAGGCAATATTGTCACAGGAATTGATATGATTTCCAAAGTTGTTGGTGACAGGCATGAAGCAGTTGGAGTAACAGTTAATTTGCTTAGCGATGAAAATGGTAAAAAAATTGGTAAGTCAACTGGCGGAGGAGCCTTATGAATTGACAAAAATATGTGTTCGCCATTTAAAATGTACCAATATTTACTTTCACAAAATGATTCTAGAATTAAAGAACTTATATACTGATTTTCTTTTAAAAATGTTAGTGAAATTAATACTGTTTTAGAAAAGCATTTTGCTAACCCATCAGCACAAGAAGCACAAAAATTTTTAGCTAGCGAGGTTGTTCAAAATATTTTTGGCTCTGATGAGCTAAAGCAAGCTGAAAATATTACAAAAATTTTGTTTGATAAGTCTTTTGACACAAATGTTTTAACGTTAAATGATTTAGAAATTATTGAAAACTATTTGCCTACTTGTCCTATAAAACAAGGGGATTCGATAATTGAAGCTTTAATTAAAAATAAATTTATTGCTTCTAATAGAGAAGCTAGAGAGTTTATACAAGCTAAGGCTTTAAAGATTGATAATGAAGAAATTGAATTTGATTCAGTTTATAAACCAGCTCATTTTGGCGGGAAATATGCCTTTTTTAAAAAAGGAAAAAAACAAGTTATTTTGCTCAAAACAGTTTAATTATTTAAATATTTACTAAGATATTTAATACAATTATGTACCTTAGTATTTATGCCAGTTTCGCTTAGTGGTAAAGCAGCTGACTCGTAACCAGCAGCCACGAGTTCGATCCTCGTAACTGGCACCAATAAAGTTAATGAAAATAGCGAAGATTATTCGCTATTATTTTTTTTATTCTTCATTCTTTAATGAATTAAGAATTTGATCAATTTCAAAAGCTTTCTTTTCTACTTCATCAATGTAAAAATGTAGTTCTGGAATTTTTCTTCAGTTAAGAGTCTTTGAAAGCATTTTTCTAATATAACCTGATGCATTTTTAACTGCATCAAGACCATCATTTTCTTTTGAACTAAAAGCTAAGAACACTTTAACATGACTTAAGTCAGTAGAAAGCACAACGTCAGTCACTGTTGGATTGTAGATGTTAGCATTTGTTAGTTCATTAGTTATTATTGTTGAAATAAAATTTTTAATTTGAGACTCTTTTCTTAGCACACTTATACTTTTTTTCATATGATAATTTTATACATTTATTATAAGTTGTAAAAAATAAAAAAAGCGGAAGGCCGCTTGTATGTGAGTCATTCAAATGAAATGGTGCCAACAACAGGAATCGAACCTGCGACCCCATCCTTACCATGGATGTGCTCTACCTACTGAGCTATGATGGCGCAAATAACATTATAGTTGAAATAACTCAAATTAATAATAATTTAGCACTCAAAATACAAATATGCTAAAATTTATTTGTTATGGCAAATAAAGATTACTACAAAATACTAGGTGTTGATAAAAAAGCTAGCGATCAAGAAATAAAAGCTGCTTACCGTAAGCTTGCAATGAAGTACCATCCTGATAAATTAAAAGATGGAACAAGTGATCAAAAAATGCAAGAAATTAATGAAGCGTATGAAGTGTTGTCTGACCCTAAAAAAAGAGATGAATATGACAAATATGGAAGTGTTGGATCGGCAAATAGAGGCTTTAATATGAATGGCAATTTTGCTGATTTTGGTTCAGGGATTAATGATATCTTTAATGATATTTTTTCAACTTTTTCAGGTGGCTTTTCAGGCGGTGGCAGAAGTAGCAGATCATCGCAAAGTGCTATGAAACAGAGAGGAATGGATGTTTATTCGAATATTGTAATAACATTTAATGAATCAATTACTGGGGTTGAGTTTAAAGAGACATTAAGTAAGTATGAAGTGTGTCCTAAGTGTTCTGGAAAAGGTGCTGAGTCTAAAAATATTAAAGTTTGTGACAAGTGTAATGGTAGCGGTAAGGAAGTAGGCAGAAGAAAAACTCCATTTGGAATTGTTGAGATGGTAGGAGCTTGTTCTAAGTGTGATGGCTTAGGTGAAATTATTTTAAGTGCCTGTGATATGTGTAAGGGTGCTAAATATATCAAAAAAGATAAACAAGTAACTATCAAGGTGTCACCTGGCTTTATTAATGGCGATAAAATTAAGTTGCCTGGTTATGGTAAAAAAGGTATTAATGGCGGCGAACCTGGTGATATGTATGTTGTAGTGTCAATTAAGCCACATAAATATTATGTTAGAGAAGGACTTAACTTACATATAGAAAATTTCCCTGTTTCATTTTTAGACATTATTAAAGAAAATGAGATTATTGTGCCAACACCAAGTGGGTTAAAAGCTGTAAGAATGAAACATTCATATAATGATGGCACTAAGATTAAGGTTAAAGATGGCGGAATGTGAGACAAAAGCGGTCACAAGGGTGATTTAATAATAACTCTTAGCGTTAAGATTCCTGAGTATTCATCTTCTAAATTTAAAGAAGTTGCTAAAGTGCTAGAAGGCTTTAGTGACGATGTAAATAAAAGCTTTGTTGAGGAGTTTAAAAAAGCACAATAGAGCGAACACAAGCGAATTAGCTTGTGTTTTTATATCTATAAAACAGCATTTTAGGAAATTATTTAATAAAAATTAAAAATTTTTAAAAAATAAAAAATTTGCTATATTTTTTGTAATATTTTTAAATATTAAAAATAGTTTCGATTGTTTAAATTTAAAATACAAACAGTAAGGTAAAAAAGTAAGGATAATATGAACAAGAAAATTAAATTTTTAAGTGGTGCTTTTTTGTCAATCGCAACAATTCCTTTGATTGCAGCATCATGCGATAATAAAAGTAATAATAATGCAGAAATAATTAAGAAACCACAAACTGATCATCTGGACGGTGGTGATGGAGATAATAAAAATATGACCCCCCCCATTCTGAAAGGGAGCAAGGTGATCAACCTGGTGGAAATACAGAAGGCAATCATTCAGCTGACATAAATAAAGAAAAAGTGGAAACTGAAGAGGAAAAGAAGGCTAATAAGGAAAATGCTGAAAAGGTAAAGAAAATTGTTGGAGAACTAAAAGATGCTTTTGCTACTTTTCACTCACTTCAAGACTTCTATGATCAAGTTAATGTCTATGCAAAAGAAGAAAAAATCAACAATTTGGAATTAGCAGAAACTAACAAAAGTAAATTTCTGATTGAAGATAATCGTGGTGGTAAAAATAAAATAAAACTTAAATTAGGATCAACTGTGTTTGAAGTTGCCCTTGGATCTGTTCTTAAAGACAAAGTTGTAACGAAATACACAATAGAACGTAATGATTCAGACTTAAGGATCAGCAATGACAACAAATTTGAAGATCTAAATAAGAGCGGTAAGAAAATATTTATTAGGCAAATTGGCTATTCATTAAAGGATAATGTTGTCACCATTGCCACAATGCCAAAAAACACTGTTGAAGTTCCAAAAAATTTACCACTTAAAATTCAATCTTTGCGCCAAGCCTTTTATCAATTAAATTCTTCAAGAATTAATAATATTGAGAAATGGAATATAACAAATGTAAGCGACATCTCTGAAGCATTTTCGTATGCGTCAGAATTCAATCAAGATGTTTCATCATGGAATACTACAAATGTTAGAAATATGGCTGGATTGTTTGCCGATGCTACAAAATTCAATATGCCATTAAATAGTTGAGATGTTTCAAATGTAAGACAAATGTCTAATTTGTTTGCTGGGGCTGCAGCTTTTAACCAAGACTTAAATTCATGAAATACAGAAAATGTTATTGATATGGAATCTATGTTTCACACCGCTTCATCATTCAATGGTAACATTGACAATTGAAATGTTAAGAATGTGAACACAATGTCTGAAATGTTTGCTCATACTGAGTCATTTAACAAAGACTTAAGCAAGTGAAAGCTTAATCCTATTTTTAATGTTGTGGGTATGTTTACAGGGAACACAAAAGTAGATGTAGAAAAATTAGCAAGTGTTTGGAAAATATCTATTGATAAATTTGGAAGAATTGACTACAATAGAAAATAAAACAAAGATCATATCCGTAATGGAACCGCAAACCCCCAATAATAAAACATATTGTTTATTAACTTTTAATCAATTATTAAAAAGCACTTACACTTTTAAGTCTGCTCAAGCAGGCTTTTTTATATTTTTAAACAGCAAAAGCTAAAAAAACGTATTAAGTAAAAGTGTAAATAAAAATATAATTTAAATATGAGTGAAAATAAAGAAAAACTTGCCCCAGATGTGCTTGATCTATCAGCATATAGTGAAAAGGATATGTTTAATAGTTTATTAAAAGAAAATAAAGAACTGGATACTCACTATCGTATTTTTAACCAATTAATGCCAAATTATGACTTGTTTGGTCATGTAAAAGAGAGTATAAAAGTACCAAATATTGAAGTTAATAATTTAACTAAAAACACTATAAAACAGGTTGATATGAACAACATAAACAAATATTTGATAGATGTTAATTATTACAAAACTAAGAGTGATATGCCTTTTGAATTAAGAAGCATAAGTAAAAATATTTCATTTTCATCAAATGAATTATTGTCATTATTAGATGTAAAAGATGATGATTTTTATGATGGCGGATCATCATTTACTGAAGACACAATTTCATTTACTAATACAACAGAAGTTGTAATTAATAAAGCTGAATTTTAGCTATTTAATTGTCTTTATAGTGCATAAGAGCGTTATTTAATTTATAATTAAATAATGTAATTTAAGACAGGGAGTTTTTATGAGCAACAAAATAAATATAGCAATAGATGGGCCATGTGGAGCCGGCAAGTCCACTGTTGCTAAAGAGGTGAGCAAGAAGTTAAAATATGTTTTTATAAACAGTGGTAGTGTTTATAGGGCAATAGCACTTAGTGCAATAAGAATGGGTGTTGATTTTGATGTTGAAAATGAAGTATTTAAGATGCTTAGCAAGATTGAAATTGATTTAGATGAGCATGAAAACATTTTTCTTAATGGTGAAAATGTATCTGAGACAATTAGGGACGACAAAGTTGCTAAGGCTGCTTCAAAAGTTGCTCAATATCCTTTAATTAGGCACTATGTTGTTGAATTTATTCATAAGATAACTAAAAAATCTAAGGGTTATATTATGGACGGTCGTGATACAACCTTTAAGCTAATGCCACATGCTGAATTAAAAATCTTTCTTACCGGAACTCCTGAAATAAGAGCAAGAAGAAGAGCACTTGAGAATAAAGACAAAGGTTTTGAGACCAACTATGATGTTGTTTTAGCAGAAGTCAAAGCGAGAGACTATGCTGACCAGCACAGAGAAACTGACCCGCTTCATATTACTGATGATGCAATTGTAATTGATTCAACAGATATGAATTTTGATCAAGTTGTAGATAAAATTGTTAGTTTAGCAAAAGAAAGAATGTAGTTATGAAAAAGAATGTAATTGCAATTATCGGAAAACCTAATGTTGGTAAAAGTACCCTATTTAACAGGCTTGTTGGTAAAAGGAGTTCAATAACTTTTGATAGACCTGGAGTAACTAGAGATAGACTTTATGAATCGTTTACATGAAATGGCAAAGAGATTAATGTAATTGATACTGGCGGTATCCAAATTGAGAAAAAAGACTTCCAAGATCAAATATTAATTCAAGCCAAGATAGCTATTGAAGAAGCAAACGTTGTTATTTTTATTGTTGATGGACAAGCCGCTATTACTTCTGATGATAAGATGATTTATAGCATGTTACAAAAGTCTGGCAAGCCTATTATTGTTGTTGCTAATAAGCTTGATAATATTTCAAAATTTGATTATGGATGATATTCATTAGGCGCTGATCATGTTTTTAGAATTAGTGCACTTCATGGAAACGGAATTGGTGATGTTTTAGACCAATGTCTTAAATATTTAAATTTTGACACCGACAATGTTAGTCCTTATTTTAAGCTTTCTATTATTGGGCAACCTAATTCTGGAAAAAGCTCACTTTTAAATGCTATTACTCATGAAAATAGGTCAATTGTGTCTGATATTGCTGGCACAACAAGGGATAGCGTGAAGAGTGTGGTTGAGTTAAGAGGTCACAAAATTGAGATAATTGATACTGCTGGAATTACTAGAAAAAGCAAAATTGATGACACTGTTGAACATTTAGCCCTTAAAAGAGCAATGTCATCTCTTGACGAATCTGACTTGTCTATAGTATTAATTGACTCAACTAGAGAGTTAGCTCACTTTGATGCTAGAATAATTGGATATGCGCTAGAAAACAATAAACCGATAATTATTTGTGTTAATAAATGAGATTTAATTAATAAGACACAAGACACAATGAACGAATATAGAAAAAAACTTAAAAATCGTTTTCATTTCGTGCCTTGAGTTCCTGTTGAGTTTATCTCAGCTAAGACAGGTTCTAGAATTGACAAACTTATTGACATTGTTTTAAAAGTTAAAGAAAACTTAGAAAGAGAAATTAAGCCTTCAGTCTTAACAAACTTGATAAGAGAAAGCCAATTAATTCAGCCAGCCCCTCCATATAATGGTGGAAGATTAAATATTTATTTCGCTAGAAAAACAGAAAACAAAATTCCTACATTTATCTTTTTTGTTAATAACAAAAAATTTGTCCACTTTAGCTACCAAAGATTTTTAGAGAAACAAATTAGACAAAATATTGAGTACACTGGATGCCCAATAAACATTATTTTTAAAAATAAATCAAACGAATTTGAATAAGACTAAATTTCCTAATTTGCCTATAAAACAGGCAAATTATTTTTTTATTGTAAGCTGGTATTTATGAATTAGACGGCTTATTAAAATTTAAATAATATATGCTTTTTGTTTAATAGAGAAATAAAATTTCATTTAATTTATAATTTTATTATGTTTAATCATAATATAGGCTTAGATATGACAAAAATAAGCCGTTTTCAAGAGCTTAAAAAAAGCACAATTATACGTATTTTAAGCGCTGAAGAGTTTATTGAGTTTGATGAATTAAAATCGGATTATGAAAAACAAAAGTTTTTAGCTACTCGTTGGTGTATCAAAGAGGCTATGTTTAAGGCTGACAATGCAATACCTGCTTTTGATAAGATAACGATTATAAAAAAGCAAGGAGCTTATATACATTCTGATTTTATGATATCAACAACAGACGAAGATGACTTGATAATAGCAGTAGTAGTGAAAAAATAGGAGTGTTATATGTTTATAATAAAAATGATCTTTCTTTGATGATTAGTTTTATGATACTGATGAAGAATAAATGCTTTTGCTAGAAAGTATAAAAAAGATCCAACATTTTATCATCCACAGCAAAGAAGTGACTGGCTTTTGAAAAAAGCTAGATTTTTCCTATGACTTTTTGGTGTTAAATTAGTTGTTGAAGGGTATGACAATATTCCCAGAGGTGCTGTAATATTGGCTCCAAATCATAAATCAAACATTGATCCAGTTTTGGTTTTATGCGCACTTAGAAAGCAAACTAAAGAAGAAAGTGCTAGAAATAAAATTCCAACATTTTTAGCAAAAGTGGAGCTAAGCAAGAAAAGAACTATCAGAAATTTACTAAGCCTAATTGACACAATTTATGTTGACAGAGACAATCCGCGTGATGGCATTAAGAAAATAAATGAATTTGGAGCTTTTGTTAAAAAGAATTCTACTTGTGGCGTTGTTTTCCCTGAAGGAACTAGAGTTGAAAATGATGAACTAGGTGATTTTAAAGCAGGAGCATTTAAGATAGCTGTAAGCAATTACTTGCCTATTGTGCCTGTTGCTATTTCTGATTCTCGTGATGGTTTGAATGTTAAAAGAATGAAATCAATTAAGATTAAGGTTACATTCTTGCCTGCTCTTAAACCAGCATCATTTATTACAATGGAGCCTGTAGTTATTGCTGAAAATGTAAAAAGTATGATTAAAGGAGCATTAAGAAATGAATAATGAAGCCTTGCAATCAAACAGTGAGAATAAGTTTGACATTAAGTTAGAAAACTTTGATGGGCCTTTAGATTTATTACTGGCTTTAGTTCAAGAAAAAAATGTAAACATAATGGATGTTGATGTTTTTGAATTAGCTACTGCTTACTTAAAAATAATTGAAGATTTGCAAGAAAATGAAATTGATGTTGCAAGTGATTATTTAGTCATGGCTGCAACATTATTAGCACTTAAAACCAAAATGCTTTTGTTTACCCCTGAGCAAAAACCAGAAATTGAAGAAGACAAACGAGAATTGCTTCGTAGGCTTTATGAATACCAACAAATTAAAGAGGTTACTAAAGTATTGCGTGAGCAAGAAGAGTCTAGAAAAGAGATTTTTATCAAAAGTCCTAGTAACATTGATGAGTTTTTGGTTGATGATGATAAAAGTGCGCTTGATGGCTCAAGCAATCCGCTGAAGCTAATTACTGTTTTAAGAAAAATGTTTGAAAGAACATATGCACAACAACTTAGAAGGACAAAATTAGAGACTTTTAATCTAACACCTAAAGACCAAATACCGTTTATTTTAAATTTGTTCGATTCATGTGACAAAGTTACATTTGAAATGATTTTTAGGCAACCTAGTTTGAATCATTTTGTAATTACATTATTAGCTGTGCTTGATTTATCAAGAAGACAAATTATAAGAATGTATCAAGATAATCAATTTGGTGAAATTAGGTTTGAAAAGGGGCCAGAGTATGAAAAATAAGATTTTGGAAGCATTATTATATGTTCAAGGCGACGAAGGTCTTACTTTAGAGCAAGTTAAGGACATTTTTGGATTAAACACAATTTCAGAAGCTAGAAAAGTCATGAATGATTTTGTTAGAGCATATAATGACGAAGACAGAGCACTAAAAGTTGTTAATTTCAATGAAGTCTTTAAGCTAGCAACCAGAGAGGCTTACAAAGAATATATAAACAAAATGGTGCAAGTTGTTAAAAAACACCGTTTATCAAATGCTGCTATCGAAGTGGCTGGAATTGTAGCTTATAAACAACCTGTTACTCGTTCACAAATTAACAATTTAAGAGGTGTTGCTAGTGAGCAAGTATTAAACACTTTGCTAACTAAAGGAGTTGTTGAAGAGGTTGGAATTAGTCCTACGCCGGGGAATCCAATCCTTTACGGCGTGACAAACAAGTTTTATGATTATTTTAAATTAAAGTCAACTTATGAGTTGCCTAAGTTAACTGAATTTAACTATTCTGATGGAACAGAGAATGAAGCAAAAGACTTTAATTTATTTGACGGCATAAGAGTTGATGTTGAATAAGGAGGGGTGCTGTGCATAAGTTCATTGCCCAAAGCAGTGATAATGGAAGAAAGTTAATAAAATATATTAGCTCTCTTTTTAAAAATTTACCAGAAAGCCGAATTTATAGGCTTTTTCGTCAAAAGAGTATTAAGGTAAATAATAAAAGAATTGCTGACAGTAATTATGTTGTCAAAGAAGGTGATGAAATAATTATTTATGGCATAAAGGATGAGGCATCATTCATTATCTATGATAATTCATGAAAATTGGATTCTGAAATTGTGTATGAAGATGACAATATTTTGCTTATTAATAAAAAAGCAGGGATTATAGTGCACGGGGATTCTAATTGCTTGGATAATCAAGTTATCAGTCATTTAAAATTTAAGCAAAACTCAGCTTTTAGGCCTAGTCATGTAGGCAGGTTAGATAAGTGAACCAGCGGACTTATAATGTATGCTAAAAATTATCAAGCATTAGCTGAATTAAACCATAAAACAGAGTTTTTGGACAAAATTTATGTTTTAAAAAGTGATTATAATCCCCATGATGAAATTGTTTCTGTTTATATTCATCATGATGAATTGCAACAAAAAATGGTTGCAACTAAGAATATGCAGCATCCTGATGATAAAATAGCCAAAACAAGGTTTTTTAAAAAAGATAATAAATTATATGCACAATTGTTCACTGGCAGAAAACATCAAATTAGAGCCACGCTGGAATATCTCGGATATCCAATATATGGGGACATAAAATATGGTTCAAAAGTAAAAGGAGCCAAAAGAGTTTATTTACACTGCTATAAGCTAAAATTTAATAATTTATCAAAGCCATTAGAGTATTTAGATGGCAAAGAATTTGAATGCAGAGAAGAATGGTAGGCTATATGAAAGACAATATTAAAGAAGAGTTAAGAGAAATAGCATCATCATTAATGTTTAAAATTGATGACAAGGTTATGGACGACATAATGGCGCTTTGGGCAGACTTAAATTCTAGAATTGCGTGATTAAAAGATATTGATACAACTAATGTGTTGCCTCTAAGTCATATAAATGAAGAAAAGTTCACTGATTTTCTAAGAGAAGATGTTGAAAACGAGTCAATTGTTACGATTGAAAAACAAGAGTTGTTAGCTAATGCTGCTGATTATGATAGTGACTACATATTGACTAATAAGGTTGTAAAATAATGGAATTAGTAAATAAAGGCAATTTTGAAAAAGCATTTGAAGAGTTAAAAAACAACAAGAATAATTGTGTTTCTAGTTTGTATGATGAAAAGAAAAAAGTTGGCAACGGTATCTTAAATGAATGTGTGTTTACTATTAAAGATAACTATGCTACAGAAAGTAAAAAAGCTACTGCTTCAAGCAAAATTTTGGAAAATTTTATGCCTCACTATAATGCAACTGTAGTTCAAAAATTATTAGATGCGGGTGCAGTGCCAGTTGCTAAAGTTCACTGTGATGAGCTAGCCTTAGGAGGAACAGGAAAGCATAGTGCTTTTGGATTAATAACTAATCCATTTGATTCAAGTAGGTTAGCAGGAGGATCATCTAGTGGATCTGCAGCGACATTAACCAAAAATATTGCATTTTCGCTAGGTTCAGACACCGGAGATTCAGTTCGTTTGCCCGCTAGTTATAACGGAATTGTTGGATTTAAACCAAGTTATGGAGCAATAAGCAGATTTGGATTATTCGCATTTGCTTCTAGCTTAGACACTGTTGCATATTTTGCTCATAATGTGAGTGATATAGCTACTTTGTCACGCGTAATGTTTGGCAAAGATCCTAGAGATATGACTAGCTTAGATATCAAGATTAATGATGTCAACAAGCTCAAGCCACAAAAAATAGGAATGCTGAATGTTCACGGACTTGAAGAGTTTGTTGATAAAAAATATAAAAAATTAATGAGTCAGCTTTCAAAGGAAACTAATGTTGAATTAGTTGACATTGATGAGACTCTTTTTAAAGCTATCAAACCTGTTTATGAAATTATTTCTTATTCTGAGGCTTCAAGCAACCTTGCAAACCTAAATGGTATTGCTTTTGGGTCTAGAAAAGATGGAAGCAATTGAGAAGAAATAATGACAAACACAAGAGCAGAAGGCTTTGGCGAAATGGTACAACTTAGGCTCGCACTAGGATCATTCTTTTTACATTCTAAAAATCAAGAAGAAATGATTTTAAAGGCGCAAAAAGTTAGAAGATTAATTAAAGAGCATATTGATAATATTCATAAGCAATTTGACATCGTTATTTATCCTTGTGCTGCTGATTATGCGCCTTATATTGATGATTCAAAAAATAAATCGCATGGCTATATGGACTATATTTTAACCGGAGCTAACCTTGCCGGGAATCCTTCATTGTCGATTCCTTGAATTAAGGATGATTTATTTGTTAACTTATCAATTGATTCAAAAATTTATGAAGATGAAAAGTTGTTGTCGCATGCATTATGAATTGAAGAGTTTTTAAAGGAGAATAATGAATAATTTTGAAGCAATTATTGGAATTGAAATTCACCTTGAGCTCAATACTAAAACAAAAATGTTTTCACCTTCAAAAATTGACTTTAATGCTGAAGCCAATAGTACTGTAAATCAGATTGATTTGGGATATCCTGGCACTCTTCCATTGCTTAATAAAGAAGCAGTTATTTCAGGGATTAAGTTAGCTAAAGCATTAAATATGATTATAGATAGTGAGCTACACTTTGACAGAAAAAATTATTTTTATCCTGACTTACCTAAAGGTTATCAAATAACCCAGTTTTATAGGCCTATTGGTTCAAATGGATATGTTGAAATAAATACTGATTTAGGCACTAAAAAAATAAGTATTGAAAGAATTCATTTGGAAGAAGATACAGCTAGACAGTATCATGGTGAAAAAACCAAATTAGATTATAACCGTGCAGGAGTTCCACTAATTGAAATAGTTTCAAATCCAGTAATAAGTAGTGCTGATGAAGCTGTTGCTTATGTGGATATGATTAGAAAAATTGCTCTTTCATTAAATATTTCTAGTGCAAAAATGGAACAAGGTTCACTAAGAGCAGATATTAATATTTCGCTTAGGCCAAAAGGATATAGTAAATTTGGAACCAAAGTTGAAATAAAAAATATGAACAGCTTCAGGGGCATTAAGAATGCAATTGAATATGAAATAAAGTTACAAGAGCAGAAGATTTTGACTAATGAGCCTATTTTACAGCAAACAAAGCGATATGATGAAGAGACTCAAAGCACAATTGTAATGCGTACTAAGACTGGAGCAATTGACTATAAATACTTTCCAGAACCTAATATTCCATTTATTAAATTAAGCGATGAATTTATTAATAATGTAAAGCTAAATGAACTTCCTTGAGAGAAGGAAAACAGATACAAAAAAGAAGAAATTCAAGACATTTATATCAAAAGCTTAACTAATGACATTGAGTTAGCAAACTATTTTGATTCTATTAAGTATGCAGATAGAAGCAAATTAAGCAAACTATTTTTTGCTGAAGTTGTTTCGTTAGCTAACAGCAAAAATATTAAGGCATATGAATTAAATATAAAAACAAGTGATTTAGAAAAAGCAATTGATTTGCTGGACAAAGAAATAATTTCTGGCAAGTCATTTAAAAAAATAGTGCCTTTATTAGTTAATTTTGATGATGATATAAACCAATTAATAAAAGAGCATGATTTAGAACAAATCAGTGATGAAAACATCATAACTAATTGAGTTAATGAAATTATTGCAAAGAATGAATTGCTTGTGTCCGAGTATACTGAACGCAGTGAAAAAGTAATTAAATTTGTTTTAGGAAACATAATGAAGGTTTCGGGTGGCAAAGTTAACCCACAAAAAGCAAATGAAGTGTTACTAAAAATTTTGAATGAAAAATTTAAACAATAAATCTGGTCTTCCAGATTTTTATTTTTTTAAATGTGTATGGAAACATATTGCTATAAATATGAAATGCATTCCATACTAAGATATTGATAAATGTGTTTTCAGTATACTAATTCGCGGACTTAGTAAAGTTCACTATTCTATATTTTGATTTGAGAGGACAAATGAAGAAAAACAAATTAATGCTGTTAGCAGCACCTGCAACTTTATTTGCTGCACCAATAGTGGCTGCATCATGTACTGACAACACAGCAGAAATGAACAAAAAAGTAGAGAAAAAAGAAGAAAAGAAAATGGACATGACTCCTAAAAAGGAAGTAATGGAAAACACTGAAAACAAAATGGAAGGAAAGGATAATAAATCTTTAACAGCAACACCTGAGAAGAAAATGGAAGAATCTCCAATGACTCCACCAAAGCCAAAAACAGTGGCAAATCATTTATCATCTAGTGATAGCATTTTTGAATCGTGATATACTGGTGAAATTGTTAAAGAGGTAAATTCAAAGAAAGACAAGAAAACAAAAATGGCTTCTTCAGAAGAAGTTAAAATCTTCGATGGCTTATACCCAAGTTTAAAGATCAAAGATGAACCCAAAGCCAAAGTTGTTGATCCTTGAACAACTTGAGAAATAATTTAATATGAACAATAAAAGAGCATCCTATTTCTTGGTTGCTCTTTCTTTATAGTTAACAACTTCAATTTGCCATTTATGCCTGTTTAATAGGTATTGACGGTTGCTGTCGAATGTATATTTTAATTCGTTTATTTCTGGGAAAATGTCACCAACAATTTTTTCAATGAAATTAAAAGTCATGATCATTGCTAAAACGTCATTGTGGCAATATTTCTTTAAGTTTGAGAGATTGTC
Organism: Mycoplasmopsis agalactiae 14628; assembly: GCF_000266865.1. Lineage (GTDB taxonomy): Bacteria > Bacillota_I > Bacilli_A > Mycoplasmatales > Metamycoplasmataceae > Mycoplasmopsis > Mycoplasmopsis agalactiae_A. The sequence continues at coordinate 6,785 of NZ_AJPR01000011.1, read as the reverse complement.
TTCTCAAACATTGCCATCAATTAAGTTAGCATATCTTTTTATGGCTATTTCCATGGCTTCAGAACCGTTATGAACTTTTTTAAGGTCAGGATAAGGCGTTATCATATGTTCTAAAAGAATCTTTTTAGCTGTTATTAAATGCTCAACTTTTTTAATAGATCCCATGCCCTTTAAATCTTTCAAAAACACATTTAAATTAAGAATTGATGACATTGCTGAAGTTTGAACTTCAGTAAGATTTTCGAGTCCTTTTATGGTTTGATTATCAACATCATTAATTGTAAAGTTAATAAATTGTTTATCAACTTTTGGTTCTATAATAAAGCCTTTTTGGCTAAAAGTAGTGACTGGATTATGCTTGCTTTTTACATTCGAATTAAGTTTTGATTCATCTATTGCTATATGAATATTTTGGTAAATTTTACTATCATCAAATTTCATTTTCTTACTTGGTCTTGAAAATAACTCATATAAATCTATGGTTCTGCTATTGATATAGTTAGCAAAAGTCATAACATCATCAGGCTTTATTGATAGTGTTTCATTTAGTTCTTTAATAAAACTCTTATCAGAATTATGATTTTGAGCTCAAGTAGCTATTTCCATATTGCGTGTATTTTCGAAACCTTTGTTATAGACAATATATCTATCTCCCTGTCTGTCATATAAATTTTTTAATATTGAAATTAAGTTATAAATTGATATGTTTTTAGGGTCATAAACTATATCTTCTTGAGTATTTTCTATAATTTTTCCATTAATTGTGTCAATGATTGATACCTGGTTAACTATTTGTGAATAAGGTGAAAAATCATCAATTACTGGAAGTAAACTCATAAATGATTCATAGTCATATCAAACTATTTTTTGGTCTTTAATATGTAGCTCACTGAGATATTTTTCAATAACAAGTGATTTGACAAAATCGCCTGTTTTATAGGCTTGTTGAACTTTTTCGATAAAGTTTTCTTTAGCTTTATTAAATGTTCTGCCAGCTTGATTATTGGCTATAAGATTAATTCTTAAGTCAGAAAAAATTTGCCTGTTAAAAATGTTTTCTTTGCCTAGTGAAGCTATCAAATAGTCTTTAGCCAAAAGATCATTTTTGCCAAAATGATTATAGTCACTATTAAGAGCAGTATTATCATCAGTTTCTATATCAAAAAAACTTAGATCAGGTTCAGTTACATAATATGCTCTAATGATTTTGTTGATTATTTTGTCAAAATCACCTAAATATAGTTCTGAATCAAACGATTCATCGACATCAAATTTAAAAAAGTTATTTCTTTTGTCAGCATTCTTAATTGACTTTAAACCATAATTTTTTCTAATACATTCGGAATAATTAAATGTCTTAGACAGTTTACCATTGTGCTGATTAAAACTAAGCTCATTTTTAACTAGTGCTCAGCCTTGATTCATATAATTAAGAAAGGCTTTTCTGTCTTTGAAGCAAGGGTTAATTTTGTCATTCAAAGCCTGTTTTATAGTATCTCAGGCATCTTTATCAAAAGTATATTTGTTCCTTGACATATGACATAATTCAGTGCATACAAATTTACAAACACCTTGAGTTTGTGGCATTTGTGAATCAACAATAATTAAGTAAGCATTATTTACAAGTATGTTTTGTTTTTTAAATATTTCATATGAAAATTTTAATGATAAAAGCGAGTCAATTTTAACATGTGTTGAAAGTTTGGAAAGATATAGTTTGTTTTGTAATTTATTGAAAGCAAAAGGGTTTGTATAAATGACAAATTCGCCTGTTTCATAGCCAAAATAGCCATTTATAATTACATCACATGAAGAATCAGCAAGCAATTTATTTGTTTCATTTATTCTAGCTTTTAAGTCACCTTTAGGTGAAACAATTTTGTATTTTAAGCCACTAAATAATTCGCTAGTTGCTCATAAATTAAGTTGATTTTGGATGCTTGCAAAAATATTTGATTGTGCATTAACAGTTTGCACACTTGTGTCTAAATTTTCATTAATAAGCTTATTTCAAATTGAGCTTCCTATATCTGATTCATCATATTCATCATCCTCTAATAACTCATCTTTTTCATTTGGCAAGATTAAAGGATTTATATAATCTGCCTCAAATTCCTGAGCACTGTGTCATAAAAAGTAGTCTTGGTTAAAGTAAGACTTAACAAATTTAGTTTCATTAATGATTTTAGGCTTGCTTGATTCTGTCATGCTTATCTCCATTAAAATCATAGATTATTATTTGCAATTATGTTATATAAACTAATTAAGTTTGGGAATTAAAAAGCGCAAGCTGTGCTTGCAAATTAGTTTAATTAAGTAAGCCAAGAACGCCTTCAATGTGGAATTACATTTTCTACTTTTTCGGAAATGTCTGGAATTAAGTCATCATATGGGGCTTCTGCTTCTAAAGTAAATGTTATCTTAGGTTTGCCGCTTGTGTCTCGATCAATATTTGTATATATATCTTGGATTCCAGCATTTACAGTAAGAATTATTTTTACTTTTAACATGTCTTTTTTATCAGCATTTTTATAAAGATAAACTTTTAAATTATCATCAGTTGGATCACTGTAGATGTTGCGGTAGTCCTCGAACAAACCAAAAAATGGATAGACTATTGCACCATGTTTATGTGATATTATGTCACTAAGAGTTAGCTTTTGGTTGTTGGTTTTATATATCTCAAGATAATCATTTGCATTGACAGATATTTGTTTTGATGCATTTGGCAAAGCAAGAAGTCTTTTAAGAACTGTTCAGCCATTGCCATTAATTTCAACTGGTGTAGGGCTATCGTTTACATAGTTTCTAAGTACTTTTCTTGCAATATATTCGTAAAGACTAGTTCCTCTTTCATAAGATTTTAGCAAGTTTTCCTTACCATAATGTAGATTTATAACATTTTTATTGCTATCCGATGCATCGAATTTCTTAAATCCAGTAAATTCAAGTTTCTGAAAGTATTTGTTGCCTTCATTGTTCTCAATATTTGATTCGGGTTTATGAAGAATTTGAACAACAAGAGTCAAGGTACCTTCTAGGTCATTAAAGCCAGCGCCAACTATTTTAGCTTCATATCTAGAAGTGTACTCAGGATTTAAACTAAGGAAGATTTGCTCCATTCCATTAGCAAAAGAAGGAACCCCGCTTGCAAAAAGATCTTTTTGATTTTCAATAATAAAATCAAAGCCATCTTTAGATTCAGATTCAAAAGCGCTTGATTCAGACTTTTCTTTCTCACTTTTTTCTTTTGCTTCTTTTGCCTTCTTCTCTTTTTCAATATTATTCAAGATTAAGCCACCAAACATTGAAGGAAACATGTTTAAAATTTGGCTTGATAAGCTTGCTTGAGTAACAAATTTATGTCTTGCATCTGAATCATGAGTGTTACTGCTACTTATTAATGATGAGTTATTTTGATTTTGACAGCGAGCTGATAATAAAGGCAATGATATAGGTAAAGCAACAATTGATGATGATAGTACTTTAGTTACAATTTTGTTCATTTACATCCTTAAAATAAGCACAAAAGTAATTTATGATAATTATATATATTTAGCTTTCTTAGATATTAATAATGGAAAAACAAGATAATTTTTTTCAAAAAAAGCACCCCAAAATGGATGCTTTTATAAGTAAATAATATTATTCATCATCAACTTCATCTCTAAAGTCTTCAGTGAATTCATTTGAGGTTCCAAAAATCTCTTCTTGGAGTTCTCTAAGAACTTTTTGGTTAGCCTCTCTTTTCTTAGAATCAATATTTTTGTTTTCAAATTTAATTGTTGCTTTTTCAAAAAGAGGGTCTGTTTCTTCTTTAGTAAATAAGAAGGTAGGAATAATAATTGGTCTACGACGTTTTTCCTTATAAAAAAGGGATTCTAGTCGATCTATTATCAATTGTTTTAGTTCAACAATGTTTCAATTTTGGCTATTTTTAATATGGTAAAGTACAGCGCCATGAGCTATACGTTTAGCCTCTTCAACTAGGGCTAAAGAAGTTTTTACATAAAAGCTTCCCCGACTAATAAGATGTGGTCTGCCGACTATTTCATTTTTTTCTTTGTCAATTGTCATGATGATGTTAACAAAACCGCTGTTAGCTAATTCATTTCTTTCTTTTAGTGTGCTGCCTGTTACACTTAGTGTGGTTGTGCCATCAATATAAATTGGGCCGTATTCAATTTTTTCAGTTGTAGGAACAATTTGGTTATCAATCATATTGAATACTTGACCAATTTCAGGAATAAAAATGTTGTTTTTGTTGACACCATTACGCACAGCGCTTTCACCATGTGCCACACACATTCTATATTCACCATGGTATGGTATAAAGAATTTAGGTCTAGTTAGCTGGAAGATTTTATCATGTTCATGTTTGTAAGCATGACCAGAAGTGTGCAAGTAGCCATCAGGGCCGTTTTCTTTGATAATGGCTCCTAGTTTTGCTAAACGGTTAATAAGAAGTTCAACAACCATTCTGTTACCAGGAATAGGGTTAGATGAAAAGATAACCATATCGCCTTTTTCTATTTTAATATTAGCATGCTTACCATAGCTCATTCTTGATAATGCAGCTAATTGCTCACCCTGACTACCAGTTGTTAAAACAACTAATTGATTTTCAGGAACTTTTGATATTTCTCTTTTTTCAACAAAAATACTTGCCGGAGCCTTTATGTTTCCTAATTTACGGCCAATTTTAATACCTTGAACCATTGAACGACCAAAACAAGCTACTTTTTTCTTTAATTTAACAGCAAGGTCAATGATAGCTTTTACTCTAGTTAAGTTAGAAGCAAAAGCAGTGACTATAATTTTTCTAGTAGCAGAACGCATGTGGCGTTCAATATCTATTAAGATATCGTTTTCACTAGGCGAGTGAAAAGGACGCATAGCATTAGTTGAATCAGACAATAGGACTGTAAGGCCTTCTTTTCCGATAGCATCTAGCTTAGTAAAATCGGTATAGATTTCACCAATAGGGTTATAGTCGAATCTAAAGTCACCAGTACACATAATTGAACCATTAGGTGTAGTAACTCTGATACCAAAAGCATCAGGAATTGAGTGCTGTGCTGTTCAAAAGTCTACTTTTACCTGACCATTGCCAAATTCATGGACAGCTGATTTTTCAATTTCAATAAATTCTACTTTGTGAGTGATTTTGTGTTCTTCAAATTTAAGTTTTAAATATTGAATTGCTATTTTAGGGGCATAAATTCTTTTTAGATGAACTTGCTTAACTAAATAAACAACACCACCAATATGATCCTCGTGGCCGTGAGTAATAAAAAGACCTTCAATGTTGTCTTTTCTTTCTTTTAAGTATTTATAATCAGGAATTATTCCTTTGATACCTGTTGTTGCTGTGTCAGCAAATTTAATACCTGCGTCAATGATTACAATATGTTTGCCGTGCTCAATTATTAAAGTAGATTTTCCTATTTCTTGTACTCCACCTATTGGAATTATGCGTGTAGGCGTCATATAACCTCCGTTGTTAAATATATAATTAATGGTTTGAATTTGATAGAAATTATTGCTTATTTTGTGCAAGCAATAATATTATTCAAATAATACCAAAAAATAATTTTTTACAATAAATTAAAACAATCAACATTTTTGTTGATTGTTAAGGTTCTTATTATATTTAAGATATGGTACGTCGTACAGGGCTCGAACCTGTGACCCGCTGGTTAAGAGCCAGCTGCTCTACCAACTGAGCTAACGACGCATAACAAAAATATTATAAATTAAATTTTATGATTGCAAAATAAAATTGATGATGTATGTTTGAGTAAAAAATTATATTTTTCTTATAAAAATTACTTGCTATTAAGCATTATTTTTCTGTAAATTCGATAGTTTTCATTTTCATCTAATTGTTGGTATGCAAACGTAGTTGCTATACTAGAGTGCCCCATTTGCCTTTGCACCATTTTAGGCAATGCTCCTTTTTTTAGCATAAATGAAGCAAATGATCTACGCAGTGAATGTGGACTATATTCATTGCCTAAAAAGTGCTTAATAGCCTTTGAAACAGTGATATACGACACTGTTTTGATTCTGTCTTTAAACATTTTTAAGTTTTCATAAGTTTCGGCATTATAAAAAACCTGGCGGTTTTTATTGCCCTTGCCATTAACATAGATTCGTTTATCTTCTTCATTAAGTGATTTAAGTTCACCTATTCTAATTCCTGTTTCGAACATAAAACGAATAAGCAGTTTGTAAAACACTATTTTTGGTTTATCTTTATGCATAATATTAGTTCTTCTATATACTTGAGCTTTTGTAAGAACAGGCCTATAAATAGACTGCATAGGTTTTACTTTTAGCACTGTTATATCTTTATAGTTTCTCTTTTGATTACTAAATTTTAAGTATAAAGCATACACTTGTCTGTAAAGACGCTGTGTGTTTGCTTTAAGTTGCTGATTTGTTATTATTTTCATAATAGCAAGATGTTTATTTGTTTCAACTGACAAAATATTTGAAAGAATATTTTTGTAAGCTTCAATTGTGCTTTTTGCTAAATTCTTACGTTCGCAAAATGTAATAAAGGTTTCTACCATATTGACTCCTCTGTTTTTTGTTTTATTAGACTCTAATATTGATAGCCCATTTATATAAATAAGATTATGAATTGTCTAGAAAAATAGTTGATGAATGCTCCATAATTAGAGCCCAATAATTATCTTATTTTAAACTTTGTTATAGTTTGCAATCACCTTTTTGCACATTGGGTTGAATTTAACAGCAGAACTTATCATAAATTCATT